>JAFSSN010000035.1 GCA_017450985.1 Bacteroidaceae bacterium
AACTTTGTGCATTGGCATTGGTGTAATGAGTCTTTTTGTTTTGCACCTTAAAGTTACTCATTTCTTGCGACATACGCAAGTATCCAATGCCTTTTTTGTACCTATTTATTCACGTTTTTATTAACATCCGAAACTTCAATAATTTATCAAAACTTTTATGGTATGGCTGGGGGAATTCTAGTGGACAAGCAACATTACCATCTACGACAACAGAGATAAGGCCAAGAGCTTTTGCTTTTAATCCATATATAAAAAAAGTATATGCACCTAATGTAAAAAATATCGGGGAATATGCTTTTAGTTTTTGCATAAGTTTAGAAACGCTTAAATTTCCAAATGTCGAGCAAGTCAAACATGGAGGCTTGTCATGTTGTGCTAAAGAAATTGTAATATCAGAATCTTTGAAGGAGATTTCTGATGAGATGTTTTATTGTGGTTATTCAGGATATTATTATCACGAACAAATGGAGTCATTTGTGTGCCCTCCAAATGTGGAGCGCATAGGAAGATTGGCTTTCGGCGAAAACATTCAATTAACCACTGTAACACTTCCACAAAAATTAAGAAAGATTGGATATTGTGCTTTTTATTTTACAGGCTTACTAAATATTGATATTCCCTCAAATGTGGAATACATTGAAGGAGGCGCTTTTTGTCTCACGCATCTTGAAAAAGTAACTGTTCGAAGCACCATTCCTCCGATTTGTGGTATTGAAAATGGATTTCATGTTTTTGAAAACAAAAATGGAGGAAGTGATTGGTACGATTTTGTGGAAAAATATTATTACGGAATTAAAATATACAAAACCGTCTATTACCACAACACCTACGAGAACGCAACGCTTTACGTGCCAAAGGAGAGTCTTGAGTTGTACAAAACGACTTATCCCTGGAGTGAGTTCAAGAAGATTAGGTATATTGGCCAACCAGAACCTTATGTGCTGAATGATGGCGAGGCATATGCGGAAACAGAGACTTCTGAGAAAGAAGAACTGGAATATCACCGCACCTTCAACAACACCAACTGGCAGGCTCTCTATGTGCCATTCTCTATGTCGTATGATGATTGGGAGGACGAATTTGAGGTTGGCAAGATAAATGACGTGAACATGTACGACACGGATGACGATGGGGAGTTTGACGTAACAGAAGTGGAACTCTTGAAGATAAAGCGTGGCTCAATAGAGGCAAACACTCCTTACTTCATCAAGGCAAAGACAACTGGCGACAAGGTTATCCACATCGAAAACGCGACTCTCTATCCTGCAGAGGAGAACTATGTGGATTGCTCTTCTACGGAGATGCGCTTCATATTCCAAGGCACATACTCAGGCGTGAGCGGAGAGGATATGTATGAAAACAAACATTATGCACTTGCAAGTGGTTCACTTTGCTATGCACAAGACGTCACAGTTTCACTAAAGCCTATGAGATGGTACATGAAGTCGGAGGCTCGCAACAACAGACGTTCTGCACTTACGAACAACGTACGATTGCGTGTTGTCGGAGAGGATGCGACAGAAATTGCTGACGTGAAAGCAGACAAGAAGGTAGATATGACTTATGCCCTTGACGGACGTGTGGTAAATACCGATAACCTCAAGAAGGGTATGTACATAAAGGATGGCAAAAAGATTATTATTCGATAAAAAACAGAACAACGATATGAAGAAAACATATACAAGTCCATTGGCAAAAAAGGCAAAGACAAGACTTAGAGCAACAATACTCGCAGGAAGTACATGTAATGTAAGACCTGACGGCACGCCACGCCCAGAAAATGCCGAAGGTGTAGGCGTGGGAGGTTCTACAAGTGGCTTTGACGCAAGAATACGCCAGAGTTCTATTGAGTAGAGAAACCGAAAAAGAAGGGTGCGCAAATATGCGCACCCTCTTTTTGTATTTTTATGCAAACAAAACTTTCACACACCATCAAAGTACGAAAGCAAATAACGTGGTGACTGATAAAACAATCCAGTCCTTACGTCAGAAAGCTTCTGAAAGAATGAAGATGAATAAATCTTGTCTATTGCGTCCTCAAACTTTATGCCACGTTCATTTGTCAATATATCTATCATTGAAGTAATCTTTTGTTCCTTCAGACTTTCAAATTCTCGTTTTGTCACACTCATAGTTTTTCCAATTTTGATATTGCTTTTTCTGTACCAAAGAAATACTGGAAGGTAATACCCTTCATATATTTTAGTTTATGCAAGAATTGGCCAATTGTAATATCACCAGCCTCATACCTACCAATCTGTACACCTACACGGTCATTCGCAATCGGTCCATATACAATGTCAAAATCATGAGCAGGTACAGACAGCTTGTTGTTCCGATTCAAGAAAATAAAATCTGCCCACTCACGTGTATAGCCATCAAACACGAGAACTTTTAGTTCTGCAGATTTCATCAGAGACTCATCAAACTCATAGACATTCATTATAGGTTCACCACCATCAATCAAAGCCTTTAACTCGCCCATTCTCCATGCCTGCTGTTCATCATCAGAGAGATAAAAGCCCCTACCAAAATCCTTATTAGGGCGTGACTTTTCAATGTCTATCTTTTCTATCTTTACAACAGACCCATGATATAGCTTTATCATAGTGTACCTCCTTTCCTGCGGCAGAATGTGGCAAGGCTCTGAACCATATCGTCAAATGACTGGGTGTGCATAACTTGCAGAACCTTATTGAGATGAGCCATAACAACGGCATCGAGGTTGTCCTCTCTGGTGTGAACGAGAAGGTGGGTGCTACTCTCAAGAAGAACGGCTTCAATGCTCTTCTCGGTGAGCAGAACATCTGTTCAAACATCAACGAGGCTCTCAACAAGGCTAAGGAGTATGTGACAACGGACAACAGCAACAAATAGTCGTTGCATTGCCTATATATTCGGGTTTCGCTAATGCTTTGCTTCAAGCGAGTAATGCATTAGCGAAACTTGCGAAAGTTATAATACTGACGGACGCAATACTTTGCTTTTCCATTCTGCGGAATTCAAAGTGTTGCGTCCGTCTATTTTGTATTTCTTTCTCTGCTATGCAGGGAAAGGAACGGCGGTGTTGTGGCTGTGAATTTTCTTTTCAACAGCAAGGCTGGCGTGTTATTTCTTCACGACAAGCTGATTGTTGTTCATGCGTTCCATATAGCTTTGTACTACGGCTTTGAGCTTGGTCTCCAGGGGCTGTCGGCGTGCAGCGTATTTTGCGTCGTTCAGCAGGTTGTGCTGTAGCATGACGTCTTTGCTGATGTCGTAGAGCGCGGTTGTTTTCTCGCCGTCGAACTGCAGCAGCATGCCGTTGCCGGTGATTTGGTATGTGTCGTTGCCGAAGCCTATGTGGTATGTGCTGTCGGCTGCGGTGTGCAGGAGGTCGTTGCCGAATGCCACGTAAGGGTGCTTGCAGCCCGTGTAGCCGAGTACGGTAGGCATGATGTCGATGTGCTGTGCTATGCCGCCGCGGTGTACGGACTGGAAGGTGCTGTCGGATGGGTGGTAGAAGACGATAGGAACGCGGTAGGTGCCGAGGTCGGTCTGGTATTCTGCCACAGCACTCTGGTTGGTGTGGTCGCCCGTGAGTACGAACAGCGTGTTGGAGTACCATGTCTGCGTCTTGGCATATTCAAAGAACTTGCGCAGCGCCATGTCGGTATAGCGGATGGTCTTGTAGATTGGCATCTTGCCCTCTGTATAGACTCTCTTATATTTCTCAGGAATCTGGAACGGGTGGTGGGATGTGACGGTGAAGATGGTGGTGATGAACGGTTCTTTCATCTCCGACATCTTGTGGGCGTAGAACTGCATGAACGGCTCGTCCCATATTCCCCAGTGGTGGTCCCATTCAGTGTCGTCGGCAAACTCTGTGCGTCCGAAGTAGCTGTCGTAGCCTACGCTTCGTGAGAATCCGTCGAGGCTAAGTGAGCCGTTGTCTGCGCCGTGGAAATATGCTGTGTGGTAGCCCAGGTCCTTCAGTTCCGTTGCAGCGCCGCATACGTCGTTGAGGGCGGCGTGGGATGTGAAGAACGACTCTACCATGAGAGGTATTGACAGGTGTACTGATGCCTGTCCGTCGATGCTGCAATGGCCGTTGGAGAACGTGTCGTCGAAGGTCATGCCCTGCTGCATGAGTGAGTCGAGGAACGGCATGTAGCCCTCGTTGGCTGGCTTGCCGTTGAGGAAGGCTGAGTATTCGCTGCCGAAGCTCTCGAGTATGATTATCACTACGTTTGGATGTGCCGGATTGACAGGTGCGGCGGCATGTAATGGTGAGTAGTGCTTTGCCAGTTCGTCGTCGGTGAAGTATGTGTAGTGTGGGAATGCGCGTTTGCCTATGGTGCGTATGATGGAGTACGGCGTGTTGAGCACGAGGGCAGAGAATACTGGTCGTGAGGTGTATTCTTTAGCCTCCTTGTTGTTCAGCGGTCGTTGCTCGGGGTCGAATCCTCCTCTGATGCCGCCTATGATGAATACGGTGGAGAAAAGGAGTGCGCCTACAGCCTTGCCGATGTGTGGCAGGGTGATGCTGCCGTGTATGTGTGGCAGCGGATGGCGGTACAGTCGCCATGTGGCAAGGACCATGAGGATGAACAACAGTACGAAGTACCAGTGTGACAGGAACTCTATGCCTAATATGTCGGTCACGTTGTCGTTGCGGAACTCGACGAAGACGGATGCTGTGCATCGGCGGCCTATGAACTGGAAGTAAACGGAGTCCATGAGGTTGATTACCCAGCAGAGTGCGTTGAGTGTCACGAACGTGATTTTGGTTGTCTGCCTGTACCATTGTTTGCCGAAGAGCGGGAGCAGCAGGGTGATGAGCAGTATGTAGAGGGCGTTCACGTAGCAGATGGTTGCCCAGTCGAAGCGCAGTCCTCCTCGGTAGATGTTCAGCATCTCCGATGCTGTCAGTTCATGGAAGCGTCCCCAGTTCTCGAGCATGAATGCCAGTCGGCATATAGTGAAGCATGCTATGACGAGCGCGAGGTTGCACAGTAATGGCAGGAGCCACTCCTTTACGAAAGTGCTTTTGAGTATTTTGTTCATATATTTCTGTACGTATTTTTTGAGTGTGAATTTTGAGGCTGTATCTTCCGTGTGCCTTGCTGACGGAGGCGGAATGTGGTAGGAGATACAGGGCTGAGGTTGTTTGGAGCGGATTGTGGAAATCTGCCTTGGGTGTCAGCACTTATTCAGATTGGGCTGTAAGGCTGTCGTCGGCCATTCTTTCCATGTATGACTGTATTATAGCCTTCAGCTCTCGTTCCATCTCTGTCTGTTCCTTTACTTTGTCCTTGAGGTTGCGTGTCATGAGCCAGTCGTTCTTGATGTCATATACGGCTTTGGTGGTCTGACCGTCAAACTGCAGGATGTAGTTGCCCTTGACATACTGATAGATGCCGTTGTTGTAGTTTACTGCCCATGTGTCCTCGTCCTTTGTCTGCATGAGGTTCTTGCCGAATGCTACGTAAGGTTTGCTGTATCCGAGGCAGTGGAGCACGGTAGGCATGATGTCTATCTGCTGTGCTATGCAGTGGCGGCGTCCTGCTGGCAGGGTGCCGGAAGGGTCGTAGATGAGTATCGGCGAGCCGTAAACGCCCAGGTCTGTCTGGTACTCTTCGTGGTCGGAAAGGTTGGTGTGGTCGGACGTGATGACGAACAGGGTGTTCTTGAACCACGGCTGTCGGCTTGCGGTCTCGAAGAACTTGCGAAGCGAGTAGTCGGTGTAGCGAATGCACTTGTGTATCACGTTGTTGCCTTCCTCCTTGAAGGTTGCCTTGTACTTGTCTGGCACGACGTAAGGGTGGTGGCTGCTTGCGGTGAAGACGGCTGTGACAAACGGTTCTTTCATCTCCGACATCTTGGTGGCATAGAACTGCAGGAACGGCTCGTCCCATATTGCCCATGTGCCGTCGAAGTCAGCGTTGCCGTCGAAGCGCTTGTCGTTGTCGTATTCTGTTCTTCCGAAATAGTCGTCGAAGCCTGTTGCGCGTGCGAAGGCCTGGAATCCCATGCTGCCGTTTTCGGCTCCGTGGAAGAAGGCTGAGTAGTAGCCTTCGTTCTTCAGTTCGCCTGCCAGTCCGCTCACTTTGTTCATCGATGCTGGCGTGAGGAAGAACGGTTCTATGAACATAGGTATGCTTGAGAGGATTGACGGCATTCCGTCGATGCTCTTGCGTCCGTTGCAGAATGTGTAGTCGAAGCTTATACACTTGTCATAGAGAGAGTCGATGAATGGTGTGTAGCCTTTGTAGTGTCCTCCGTCGAGAGTCTCGTTGTATTTGCCAATGTATTCGCGGCCGAAGCTTTCGACAATAAGCACGACGACGTTGTGGCCGTGGAGGGCGTTGAAGGTTTTCGTGCCGAGGCTGTCGGCTGTTTCCTGTGTGCCGGCTGAAGCGTTGTGCAGCGGCGAGTAGATGTTGTCGAGTTCTTCCTTAGGAAAATATTGTGGATTGGTGAATGCCTTCTTGCCTATGGTGCGCAGCATTGCAAACGGTGTGTTGAGTATGACGGCGGCTTCTGCCGGGCGGTTGACGTACTGGTTTGCATTGCTGATGGTTATTGGACGTACTGCCGTAGTTGCTCCTCCTCGCATTCCGAAGATTGTGAGAGGTACGAACGCAAGGAATGACACGGTGTGCAGCGCGTAATAGCGTGTGAGTTGTTTCTTGCCGGTGAGGGTAAGTTTTCCGTGAGGAAAGGTGTAGAAAGCATACAGCATGAAGAACAGCATGGCGGCAAAGAGTACGAGGTACCAGTGGCGTAGGAGTTCTGCGCCCATTATGTTTAACATGTTTCCTTCGTTGCTGAATTCTGAGAATACTGATGTGGTGGTTCTTCTTCCTGTATATTGGAAATATACGGAGTCGATGATATTAGCGGCTACGCACAGGGAGTTGACTATGACGAAGAGCCAGCGGCACACTTTCTGCCATGTGTCGTTCTCCTTTGCGTGTATAGGAAAGAGCATGAAGAGAATGTACAGCAGGTTGGTGTACAGTATGGCTGAGGTGTCGAATCTCCATGAGCCGAAGACGATGTCTATCCAATAGTTCTGGAATATAGTTGGCGCGAAGGTGTGCCAGTTTTCCAGTACGTATTCCAATCGGCAAAGGGCATAGACTATGTATATAAGTAGAAAGTTGCAGAAGAAGGCAACGATGTTGGAATAGTTTGTTCTCTTGATGCGGATAAACTCTTTCATCTGTTTATTTGTTAAGTATTTCTGTTACTCGGCTTACGATGTCGGCAGGCTTGATTCCGTTCATGCAGCGGAGGTCACCGAACTTGCATGGCTTGTTGCCGTAGATGGAGCAAGGGCGGCATGGCAGGTCGAGCTGTATGATGTTCTCGTCGCCTTGTGCAAAGGCTGTGAATCCTGCTTTCGAATGTGTTGCGCCCCAAATGCTGAGGGTCTTTGTGCCCACCATGGCTGCCATGTGCATATTGGCAGAGTCCATGCTTATCATCAGGTCGAGTTGTGTCATGAGGAGCAGTTCGTCGTGCAGTCCGCCGAGTTTTCCGCATACAGACTTTATGCCGTCACATTCCCATGAGCGCAGTTCCTGTGCTTCTTCCTTGCCTGCTCCGAACAGAAAGACTTTGTATCCTTTCTCTGCCAGCAGTTCTGCCGTCAGGCGCATGAGGTTGAGAGGATAGACCTTTTGCATGTGTGCGGCGAAAGGCGCGATGCCAATCCAGTGCTGTCCGTTTGCCTTGTTGCCTGTGAGCTGGCGTATGTTGATGAGTGATGATTGTATGACGAAGCGTTCCAACACGGCGCGTCGTCCGTCGTAGTCTATGTTGAAGTCGATGTTCAGCAGTTTGCGGAATACGTCGGCATAGCGTTCTGTGGTGTGTTTCAGGGCTTCGTGCTTCTGTGCGTTGCCTATGAGGGCGTGCTTGTCGCTTCGTCCCTTGTCGATTACGCGCACTTTGACGCCTGTGAGGCGGAAGCACATTCTGAGGAACTTGGTCCTTAGAACGTCGTGAATGTCTGCCACTGCATCGAATTGATATTTAGAAAGCTCGTGGAAGAGTTGCGTGAGTCCGCCGATGCCTTTGTAGTTGGCGAGGTTCACGCCTATGACGTTCACGTTGGCTGGCATCCACTCGAACATTGGAGTGAAGTTGTCGCGTGTGAGTACCGTGATGCGTAGCTGGCGGTTTTGTGCTGCCAGACTATGGATGACAGGAATCGTCATCGCAACGTCGCCCATGGCAGAGAAGCGTATTACGAGCAGACGTGTGAGTGAGGAGTCTTTCTTCTTGAATATCATGACTGTGATAGATTTAGTGGCGTATTCGTAAATTTCGCTGTTGTTGCGGGGAAAACTGTCTTACCAGAATTTGTTGTGCTCAGGAGAGTATTCAAATCCTGCTGTGGCAAGTTGTGCGCAAAGCTGTTCCTTGTTTATGCCCTCTCCGTTGCACAGTTCGTCGAGGTCGGAATAGAAGTCGCGCAGCTTCATGTTGATGAGGCTGAACAACATCATTGTATCTTGTGGTAGTTCCATGTTCTGCTTTATATAAGTTGTTAATGTTTTGCAAGTTCCGTGTAGCTTACTTGCCTGATGTCTTCGTCTCGGTTTGAAAATAAATAAAAAAACCACAGTTCCTTGTGGGATACTGTGGCGTACTTGTTCAAACTTCTGTCTACACAAGGATTACTTACGAAGACCAAGAGCCTTAACGATAGCGCGGTAACGCTCGATGTCCTTGCGCTTAAGATAAGCGAGGAGTGAACGACGCTGACCTACGAGGTGAACGAGAGCACGGTTAGTGCTGTAGTCCTTGTGGTTAGCCTTCATGTGCTCAGTGAGGTGCTGGATACGATAAGTAAGGAGAGCAACCTGGCTTTCACATGAACCTGTGTTAGTAGCAGAACCGCCGTACTGTGCGAAAATCTCTGCCTTTTTTGCTGAATCGAGATACATAATTCTTAAATAATTAAATGTTATTATTATTAAAGTGGTTGTCCAACAAGCCTCAATTATCAGCAATAATTTTCGACTTGTATGGAAATCGGCTGCAAAGGTAGGAAAATAATGTGAACAAAGTATTCGAATTATTAAGAAATTTAATAAGTTACATTGATTTTTTGATGTTTTTAACTCTCGTTTCGTTTTTTAGTCGTAAATTTGCAGCCGAAATTGGAATAAGAGAATATGCAGGATATTAGAAACATCGCTATTATAGCGCATGTCGACCACGGAAAGACTACATTGGTCGACAAAATGCTGCTTGCGGGAAATTTGTTCCGCGACAATCAGCAAACGGGAGATTTGATATTGGATAATAATGAGCTTGAGCGTGAGCGTGGAATAACAATTCTCTCGAAGAATGTCTCAATAAATTATAAGGATGTAAAGATTAATGTAATTGACACTCCAGGACACAGTGACTTTGGTGGTGAGGTTGAGCGTGTGCTTAACATGGCTGATGGTTGTATCCTGCTTGTAGATGCTTTCGAAGGCCCTATGCCTCAGACGCGTTTCGTTCTTCAGAAAGCTCTTGAGATTGGTCTCAAGCCTGTTGTTGTTGTGAACAAGGTTGATAAGCCTAATTGCCGCCCAGAAGAGGTGTACGAGATGGTGTTCGACCTTATGTTCTCACTCAATGCTACAGAGGATCAGCTTGACTTCCCTGTAGTGTATGGTTCTGCAAAGAACGGATGGATGGGACCTGACTACAGCAAGCCAACGAATGACATCACTTACCTTCTTGACGTGATTCTCGACACTATACCTGCACCCGAACGTTTGGAAGGTACTCCTCAGATGCTTATCACAAGCCTCGACTATTCTACCTACACAGGTCGTATCGCAGTAGGACGTGTTCACCGTGGTACATTGAAGGCTGGTCAGAACATCACTATCTGTCACCGCGACGGTTCACAGGAGAAGACTAAGATTAAGGAGCTTCACACTTTCGAGGGTATGGGACACCGTGCTACGGAAGAGGTTTCTTCTGGTGACATTTGTGCCGTTATCGGTCTTACTAACTTCGAGATTGGCGACACTATCTGTGACTTCGATGCTCCTGAGGCTCTTCCTACAATCAGCATCGACGAGCCTACAATGTCTATGCTCTTTACAATCAACAATTCACCATTCTTCGGTCAGGAGGGTAAGTTCTGTACAAGCCGCCACATCAATGACCGTTTGATGAAGGAGTTGGAGAAGAACCTTGCTCTTCGCGTTGCACCAAAAGAGGACAGCACTGATTCATGGATTGTAAGCGGACGTGGTGTGCTTCACTTGTCTGTGCTTATCGAGACAATGCGTCGTGAGGGATATGAACTTCAGGTCGGTCAGCCACAGGTTATATATAAAGAGGTGAACGGCGTTAAGCATGAGCCTATCGAGGAATTGACAATCAACGTGCCTGAGGAGTTCTCAAGCAAGATGATTGATATGGTTACTCGCCGTAAGGGTGACATGCTCTCAATGGAAGCTCAGGGCGACCGTGTGAACATTGAGTTTGAGATACCATCACGCGGTATCATCGGTCTCCGTACTAACGTTCTTACAGCAAGTCAGGGTGAAGCTATCATGGCTCACCGTTTCAAGAACTATCAGCCATACAAGGGTGATATGCAGCGTCGAGTAAACGGTTCTATGATTGCCATGGAGTCAGGTACATCAGTTGCGTTCGCTATCGACCACCTTCAGGATCGAGGCAAGTTCTTCATCTATCCTGGTGACAAGGTATATGCTGGTCAGGTTGTCGGAGAGCACGTTCACGAGAACGACCTCGTCGTCAATGTTACTAAGGCGAAGCAGTTGACCAACACTCGTGCCAGCGGTACAGACGAGAAGGCTCGCATCATTCCACCGGTAGTAATGTCACTCGAAGAGGCTCTCGAGTACATCAAGGAAGATGAATATGTGGAGGTTACTCCAAAGAGCATGCGAATCCGTAAGGTTATCCTTGATCATTTGGAGCGTAAACGTGCCAATAAAGAGTAAAAAACGCTAAAAACGGCACACTATCCCGTGTGTTTGTGCAATAATTTGATAAATTATGCAATAAACTTGTGAGATTTAAAAGATAATTTTATATCTTTGCGGCGAAAAGTGTGCAAACTATTAATATAGAAAATAATTATTTAACATTAAATTAAATTTTATTATGTCTGAAATTGAATCAAGAGTAAAGGCAATTATTGTCGATAAGCTCAACGTAGATGAGGCTGAAGTTAAGCCAGAAGCATCATTCACTAATGACCTCGGTGCTGACTCTCTCGACACAGTAGAACTTATCATGGAATTTGAGAAGGCTTTCGGTATTAGCATTCCTGACGATCAGGCAGAGAAGATTGCTACTGTAGGTGATGCTATCGCTTACATCGAGGCTAACGGTAAGTAATAAGATTCTGCATTTACCATTTACTATTAGAACGCAAAACATTATGGGTATAATCCCGATTGTCAGTCACCTTGTGTGAAAGATAGTTGAGAGTATATTTTATGTTGTGCGGCAAAATAGTAAATGGTAAATTTTTTAAATTGCAAATAACTATGGAATTAAAAAGAGTCGTTGTAACAGGTCTTGGTGCCGTAACTCCGCTTGGAAACTCTGCCGAGGAAACTTGGTCTAACGTTAAGGCCGGCAAGAGTGGTGCTGCTCCTATTACACACTTCGACGCATCTTCTTTCAAGACTCAGTTCGCGTGTGAAGTAAAGAACTTCGATGTGACTGCTTTCGTTGATCGCAAGGAAGCGCGCAAGATGGATTCATATTGTCATTATGCTCTTGCAGCAGCAAAGATGGCAATTCAGGATTCAAAATTGTTGGATTTCGAAGGTCTTGACCGCAACGAGGTTGGTGTAGTTATGGGCGTTGGTATTGGCGGTATGCATACTTTCGAGGAGGAAGCAGGCAATTACGCAGTAAACGGCGCAACACTTGGTCCTAAGTACAATCCATTCTTCATTCCAAAGATGATTGCCGACATTTCTGCCGGTTATATTTCTATAGAGAATGGTTTCCGTGGACCTAACTATGTAACAACATCAGCTTGTGCTTCATCTTCTAACGCACTTGCTGACGCATTCAATCTTATTCGCCTTGGTAAGGCTAATGCCATTGTAACAGGTGGTGCTGAGTCTGCTATCTGGCCAGCAGGTGTTGGTGGTTTCAATGCAATGAAGGCACTTTCAACACGCAACGAGGAGCCAGAGAAGGCAAGCCGTCCATTCAGCGCAAGCCGTGACGGATTTGTTATGGGTGAAGGTGCAGGTGTCCTCATCCTTGAGGAACTTGAGCATGCAAAGGCACGTGGTGCTAAGATTTATGCCGAGATGGTCGGTGCAGGTATGTCTGCCGATGCTTACCATATCACAGCATCTCATCCAGAAGGTCTTGGTGCAAAACTCGTTATGGAGCGCGCACTCAAGGACGCAAACTTGAAGCCAGAGGATATTGATTACATCAATGTACATGGAACATCAACTCACGTAGGTGACATTTCAGAGGCAAAGGCTATCAAAGAGGTATTCGGTGATGCTGCTTACAAGCTCAACATCAGCTCTACGAAGTCAATGACAGGTCACCTTCTCGGTGCCGCAGGTTCTGTTGAGGCTATGTTCACAATTCTCTCAATATATGAGGATATCGTGCCGCCAACAATCAACCACGACCCAGAGGACAAGGATGAGGAGATTGATTATAATTTGAACTTCACATTCAACGTGGCTCAAAAGCGTGAAGTACGTGCTGGTCTCAGCAATACATTCGGTTTCGGCGGTCACAATGCGTGTGTAATCTTCAAGAAGTACAAGTAATTCAGTAATGAATATATTAGACTCAATAAGGCTTCTTTTCCGTAAGGACAAGAAGCCTTATTTACAATTAAAGGAAATTCTCGGTTTCTACCCTCACAACATTAAGCTATACCGTCTTGCATTGCAACACAAATCTGTTGCTCATTTTGAGAGGGAGAGAAACGAAGAAAACAAGAAAAACAATCGTGTTGTAGAAAATAAGGACACAAAGAAGAGCAGAAAGTCAGGTTCTGCTTTTCCGAGTCGCTATGTCAATAATGAGCGTCTGGAGTTTCTCGGCGACGCCATTCTCGGAGCCATAGTGGCAGATATTCTCTATAAACACTATGCAGGCAAGCAGGAAGGTTTCCTTACCACCTTGCGCAGTAAGATTGTATGTCGCAAGTCGCTCAATAAGCTTGCAGTCGATATCGGACTGGACAAGCTCGTTCATTACAACGGTGCAATGACAACCGCCCACAACAGTTTTATGAACGGTAATGCTTTTGAAGCATTCTTTGGTGCTATATATTTGGACAGAGGCTATTCATATTGCTATAAGTTCATGGAGGAACGTATCTTCCGTAGTTATATCAATGTGGATGAAGTGGCTCGTCAGGAAGAAAACTTCAAGAGTAATTTGATAGAATGGAGCCAGCGATATCAGTATAAGACCGTTTTCACCCAGCAGGAGAAGCGCGACGGCAATGTGCCTATGTTCGTGTCCGACGTGAGGATTGAAGGCGTGTTCTGCGGACGTGGCGAAGGTTATTCCAAGAAGGAAAGCGACCAGGCTGCCTCTAAGGAGGCTTTGCGCATGATTAACAAGGACAAGACCCTGGCAAAGCGTATCAAGGAGGCAAAAGACAACAGCGTTGAACAGTCAAAGCGGCAGGCTGCCATGGCAAAGACTAAGGCTCTTGTTGCAGGACGTAAGGTAGTGGTATTCGACCTTGACGGAACTCTTCTCGACACCCTTAAGGACTTGGCAGAAAGCACCAATTATGCACTTCGTGAATGTGGATTCCCGGAGCGAAGCATTGACGAGGTTCGCCAGTTTGTCGGCAACGGCGTCGGCCGTCTCATTCAGGCTGCCGTACCCGAAGGTACCGACGAGGAGACTACGGAGAAGTGTCTTGCCGTGTTCAAGGCACACTATGTGGAGCATTGCCAGGACAACACCTGCCTGTATAACGGTGTGGGGGAAATGCTTTCCGGTCTCAAGAACAACGGCTGTCGTCTTGCCATCGTAAGCAACAAACTGCAGGAAGGCGTGAATGAACTTTATGAGGCATATTTCAAGGATACAGTTGAGGTGGCAGTAGGCGAGCGTCCAGACGTGAGACGCAAGCCTGAAGCCGATATGGTGGAGAAGGCATTGGCAGAACTTGGAGTACAGAAGGAAGAAGCCGTATATGTGGGCGATTCCGATGTTGACATCAATACAGCCGCCAATGCAGGACTTCCATGCATATCCGTGTCGTGGGGATTCCGTGACAAGGAATTTCTTTATAAACACGGCGCCACACTTATCGTGGAACGACCACAAAACGTTCTTGATGTGCTGAAATAAGGCGCAAAATACATTTTTCTTTTACTGCATACAATCCATTAAGGGAAAAAATGTAATTTTGCACCATAAACAATAAATTATGAATACAACCAAAGTATTATATAAGATTTATTTTCAGAGAAGAAGGAAAAGTATAGAGAAGTACGCCAAGCATACTGAAAAGATTCAACGCAAGGTACTTCGCCGACTTATTGATAAAGCCAAGGATACTCAGTGGGGACAGGAACATGGTTACTCAAACATCCGCAGCTATGAGGATTACGTCAAGAGCGTAGGTGTCAATACCTACGAAGAACTGAAAGGCTACATCCAGAAGATGCGTGAGGGACAGAAAGATGTTCTGTGGAAAGGTCAGGTAAGATGGTTTGCCAAGTCATCAGGCACAACCAACGACAAGAGTAAGTTCATACCTGTCAGCTACGACGGATTGAAGAAGATACACTATGCCGGTCCTCGCGACTGTCTCTATTTCTATTTCACCATCAATCCTAAGAGCCGCCTTTTCTCGGGTAAGAGCCTTATCCTTGGCGGAAGCCATTCACCAAACTTGAACACTCCAAACAGTCTTGTGGGCGACCTTAGTGCCATTCTCATCGAGAACGTACCTAAGGCTGTCAACCTCACCCGTATTCCAAAGAAGGAGATAGCACTTCTCAGCGACTTCGAGGAGAAGCGCGACAAGATAGCGCGTGCAGCCATCAATGCCAACATCACCAATATCAGCGGTGTGCCGTCATGGATGCTCAGCGTGCTCAACCGTGCCATGGAAATCACGGGCGAAAAGACGCTCGACAACATCTGGCCTAACCTTGAAGTGTTCTTCCACGGCGGCGTGGCATTCACTCCTTACCGTGAACAGTACAAGGCAATCATTCAGCATAAGGGCATGCACTATATGGAGACATATAATGCCAGCGAGGGATTCTTCGGCATACAGAACGACCTCAACGACCCTGCCATGCTTCTCATGATAGACTATCAGGTGTTCTATGAGTTCTGTCCTATGGACAACCTCGGCGACGACGGCTATCCTATTGACCCGGGCAAGATTATTCCTCTCTGGGAAGTTGAGCCTGGTGTCAACTACGCTATGCTCATAAGCACCTCATGCGGATTGTGGCGTTACATGATTGGCGATACAGTCAAGTTCACTCAGAAGGACCCTTATAAGTTCGTCATAACAGGCCGTACCAAGCACTTCATCAATGCCTTTGGCGAGGAACTCATCGTCGATAATGCCGAGAAAGGCTTGCAGCAGGCCTGCATTGCCACAGGCGCACTCGTGAAGGACTATACTGCAGCACCTATATTCATGGACGCCAATGCCAAGTGTCGTCACCAGTGGATGATAGAGTTTGCAAAGAAACCTGCCAACATTGAGGAATTTGCACAGATTCTCGACCGCTCATTGCAGGCTATCAACTCCGACTATGAGGCAAAGCGATTCAAGGACATCACCCTCCAGCCGCTGGAGATTATCCAGGCAAAGGAAGGACTGTTCGACGAATGGCTGAAGGGAAAGGGCAAGCTCGGAGGACAGCACAAGATTCCGCGTCTGTCAAACAGCCGCCAGTACATAGAGGAACTTATTGCACTCAATCAACAGTAAAGAAATAGCAATGAAACTAACAAGGTCTTTGTCAATATACTTGCTTCCTGTCGTATGCATTGTGGCGGCATGTGTGTCGCTGCTCTATTCGTGCGCACGAATGGGAACACCTGACGGCGGACTCTACGACGAGACACCGCCGAAGATAGTAAAGACAAGCCCGAAGAATGCCGCAGTCAACGAACACCCTAAGAAGATTGTACTTGAGTTTGACGAAATCGTTAAGCTCGACAACTCTCAGAGTGTCGTGGTGTCGCCTCCTCAGTTGGAGCAGCCTAACGTTGAGGCTTACGGCAGAAAGGTTACCGTGGAGTTGATTGACACGTTGAAGCCGAACACTACATACACCATCGACTTCGGTAATTCCATTTCCGACAATAACGAGGGCAACCCGTTCGGCGACTATGCATTCACATTCTCTACAGGCGAAGTCATCGACACGTTCCAGGTTTCAGGAAATGTGCTCGATGCCTCAAATCTCGAACCGATAAAGGACATCCTTGTAGGACTGTATTCCGTTGACGACGACGACTCGTTCGACGACTCCACGTTCTACCGCAAGCCGTTTGAACGCATCTCGCACACCGACGGCAGCGGACATTTCGTCATCAAGGGACTGAACAAGGATACCAAATACCGCATCTTTGCTCTCAAGGATGCCGACCAGGACTACCGTTTCTCACAGAAGAGCGAGATGGTGGCATTTACTCCCGAGCTTATCAGTTCGTTCAGTAAGCCGGACATCCGTCCCGACACGGTGTGGCACGACTCCATACACTACGATTCCATAGTGTACAAGCCGTTTACCCACTTCTATCCCGACAACATCACCCTCCTTGCCTTTACGGAAGACGGACAAAGCCGTCAGTTCCTGAAGTCTGAACGTCCCGAGCTGCGCAAGTTCTCGTTCTTCTTCACCGCACCGCACGACAGTCTGCCCGTAATCCATGGACTCAACTTCAATGCCGACGATGCTTTTGTCATCGACGCCAACGAGGGCAGGGACACCATCAACTATTGGATTCGCGATTCGCTCATCTTCAATATGGACACACTCAGCATGACGTTCGACTACTGGCAGACGGACTCTATGGGAGTGCTGCAGCCAATGACATCCGACACACTCGCTCTCGTGTCGAAAGTGTCATACGACAAGGTGCAGAAAGAAATCCGCGAGAAGCAGGAGGAATGGGTCAAGCAGTACAAGAAAGAACACCGTGCAGAGATTAGGGATAAGCGAAAGGAACTCAAGGAACAGGGAGTGAAGGTCACCAGCGACTCCATGCTCATCACCATTCCGCCTATGCCGGAAACATGTATGGAGATGCAGTTGTCCAACTCGTCGTCCCTTGCGCCCGACCGCAACATCGACTTCACCTTCCCGGAACCTCTCGATTCGATAGACTATTCGAAGATACAGTTCCGCATCAAGAAGGACAGTTTGTTCTATCCGGCAAAGTATCTTTTCAAGCCTGTCGAGCATAAAAAACTCACCTACCGTTTCTATGCCGAGTGGAAACCGGACTCAACCTTCGAGCTTGTCCTTGACACGGGAGCCTTTGTGAGCATCTATGGCAAGCGTTCGGAAAACCTGAAGCGCGTCATCAAGGTTAAGCCGGTCGAGACATTTGCCTCGTTAAAGATAAACATGAGGGGCGTCGATTCGTCAGTCGTGGTACAGCTGCTCAACGGTAGCGACAAGGTGGTCAAGACCACCAAGCCCGACAATGGTGCGGCATATTTCTATTTTGTCAATCCTGGAGCCTATTTCGTTCGTGCCTTCCTCGACCTCAACGGCAACGGCAAGTGGGACACAGGCGAATACCTCGCTCATCGTCAGGCTGAGCCAATGTACTACATGCCAAAGCAACTGCCGCTGAAGGCAAACTGGGATACGGAAGAGACATGGGCTCCAACCGAAAAGGAGAGAACGCTCCAGAAGCCAGAAAAGATAACGAAGCAGAAACCGGATAAGGAAAAGAAGATTAAGAACCGTAATGCCGACAAACTGGCAGAATGGGCTAAGAGAAAAAAGAAATAGTTTTTCACTGACGACCGAGACGGCAGGGACCACTCTTGCCGTCTTGGTCTCTTAAAACAAATTATGGCTATGAGACGAATACTGACCTTATTTTTTTTCTGTCTCACGTCACTGTTGTATGCACAGTGCCCGGCAGAAAACAAAGCCTTCAAGGCTGGTGAGAGACTGACATACGATCTCTACTTCAACTGGAAGTTTGTATGGGTTAAGGCTGGTACAGCATATTACACTACTCGTGCAGCCATATATAATGGCAAGGAAGGTCTGCGTACCGACCTCATTTCGCTGAGCAACAAACGCTGTAGCGCCGTTTTCCCCATGAAGGATACCATAATGGCTTACACTACCACCGACCTTGTGCCGCTCTATTACCGCAAGGGAGCCAGCGAAGGCGGACGCTATACAGTGGATCAAGTGTGGTATTCCTATCCAAACAATAAGATTAAGCTCAAGCAGTCTTATCTCAATGCCAAGGGCAAGCTCTCCGAGTATGCGGCAGAGCGTTCCGATTGTGTCTATGACATGGCAAGCATGCTCTCTCTTGCACGTTCGTTCAACGGCGAAGTGTACAGCAAGAAGAAGGGACAGCGCTTCACGTTCAACCTTGCTTCTGGCCATGATGTCAAGGAAGAGATATTGGAGTATAACGGCCGTAAGAATTGGAAGGCCAACGACGGTGTGACATATCGTTGTCTCATATATACTCTCATCGACGACGAAGACGAGAAGAAGGAACGTAAGCTTCTCACGTTCTATATTACCGATGATGACAACCATCTCCCTGTACGCATCGACTTCTATTTGAAGTTTGGAACTGCCAAGGCATTCCTCACCAAGAGCGAAAATCTTCGCAATCCTCAGACTTCAATCGTAAAGAAGAAGTGATTGCCTACAATCCTTTGTGAAATACGATGTTTGAATAGTGTACGTGTGTTGATAAGTAAGCACATTTCACCATTCAAACATCTTTTTTTATAACCTTCCGCAGCCTCGTATTCATTCTTCACTCCCTTTTCCGCCTATGGTAAAATGGATTTTTCACTTTTCACTTTTCACTTTTCGTTTTTCACTCCGCCGCATGCGATTCCCCTTCCGTGGTCTCCCCTCTCGTCTTAGAGGGAGAGAGGGGCGTAGGGGGTAAGAGGGTCTGTTCTTCACTTTGCCGCATGCGATTCTTCATTCTTCACTCTTCACTCGCGCACTCTTCACTCGCGCACAGCGCGCTGTTGTCCGTTGTTGTCCAAGTTGTCGTTCCCTTCACTCCGTGGTTCGTGATTTATTTATAATTCGCGCTTTGTGCGCTGTAGAAAAAAAAGACAACTTGGACAACCGGGACAACTTTTATTTGCCATAAATGACAAGACAACTTGAACAACTTTCTTTATTGCCATGACATGGCAATTCGTTATTATAATTCTGTATTGTTACAACAACAGCGCGCAAGGCAAGCCACTCCAACTATGGTAAATTGGATTCTTCATTCTTCATTCTTCACTCTTAACTCTTTATTCTTTATTCTTTTTTGATTTGAATTACATATGATTGAATGACTTTTGCGAAGTGGGTGCGAAGTAGGCGCGAAGTGAAAAATGAGAGGGAAGAACAGGTGGACGGGGCTTTCCCGCGTTTCAATTCAAAGCTCAATTCGCTTTGCAGCATGTCGGACACAGAACATAAGGTGTGTATGCTCATTAAGTTACGTGTCACTCCGCTTGACATTGCCGCTCTGCTGCATAAGGAAGTCAATTCGATAAGCTCGGTGAGAAGCCGTTTGTACGTCAAGGTGTTCAACCAAAAGGGCGGTGCAAAGGACTGGGACGAGTTTCTTCGCACGTTGTAGTGGAGGGTGCGAAGGCAACGGCTGCTAATCGGCACGGGATGTCGATTGGATGTGCTAATAAGCGGTGCTAATGTCTTGTAGAGATGCGGAAAAGGTGCTGAAATGGCATCTTTGGGTGTTTTGTTTGGCATTATCTTCGGTTTTATGTATCTTTGCCGTTTAAAATGGTGTGTTATGTCCATTTGTTTAATCGGAAATGGAAAATTCAGACGAATATAAGATATTAACAAAGATAGATTACCCGAAAGACTTGCGCGCATTGCCTGTGGAAAAACTGCCTGAGGTGTGCGACGAACTCCGTAGGGACATCATTAAGGAACTGTCGGTCAATCCCGGTCACTTGGCTTCAAGTCTCGGTGTGGTGGAACTGACGGTTGCCTTGCATTATGTTTTCAACACCCCATACGACCGTATTGTATGGGACGTAGGCCATCAGGCTTATGGCCACAAGATATTGACGGGACGCCGCGAGCGTTTCTGTACCAATCGTAAGCTTCATGGATTGAAGCCGTTCCCTCATCCTGATGAGAGCGAGTATGACACGTTCTGCTGTGGTCATGCTTCCAATTCCATATCCGCAGGTCTGGGTATGGCTGTGGCTGCCAAGTTGCAGGGCGAGAAGCGCAAGGTCGTAGCGGTCATAGGTGACGGCTCGATGAGCGGCGGACTGGCTTTCGAGGGAATAAACAATACGGCTTCTACTCCTAATGACATGCTCATTGTCCTAAACGACAATCACATGTCTATTGACAATAGTGTGGGCGGAATGAGAAAGTATCTCCTTCAGCTCACGACAAACAGCACTTACAACACTCTCAGATACAAGATTTCAAGCAAGCTGATGGCTTGGGGACTGCTCAACGATAAACGCCGCAAGGGCCTTATACGCTTCAACAATAGCATTAAGTCGGTTCTCACACGTCAGCAGAATATCTTTGAGGGAATGGACATCCGCTATTTCGGTCCTATGGACGGGCACGACGTAGTGGAGCTTGTAAGGGTGTTGGGAATCATCAAGAACATGAAGGGGCCTAAGATTCTGCATATCATCACGAAGAAAGGCAAGGGATATGCTCCTGCCGAGAAAAACGCTACGATATGGCATGCTCCAGGCAAGTTCAACTTCGAGTCGGGAGAACGTATCTGCGTGTGTGATGAGAAAACTCAGCCGCCACGTTTTCAAGACGTGTTCGGCATTACCCTTCTTGAACTTGCAAAGAAGAATCCTAAGATTGTCGGCGTGACTCCAGCCATGCCTACGGGATGCTCGATGAACATTATGATGAAGGAGATGCGCGGACGTGTGTTCGACGTGGGCATTGCCGAAGGCCATGCCGTGACCTTCTCGGGAGGAATGGCGAAGGACGGACTGCTTCCGTTCTGCAACATCTATTCTTCGTTCATGCAGCGTGCCTATGACAATATCATACACGACGTGGCTCTGATGAGGCTCAACATGGTGTTGTGTCTCGACAGGGCAGGGCTTGTAGGTGAAGACGGACCGACACATCACGGTGTGTTCGACCTTGCCTTCCTGCGTCCTATTCCTAACCTCACCATTTCGTCACCGATGAACGAGCCGGAACTGCGCAACTTGATGTACACAGCCCAGTTGCCGAACAAGGGTACGTTTGTCATACGTTATCCTCGCGGCAGAGGTTCTGTGACGGACTGGAAGTGTGAGTTCGAGGAGATACCTGTGGGCAAAGGTCGTAAGCTGCGCGACGGCAGCGACGTTGCCGTCTTGTCTCTCGGTCCGATAGGAGTGGAAGTGAGCAAGGCAATAGAGCTTGTTGAGAGCCGTGCCGGTCAGCCGGAATGGCCTCATGTATCAGTGGCTCACTATGACATGCGTTTCTTGAAGCCTCTCGATGAGGACATTCTCTTGGAAGTGTGTGCCAAGTTCAAGCACGTCATCACGGTTGAGGACGGCGTGAAGAAGGGCGGACTGGGCAGTGCCGTGGCAGAGTTCATGACAGAGGCTGCCAATCCAGTAGATGTTCATTGCATAGGCATTGAGGATAATTTTATTGAACACGGCTCCGTTTCAGAGCTTTATGCTCTCACTGGACTGAGTGCAGAAGATATTGCACAGACTATAGTGTCTGTGATGGATAACAGAACTATAAGTGTCGTTCCGGCGCATAAAAACGCTTGAACGGCGTTACAATAACGTACAAAGGTGAAAATAGTAATTGCAGGTGCTGGTGCCGTAGGCACACATTTGGCACGTTTGTTGTCAAAGGACAATATGGACGTGGTCTTGATGGATGGCGATGTGGAGCGACTGAGTAAGCTCAACACCGAGCTTGACATCATGACTCTGCCCAAGTCGCCTTCGTCCATCAAGGGATTGAAGAATGCTGGCGTTTCCGGCGCCGACCTCTTCATAGCCGTCACTCCGCACGAGAGCGAGAACCTGTCGTGCTGTATGCTGGCAAAGCAACTGGGCGCAAAGCGTACCGTGGCGCGTGTGGATAATTACGAGTACATGAAGCCGGAGAATCTCGAACTGTTTAAGAACATGGGAATTGAGTCGCTCATCTATCCTGAGCTTCTTGCTTCCTACGACATTGCCAACTGTACCAAGTACAGTTGGGTGCGACAGATGTGGGAGTTCAACAACGGCGACATGGTGCTGATGAGTGTCATGATGCATGACACCAATTCTATGTACGACAAGGAAACGAGTAACAGCGACAACCAGCTTGTGGGACATACTCTCCGACAAATTGGTGCGGTGCACGGCCATTACTTCCACGTAGTGGCAATAAAGCGCAACGGCGAGACGGTTGTTCCGTATGGCGACGAGAAGATTCTACCGCGCGACCTTGTGTTCTTCATGACTACGCGCGAGGGCATCAATGTGATTCGTAAGCTTTCGGGAAAGGAAGACTATCCTAATGTGGAGCATACCGTCATCGTGGGCGGTTCGAAGCTTGCCGTGCGTGCCGACTGGGCTTTGCCCGACGCATATTCGGTCAAGATTATAGAACCAGACGTGGAACGTTGCCAGGAATTGGGTGCGCTTACCAAGCCGCGCACGCTCATCATCAACGGCGAGGGCTACGACATGGACCTGCTCAACGACGAGGGATTCAACCATCTGGAAGCTTTCATGTCGCTCACCAATAATGACGAGCAGAACATTCTTGCCTGTGTGGCAGCACGTCGCAAGGGAATACGCAAGACCATTGCCCAAGTGGAAAACATTGCCTACTTCGACATGGCAGAGAACCTCGATGTGGGTACCATCATCAACAAGAAGGTCATTGCCGCAAGTCACATCTACAGGATGCTGCTTGAGGGCGATGTGGACAACGTGAAGATGCTTACCGTGGCTGATGCCGATGTGGCAGAATTTATCGTCAAGGAAAACTCTATGGTGACAAAGAAGCCTATCATGGAGCTTAACATTCCTCGCGGAGTGAACATCGGTGGCATGAGCCGTCAGGGTAAGAGCATGCTCGTGTCGGGAACAACACAGTTGCAGGCAGGCGACAAGGTGGTTGTTTTCTGCATAGGCAATACATTGAAGAAACTCGATAAGTGGTTTAGATAGTAATGATAAACTGGCGTCTGATATTAAAGATTATTGGCATCTTGCTCTATATTGAGGCAGGACTGATGATGTTGTGCCAGATTGTGGCTTTCATCTACGGCGAGGGTATTGAGTCGTTTGGTCTGCCAATATCATTGTCAATCATCCTTGGACTGACAGGAAGGCTTTTGGGACGCAAAGCCGGTGCCAACATGGGACGCAAGGACGGATATGTCGTCGTGTCGATGGTGTGGGTCATATTCACGTTGATAGGCATGCTTCCGTTCCTGTTGTCGGGAGCCATTCCCGACGTGTCGAGCGCATTCTTCGAGACGATGTCGGGATTTACGTCCACGGGTGCTACCATACTTGACGACATAGACAGCATGCCGCGTTGTCTGCTCTTCTGGCGAAGTGTTACCCAGTGGATTGGAGGTATTGGAATTGTGTTCTTTACCATTGCCATACTGCCTGCCTTCGGAGTGGGAGAGGTGAAACTCTTTGCCTGCGAATCGACAGGTCCGCTTCATGACAAGGTGCATCCTCGCATCAGCGTGGCAGCAAAATGGATAGGCTCCGTTTATGTAGTCCTCACGCTGCTCTGCATCGTTTCCCTGATGTTGTGCGGCATGGACACGTTCGACGCCATCAACTATTCCATGTGTACCACAGCCACAGGAGGCTACGGCACACACTCTGAGATGCTTCACGAAGTATTCAAATCTCCTATGATTGAATACGTGCTGACATTCTACATGCTCATGTCGGGTGTTAACTATACGCTCATCTACTATACAATTCTCAAGGGAAGAATACACAAGTTCTTCCGCGATGCGGAAGTGCGCTGCTACTATATCATTGTGCTTGGTGCAACGGCAATATGCACCGTATCGCTTTTCTGGGCTAACGACTGCAGCGATTTGGAGTTGGCTTTCCGCGAGTCCATATTCACGGTTGTGTCGTTGCAGACCACCACGGGATTGGCGACGTGCGACTACACCCTTTGGCCGGTACAGCTCATGCCTATCCTCCTGTTCGTGATGTTTGCCGGAGCATGTTCTGGAAGTACGAGCGGTGGCTTCAAGTGTGTACGACTGTCCATCATCTATCGTATATTGAAAAATGAGTTTACGCGCATTCTTCATCCTCGCGCAGTCATTCCGGTACGCCTCAATGATGTCATCGTACCTCAGACGGTAGTTCAGACTCTTTTGGGTTTCATCACTCTCTTTGTTCTCGGACTTTTCGGTGGTGCTTTCGTGCTTGCCCTCTTTGGAGTGAACCCTAACAATGTGCATCCAAGTTTCGACTATTATGAGGCTTTTGGACTTGCCATGTCGAGCATTTCCAACGTAGGTCCTGGAATGGGCTATTATGGTCCTGCCCACTCATGGATGATTCTCACTCCTGTCGCAAAGTGGGTATGTTCGTTCCTGATGCTTATCGGACGTCTGGAAATTTTCCCTATAGTCATTCTCTTTACTCAGGGATTCTGGAAGAAAGGTTAAGAAACAATTGCGTGCCGCTATCCCACAAAGTATAGCGTAAGACTAACGAAGAAATAGGTTTTAGAAATACAAAAACTGGCAGAGTACCTTTTCACACTCTGCCGGTTTTTTGTATCACGACAATATAATAAGTTGCTCAACTTTCGCAAGTATCGCTAACGCTTTACTTGCTTGGAGTAAAAAAGGAGTTAAGCGGAGTTAATTCCGCTACGCTCCATGGAGTAAAAAGGACGTTTGACTGTTTACGGATGCGTTTTTAAGCGAAAGAGTATCGTCATGAGCGAAGCGGTTACTCCTTTTACTTCACGAAGTTAACTCCAGTTTACTACTTGCGAAACTTCAGTAAGTTGCTTTCCGATAAAAAAAATATTGGTGTCCGCCTTTCTTTAGCGAACACCAATAACGGAGAAACTAAAAATAACTAAACCTTTCTAATAACC
Organism: Bacteroidaceae bacterium; assembly: GCA_017450985.1. Classification (GTDB taxonomy): domain Bacteria; phylum Bacteroidota; class Bacteroidia; order Bacteroidales; family Bacteroidaceae; genus Minthosoma. The sequence goes on from JAFSSN010000035.1 coordinate 25,323, forward strand.
TAATTCTTTGACTAAATAACCTTTGTGTAATTTTTGTATAATGCGATGTCTTAATTGTTTGTTTGAAAGTTTCTTGTCATCAAAATCCTAACATTTGTCTAACATTTCACCTGATTTTCTTGTCTTTATATTTCTTGTTTTCTTTCTTGTGATGCAAAGATATAGTGTTTGCAGAGGCTGGACAAGGGAAAAAATCCTAATTGGGGGTGTAATTTCCCTATTTGAGTGGGAAAAACTATATGCCCAATTGTGCCGATGTCAGGCTGATGTACTTGCATCGTTCTGAATTAAAAGAAAATAAGCCTTAAAGTGTTGCGATACGTGATGAGGCAAACTCAAGCTGGAAACTTGTGCTCCATCCATTTGTGTTTGAAGGTAACAGCTCTATGCTGCCGCCGCTTATTGTCATGATCTGACGGCAAAGGCTCAAGCCTATGCCGTTGCCGCTCTTCTTGGTCGTGAAGAATGGCACGAATATCTCCTGTCGTTCGTCATCCGATATTGTTGAACCATTGTTGCTGATACGAATGCGTGCCGGTGAGTCGGCATACTGATAGGCGTTTATTTGTATCTGTGTGGCTTGTGCCTCTATGGCGTTCTTCATGATGTTGATCAGAACCTGACGCAAGAGGTTAGGGTCGAAGCTAATCTGCAATGTTTCGGGATTAATTCTCGTCTCCACACTCACATCGTGATTGGATGTTATGATACCTGTCACGACGTTCAGCCATGATGCCATGTCTATGGTCTCGGGCTTTGGCTTTTGCAATGATGAATACTTGCGGTAACTGTCCACGAAAGAAATCAATCCTTCCGACGTGTCATGAATGGTCTTTATGCCCTCGTACATGTCTGAGTGAAGCACAGACTCGTTCTCCATGAATGTGTCGCTCAGCGACACTATGGGCGCCAGCGAGTTCATAATCTCATGGGTGAGTATGCGCGTGAGCTTTTCCCACGATGCCATTTCGATGTTCTGCCTCTGTTCCTGCATAATCTCCAGCATGGAGTTGATGGTGGCTATGGCAGCCTTCTCGCCCGGAAACACGGCCTTGTCCTCCGGCAGACGGAATGCGAGGTCACCGTTTCGTATGGCTTCTATCGCTGTGTTGTAAAGGTCTTGGTGATACATGACTGAATGGTTATTTCTGTGTTAGTTTGTTGTAGATTGTCTGACGACTCACGCCGAGCAGTTCGGCAGCAAGCTTCATATTGCCCCCGCACTTGTCTATGGCGGTACGTATATGCTCCTCTTCTATCTCTGCCAGTGGACGCACCTCTCGCTGTCGTTCTATGGCTCCGCGAAGCGTTTCGAGTAACCTCATGTTGTCCCACGGCTTCACGACGAAGTCGGCAGCACCGTTGCGCACTCCCCGCACGGCAAGTTCGATGTCACCATAGGCGGTAAACAGCACGACGGGAATCTGAGGGTGCATCTTCTTTATTTGTTCAAGCCAGAAGAGCCCCTCTCGTCCTGTGTTGAGGCCGAGAGAAAAGTTCATGTCCAGAAGCACCACGTTAACGTTTTCTGTGTCCAGTACCTGTAAAAGAGTGTCGGGCTTGTCGAGTGTGATAATCTTGTCGAACATCTTCTTCAGAAGGTATTTCAACGAAACGCGCACACCCTCGTTGTCATCCACCACGACGATTGAGTTGAATAGCATTTTCTGTTTAGTTTATTCTTATTTTCGCAAGCTTCAGTCTCTTCCTGTTTTGAAGTGGATAGGTCGCTTTGTTTATAGTTTTTAATGTGATGTTTATGGGCTTTTTAGAATTGTATAACATGATAACTATAAGGTCGTATAACCTCGCAACCTCATGACTATACGACCTTACGACCGTATAACCTTACAACCGTAAAGGCCTTACAACCTTATAACCGTATAACCTCACAACCGTATAACCTCACAACCGTATACCCTCACAACCTCACAACCGTAAAGGCCTCACAACCTTATAACCGTATAACCTTATAACCTTACAACCGTATACCCTTACAACCTCATAACCTCACAACCGTATAACCGTATACCCTCACAACCGTACAACCTCATTACCCAATGCTCTTGTCATGAAGGTATATCTGCTTTGTCGTTATTTCATGTCTTTAGATGCTGTTATTTCACTGTAACCTTCATAGGCTTGCGCACCTTCTTAGCCATGTCGGCGAGGTGTGACTCCCACTTACCGAGAGTCTCGAAACCTGTGTTCGGGTTCTTGCTCCATCCTGTTCCGAAGTAGTAGGTGTAGCCAGGAGTGTAGTTCGCAATAGCCACAGCGTGTCCCACAGCTATGCCGTTGTTCTTCTCCATGAACTTAGCCTCGCTGAGTTTGTCGGCATATACAGTTCCCACGTATATCCGTCCCATCTGCTTGGCAAGCTCGTCCTGATACTTCTTGTTGTACACGCTTGCATCGCCCAAGTCCTCGTAGCCTACGTATCCGTTGTCCTTGCTCATGACATATGCCGCAGGATTCTGCTTGTGTACCACGACTCCCGATGCAATCTGTGCCGCACCTGTAAGGCCTTCGTAGCTCACGCTCACCTTGTTGAACTGGCTTCCGGCATCGAGTGTTATGATGCGTGTCTCTGTCACCTTCTGACCGTTGAACTCAATCTCAGGATATGTCAGTTTGACTTTGAAGCGCAAAGGACCCTGGTCGAGAATCTCGTAAGCCTTGTAGCACTTAGGCATACAGAGGCTTCCATCGGCATTTACCAGTGCATCTGCACCGCCTCCGAGCGTAGGTCCCACGGTGTAGCAGTCCATGCCCTTACCGTGGTCTATGTGGTAGCAGTAAGCGTTATACACTTGGTCGGCAAGGTCGTGGTAGCCGCGGTCGTGCAGTTGCTTTGACACGCTGCGCATCTCCTTGTTCTGTTCGCTTGCATACCAGTAGTCGAGCATAAGCTCATCAGTACTCTTGTTGAAGAGGTCGTAGCCTACTGCTGCGCCGTGACCATATATGCGGTATGCCACGCGGTCGTTTTCCCATCCGAACTCGTCGCCTCGCTCTGTGAACAGACGTCCCTTGACCTTGGCGTCATATTTCTTAGGAGTGCCAGCCTTGACATAATATATTGAAGTGCCTTTGGCAGCCACTCCTACCTGAAACAGCAGTTTGCCGTCGTGGGTTGTCTGGCTTGTCAGTTCGTTGCCGTCGGCGTCGGTCACTACAAGCGACTGAGCATTACCCAGCTTGGCACGCACTGTCTTGACATCAACCTCCACGACCTCGCTTGCACGCACCACGTCGGCGGGATTGTTGACCTTTACGGTCACTCTGTCGGCAGCATACGATGCGGCAGCACCGATGAAGGCTGCAAGAAATATTATCTTTCTCATTTCAAGCTATCTTTATACCAGTCAAACAGTTTCTGAACACCGTCTTCAATCTCCACCTTGTGTGTCCATCCAAGAGAGTGGAGCTTGCTAACGTCGATGAGTTTGCGCATCGTGCCGTCAGGCTTGCTTGAGTCAAATGCCACCTCACCCTCAAAGCCTATAGCCTTGACTACAAGTTCGGACAGCTGACGTATGGTAAGTTCCTTGCCCGTACCTACGTTGATGTGGCAGTTGCGAATCTCGCCGAGACTTGGAATGGCACCTCCTCGACCTGCACTGTGGTTGCGGTCCACTGCGCCGTCGGTTGTTGCACCATAATGGACAGATGAATATTTCTCGATGCCGATGATGTCCTTGAAATCGACGTTGAGAAGCACGTGTACCGAAGCATCGGCCATGTCTTCGCTCCAGAGGAATTCACGAAGCGGTGTACCTGTTCCCCAGAGAGTGACCTTGTTGTTCTCTATGCCGTACCATGCAAGCACCTTGAGAATGAGTGCCTCGTCGCTGTTGCCGTCAATCTCGTAGCGTACCTTCTCGCCGTTCTCAGGAATAGTGGCACCTACAGGTCGTATCGTCAAGTCCTTGCGTATAGAAGTCCAGTCGTTTTCGTGGATAAGTTTTGCAAGGTAAACCTTACGCATCATTGCAGGCATCACGTGGCTGTTTTCAAGATGGAAGTTGTCGTTAGGACCATAGAGGTTTGTAGGCATAACGGCAATATAGTTTGTACCATACTGAAGGTTGTAGCTTTCGCACATCTTCAGACCGGCAATCTTTGCAATGGCATACTCCTCGTTGGTGTATTCGAGTGGTGATGTGAGCAGACAGTCCTCCTTCATTGGCTGCGGTGCATTCTTAGGATAGATGCAGGTAGAGCCGAGGAACAGCAGTTTCTTTACCTTGTGGGCGTAAGCCTCCGAAATGACGTTGCACTGTATCTTCATGTTCATCATCATGAAGTCAGCACGGTAGAGGCTGTTTGCCATGATACCGCCTACAAAAGCTGCTGCCAGTACCACGGCATCAGGCTGCTCCTCGTCGAAGAATTTCTTTACTGAATACTGGTCTGTCAGGTCCAGTTCCTTATGAGTGCGACCTACAAGGTTATTATATCCTCTTGATTTCAGATTGTTCCAGATAGCGGAACCGACAAGTCCATGATGACCTGCCACATAGATTTTAGCGTTTTTGTCTAACATGATTATATCGCCTTTTTGTTTTTTTCGATGCAAATATACTCTATTTTATTTATAATGGCTATATGTCTTTTGCCAAAAATCAGAAAGCATTCTCATTATCTTTTTTGCTGCTGGTTTTGGGGTATTCGGGTGTGCGTTTTTGAAGTAATTAGGTTATGTGGTTGCTTGAGACGGTTTTTTGAATTGAAGTTTACACTTCTAAGGCTATTTGGAGTGTTTACTGTTGCTGCAAACTAATTCCTCGAGTATTGATAGTTGTTTGCTACTAATTGAATTCTGTAGTCCGTATTAATTTCTCACTGAAGTTTCGCAAGTAGTAAACAGGAGTTAACTTCGTGAAGTAAAAAGGAGTAACCTGCGGAGTGGAGAATGAAGAATGAAGAATACTCTATCGCAGCAGACATATCCGTAAACAGACATTCGTCTCTTTACTCCCGATATCTCCTGATAACTCCTTTTTTACTCCAAGCAAGTAAAGCGTTAGCGATACTTGCTAAAGTTAAGTTTATCATTATTATGTCGCTACTCCTTCACTTGTTCAGTACTTGTCCAGTATTTGTTCAGTACTTGTTCAGTCCACGACTGAACAAGTACTGAACAAATACTGAACTGATAGT
>JAFSSN010000036.1 GCA_017450985.1 Bacteroidaceae bacterium
ATAATACCACTACCCTTCTACGTATTTCGTGGCATTTACACAACATTCCCAACACTTAGAAAAGGACGAAGCATCTTCGCTGCAAGAAATAAAAACAAGAACCATGGCAGCAAAAATACAGACAGCAAAAGCACCATCGCATTACGAGACAAAAACAATAAAGCATCATAGCGGCATGAACACAGACAGCAAAACACCATAGCATTATGAGACAAAAACAATAAAGCATCATAGCGACAGGAACACAGACTACAAACACCATAGCATTATGAGACAAAAAAAAAAACAAAACATCGTAGCAACCCCATAAACAGACGGCGAAGCAACATCGCAGCATAAGGCAAAGCCAACAAACCATATTCAAATCAAGAAACAAAGGGTATAAGGCACAATCGCACCAGGGAGCGCAGACAGCAAAGCACAACCAAATTCAAATAGCACGGACAGCAAAATATAACCAAATTCAAATAACACAGACAGCAACCAAAAAAAACGGGTTTCACAAGTCACAAAGACTCGCGAAACCCGATACCAATATCACATTATAAACGCGTTATCAGCAAGGACGCTTCTTAGGAAGTTTGAACACATCCTGCACCTCCTTCATGGCCTCGGCAGTCATGCCGTCAGGCTCAGACCCCATGGCACGCGCAGTCATGTAGATAGTAGCAGCCTTGTTGAGCACGTCAGTCTGGTCGAAAGCATCCATGATGTCAAGTCCGACAGCCACAGTTCCATGCTTCTCCCACATAACGACGTCGTGTGTCTTAATCTGCTCAAGCGTATCCTTAGCAAGCTCCACAGAACTTGGAAGACCGTAAGGCACGATGCCTATGCCCAGAGGAGCAAAAGCCAATGTCTCAGGAATCATAGACCAAAGCACGCGAGTCATCTCGTCACCCTTGAGGAAACGCTGAATGTGCGACATAGCCACAAGCTCGATTGGGTGAGTGTGGAGCGTAGCCTTATAGCGACTGCCAGTCTCAAGAAGATGATTCTGAAGAATCAAGTGAGTAGGAAGCTCAGAAGTAGGAGCCACCGGGCAGTCAGCAATAATCTCATAACTTGCACAGTCATCACAAATACGGATGATAGAGCCATTCTCCATCGGGCGCTTTGCGAGGTCGCGCATACGCTTGCCCGTACCCTTGCAGTAGAAGTACTTACCTTTCAGCTGCGGCAACACGAGTCCAATCTGCTTTACGGGAGCAATGGCAGGCATGGCACGACACTCGTCGTCCATAAACTCTGTCACGTTTACCGTAATGTTACCACCATTACGCTCAGCCCATCCCTTTTCCCAGAGATAGCCTGTCACATCTGCAATCTGGTCGATGACCTCGGCCAAACCTTTACGTCCATCTAATATTGAAGCCATAATGTATAATTCTTTATTAATAATTCAGTCCATTTACAACAGTTGAGGCAGGAAGCTTGAAATCACAAGCACTACCAATCCAAACAAAAGCACAGCAATCGTACGCTTTGAGCATCCCTTCCACTCGTGGAGAATAAGTCCCCAGAGGTTTGAGAAAGCCACGTTGAGTGCCATGAGAATACAGAATGCGAATGTGAGAAGCACAGGCGATTCTGCAAGGAAGCCCTTTCCGAGCGAGAGTCCGAAGAACTGACTGTACCAGAGCGCACCGGCAAGGAAACAGAACAAGGCGTTATTGCCCCATACAGCCGACTTACCGTAGTCTGCCCATGTCTTGTTGGCATGATTCTGATAGAAGCAATACACCGCATTAGTCACAAAACCGCCGAGCGTCACGAGGAACGTGGCAGGAAGAGTGGCAAACATAGGATTAGACTCCTCGAAGTGAATGTTCTCGCCAAAGGCAAGACCCACATTGAAGCATCCGCTCATGAATCCGGCAAGCAACGCTATGGCAAGTCCCTTAGGGAAGTCGAAATCCTTGACTGCCTCCGAGCACTCATCCTCCGACATCGAAGCCGTCTTCATCGCTCCGGCAAGACCGATGATTGAGATACCCAGTATAGTACATCCCACACCTATGAGCACCGACATCGTGAGCTTTGACAGAGGGTCGGTCTCAGGGAAGAAAGCATAAAGGAACACTGGTCCCATGAGCGTACCCAGTCCGGCACAAGTACCAAGGGCTATAGACTGTCCTAGAGCCACGCCGAGATAGCGCATTGACAGGCCGAAAGTAAGGCCACCTACGCCCCACAGCACTCCGAAGAATATCGTCATCCAGATGTTGAACGAGTCGGACATCGAAAAGAGTTCAAACAGAGAGTGTCCCTCAGGCACAGCGAGCAATGCCCCCAAGAAAGGGAGAAGGAGCCAGGCAAAGACTCCCTGGATTAACCAGTAGCTCTCCCAACTCCATTCCTTTATCTTGTTGATAGGCACATAACAGGAACTTTGACAGAAAGCTCCCACTGCTATGATAAGCAAACCTATAACAATATTCATATCTTATCGCTTAGAAGTTACGTCAGCGACATACTTGTCAATATCTGTCAAGAACTCAGCACCTACAGGCACGTTATTGCGCACGCAGAACTCGTCATATACAGCCTGCCATGGCATAGCCTTCTGTTCCTCGATGAGAGCAAGCACCTTGTAACCTTCTCCTGCAATCTCAAGCTTTGAAATCATCTCCTTTGGCTCGAGAAGCGCGCGGAGCATACACTTCTGGGCAGCGCGTGAACCGATAACGTATGCACCGATACGGTTGATAGAGCCGTCGAAGAAGTCGAGACCATAGTGAACACGGTCGAGAGCGCCTGCACGTACAATCTCTGAGAAGAGCTCCTGAGTAGGGTCGTCCATGATAGTAACGTGGTCAGAATCCCAACGTACAGGACGTGACACGTGGAGCATCAACTCCTTGAGGAAAGGAAGCACAGCTGACACCTTGTCGGCTGGTGACTCTGTAGGATGATAGTGACCAGTATCAATAGTCAGAATCTTATCGTTCTGCGCAGCGTATGCAGTATAGAAGTCATGTGAGCCCACTGTGAAGCTTTCGAGACCGATACCAAACACCTTACCCTCGATACAATCCTTCATCATAGGCTGCTTCTTAGCGAAAATCTCATCGAGTGAAGACTTGAGGAGGTTACGATAGAGAGCATGGTTCACACTCACGTCCTTGCATCCGTCATGCACCCAGAGGTTCATGATACAAGGGTCGTTCTGAGCCTTACCAATCTCGTTTGCAATCTCACGGCAACGCTTAGTGTGCTCAATCCAGAAGTCACGGATACCCTTGTCAGGGTTGGCAAGAGAAAGGCTGCCAGACTTAGGGTGAGAGAAAGATGAAGAGTTGAAGTCGAGACAAGTATTGTTGTCCTTAGCCCAGTCAATCCATGACTTGAAGTAGTCAACAGTCACCTCGTCGCGGTCAACAACCTTACCCTTGAAGTCACCGTAAATCTCATGGAGGTTAAGACGGTGGTTACCAGGAATGAGCGACTTAGCCTTGAGGATGTCCTGACGAAGCTCGTCGATGTTGCGTGCAGCGCCAGGGAAGTCACCTGTTGACTGAATACCTCCCGACATGGCACCTGCCTGCACCTCGAAGCCGTGCACGTCGTCAGCCTGCCAGCAATGGAGCGAGAGGTGGAAGTTCTGTAACTGAGCGAGGACAGCCTCTGTGTCCACACCGTATTCTGCATAACGAGCCTTGGCTACCTCGTATGCCTTTGAAACAAGTTCAGTTTTCATAAAATGGTTGGTTTACGTATTATTATTGTTTCGTTAATGATATTGCTATTAGTTAGGGTAGCAAAAAGGAGCAAGCCCCCACAAACCGGGAAGCACTCACCTCCTGCCTTGCCACTCCGCTGTCCCCTCCCCCTTAGAGGTGGAGGACAGCAACGTGGAGGAAACTATTATCCTTTAGTTACTCTCAAATACTGCTGATAAGCGGCATTCCACTCTTCCGTGTCGCGTGGCTCGTAGCTTACGAGTTCGATGCTGTCAGCAATGATACGACGCATGTCAAACATATCGTCCACAAGGCCGGCAGCCTTTGCCTGAAGCATGATGTTGCCGATGGCAGTACCCTCCATAGGGCCGGTAACCACCTTCATGCCAATGGCGTTGGCAGCCATCTGCATGAGATATACGTTCTTCGTACCTCCGCCGATGACATGAAGCACCTCGATAGGGAACGGAGCCATGCTCTTGAGATAGCCGAGCACCTGACGATAGCGCATAGCAAGACTCTGGAAGATGCAGCGCGCAATCTCCTTGTAAGTCTGAGGCACAGGCTGTCCCGTCCTGCGACAGTAGTCCTGTATAGCCTCCACCATGCTTGAAGGATTGGCAAACTCAGGCGCGTCAGGGAATATGAAGCTCTGGAAAGCAGGCACATCCATGCTCTCACGGTTAATCTGATTCACATCCTTAGGAGCGTCGGTCCACTCCTGACGGCAACGTTCCAAAAGCCACATTCCACAGATGTTCTTCAGGAAACGCGTAGTGCCCTCTATGCCGCCTTCATTTGTAAAGTTATATTCAAAGCTCTTGTCGTTGATGATGGCATCCTTAGTCTCGATGCCGAGCAACGACCACGTACCGCATGACAGATAGGCGAACTTCTCGTTCTGGGCAGGCACGGCAGCCACGGCAGAACCCGTGTCATGACCAGCCACAGCCACCACCGGCACGGCACCCAGCCCCGTCATTTTCTGAACCTCAGGAGTGAGCACGCCGACCTTGTCGCCCGGATTGACATAACGGCCGAAGTGGTCCTCATTAAGTCCAAGCACATTCACAAGCTGGAGGTCGATACGCTTTGTACGCGGGTCGAGCATCTGACTCGTACTCAAGATAGTGTACTCACACACAGCCTCGCCCGTGAGCATGTATGACAAAGCGTCCGGCACGAAGAGAATCTTCTTCGCGGCAGCAAGAGCCGAGTCCCTGTTCTTGCGCATGGCGCAAAGCTGGAAGAGCGAATTGAATTGCATGAACTGTATTCCTGTCTTCTCATACACCATTTCCTTAGGTATAAGACGGAAATAGTCCTCCATGGCATTGTCCGTATGAGGGTCACGATAACAATAAGGCGTACGCAGTATGCCGCCGTCATCGCCTATGCACACAAAATCCACGCCCCAAGTGTCAATACCGATGGAAGCAATCTCAATCTTCTCCTCGGCAACGACCTTCAGACCTCTTATAATCTCATTATAGAGTGCGAAGATGTCCCAGAAAAAGTGGCCTCCCTGTTGGATTATGTTGTTTGGAAAACGTGTAAGTTCTCTCTGTTTCAGTTGTCCGTCAACTATGCTTCCCAGGATTGTGCGTCCGCTGGTAGCTCCCAAGTCAACGGCAAAAAAGTTAATACTTGCCATTTCTGTGGTTAAGGTTTAGTTGTTTAGCAATAAGCTCGCAAGCCGTTCCATCGTCATCCCCGCCTTTCTTCCCTCCGCTCACGTCCGTCACACACAGCATTCCTTCCCTGCGCAGGACACGCCTGCACGCAAGACGCCATTCATGCAATAGTGAGCGCCGATTCACGACTTACCACGCCAAAGATATAGCATTTGTTTTTATTTAACAAATATTTCGCTTTCTTGAAATGACATTTGTCAAAAAAAAGTCGTTACGACGGCAAAAAAAACTTATTTAAGGGGACTTCAAAACAGAAGCCCCCAATCCATGTGCGTATCCTCACATGCTCATCACCGACAGCCACACACGGCAGTTTCAAGCCCCGTTTACCTGCGCGAACGAGAGCGGCGATGCTTCATCGACCATATATTCACAAATGTCATGAAGCCCGACGTAATGCAGAAAACGAAGAGCAAGAACACGAGCAGCGACAGATGCGTTCTCACATCACCGCCAACAACAAGATCATTCAGCACAAAGCCTATCGAATAGAACATGCCGATGCACACCATCATAAGGAGCATACACATAACGACACGCCACAAGGTGCCCCAACACCCATAGCCGAAAAGCTGTCTGTAGCTGACGAACAGAGTCATCGGGAGCAATACGAACAGCACGATGTCCGAGCCGACGGACACAGGCAGCAAATCGAATTTGAGCGCAACGGAACATAAAAACGACACACACAGAAACTGGGTTGCATTAAACACCTGGATAAAAAGCTCCTGGGGAATGGTGTGACGAGTGTTGCGAGGAGAATAGTGAAACGCTATATAGGTAGGCAGCGACAACATGCTGAAGATAAAGAGCGAGGCATAATCAAAGTGACTGCTGAGCCACGACAGGAACAGACTGACGACACCGCCCTCCGCTGACAGGCTCGAGAATGCAAACACACCTTCTTCCTCGCTTATCAGCAGATTAAGGTCAAACAACTGCGCAAGATAATACGTAAACAGTCCCACCAGCACAAGCATACTGAACGGCGGATAGCTTACCTGACGCCTACCATTAAGATAGTCGCAAATCATGAACCCGGGGCGCAGGAGCAACTGAGCCACGGTAAACAGCAAGGCACGGTTGCCTATGCCCCACACATTCATTATGCCAAGACGAATGCTCTTCCACGTGATTGGTCCTGCATCAGCCTTCTGGCCGCACTTAGGGCAGTAATTACCCTGAAACTCATATTTGCAATTACAGCAACGATGACGTTCCATGTCCATGCTATAGTGCACAGGCGTAAACTGCCACACACGGAAACGCTTATATCTCTCCTTCAACTTCATCATTTATATTCTAACTTTCTTACGATTAATAAGGCAACAAATATTCATAGTAAATTCCGGAACAAAGATATGATTCTCAGAATCTTGTCACACCATGCTTTTCACCCTTCATAACGCTTCACCCCCAAGAACAAAAATACATTTTGTGATAGACACGGCAAAAATAACGAAAAATTCAGGAAAGCAATTCCTTTCGACAATATATTTTTCCACAACTATAGCTTTTCGCTCCATGTCATCGTCCACAATCAGCCTACAGCCACTTTCGTACATTAAACACAGTAGTTCATACAACGAGAAAAAAATCCTTTGCAAGACGAAAAAAGACACAGACATTTGCATCGTCAAACAAAAAACACAGACGACACAGCAAATATTCACAAACAAAATAAAAATAAAAAAGTTGAACATTAAAACCATCCAATCGCACAACCGCATAACCATAAAACCGTAAAACCATATACAAAAAAATTCGCCGTTCGGAGAGAAGTCCCCCGAACGGCCAATTATCAATTTTCAATTACAGAAGTTTCGCAAGTAGTAAACTGGAGTTAACTTCGTGAAGTAAAAAGGAGTAACCGTTTCGCTCAGGACGATACTCTTTCGCCTACGGCGGAGTGAAGAGTGAAGAATGAAGAATGAAGAATACTCTATCGCAGCAGACATATCCGTAAACAGACATTCGTCTCTTTACTCCCGATATCTCCCGATAACTCCTTTTTTACTCCAAGCAAGTAAAGCGTTAGCGACGCTTGCAAAAATATTCCAATCATCTGTTCGTGTCACAAAAAATCACTATATTTGCAAATGGAAATCAACAGACACGGTGACTTTCCGAGCCCAAGGACAAAGCACTGTCAATCTCGTCAGTACCGTGACAGGAACGGGGCTTCTACGCATTTCCTACGGATGACTTACGGGTTTCTTACGGGTCGCCTACGGGTTTTCTACGGGTACAATCCGTAGAAATGCGGAGAAAATGCAGAGAAAAGCCGTAGGCGACCCGGAGAAGAGCTGAAGGAGAGCAGGAAAAGACTTGTAGAAAAACACAACAATCCATGTTTTACAGGTAGTTAACGGGAGGCGTTCTTCGAAGTGAAGAGCGAAGAGTGAAAATAGGAAGACTGCACCTTAATCAGTGAGCCACATGGCGCGGCATGGAACTGTGCAGCATTCTATCCATGCACATAGATACATACTTTTATTTCATTTCAACTACCAAAAGCAACCTCTCTAACTTCCAAAACATTTATCAACAAAGTAAAAATCATGGCTGACGAAAAATATTCACGGTGAAAAGCCGGAGAATAGAGTTTTTTTTATATATTTGCAACATACTTTACTACTACAAGACTTGAACGTTGAACAGAATATGAAATATATCAGTTGGAATGTTAATGGACTCCGCGCGTGTGTGGGGAAAAACTTTAATGAGGCATTCAACACCCTCGATGCCGACGCGTTTTGCTTACAAGAGACTAAGATGCAGGACGGACAACTCGACATTGCGTTCGAGGGATATCATGCCTACTGGAACTATGCAGAGAAAAAGGGCTATTCGGGAACTGCCGTCTTCACGCGACGCGAACCGCTGAGTGTGACATACGGAATGGGAATAGACGAACACGACCATGAAGGACGCATAATCACACTCGAATTTGACGACCACTATCTCGTCACGGTATATACTCCGAACTCACAGGACGAACTGCGACGACTCGACTACCGCATGAAGTGGGAGGACGACTTCCGTATGTTTCTCATGCGTCTCGACGAGAAGAAGCCTGTGGTGGTATGCGGCGACATGAACGTGGCACACGAGGAGATTGACATCAAGAACCCTAAGACGAACAGGCGCAACGCGGGATTCACCGACGAGGAGCGAGAAAAGATGACCACTCTGCTCGGCAGCGGATTTACCGACACCTTCCGCCACTTCTTCCCTACCCTCGAGGGAGCATACTCATGGTGGAGCTACCGCTTCCACGCAAGGGAGAAGAACGCAGGCTGGCGCATCGACTACTTCCTTGTGTCAAACCGCTTCACGGAGCGTCTCGACAGCGCAGCCATACACTCCGAAATAATGGGCAGCGACCACTGTCCTGTGGAAATAGTGTTCCACTGATGCACGCGGCAGACAAGCCGCAGGACAACAAATCTAGATTGTTTTTAAGACAAAACCGCAAATGAGGAAATTATCATATTTACTATTACTATACATACTTACAGCCTTCACAAGTGACGCTACAAACGCCACAGAGATTGTTTGGGACGACAACACACAGGCGCCAGACACAACGACTACGGTACCCGACTCCGTGCCGCTCATTCTGCAGAGCGACCTGCACATGCAACAGCGCATAACACGCCTCATCAACACGTACAAAAGGGGCATAACGGCCAACAATACGGCTATCAGCGTATTCGACATTTCAAGCAACACTTACATCTACAAGCATAACGAGAATATGCTCATGGCTCCGGCGTCGTGCATGAAACTGCTCACGGCGGTGACTGCACTCGACCGACTGGGCGAGAGATACGCATTCTGCGACAGCCTCTTCATGAAAGGTTCGATTGACGACGACGGAACGCTGCACGGTTCCTTCATACTCAAGATGGACGACGACCCGCTGTTCTGGGACTTCAACGAATGGGCAAAGGCTGTTCAGGCACGGGGCATAAAGCGGCTGGACGGCAACGTCATTATGCACCTTGCCCGACGCGACACACTGCGCCCTCACCCTACAGACAAGCCGTGGGACATACAGTACCACAAACTGCCGCTGATGCTCAAGGGCGAAAAGTATATCAAGCGAACATTCATACAGGCACTGCGCACGCGAGGCATACAGGTGAATGAGAACCCGTACAGCATCGACGACCCGAGCCTCAACGAATATTGGTCGAACGTGGCTGCCGAGCACTTCAACGAGCCGACCTTCGACCTCAATCAACTGATGCGACGAATAGCACTCGACCAGTTTACGCAGGGCACGGAGTGCATCATCGCAACGCAGAATCCTCTGCTCAAGGTGCTCGACCCGATGCTCATATACAGCAGCAACATGAAGGCCGAGAGCCTGTTCTACCACCTCGACAACGTGTACGGCAACTACTGGGAGGCTCATAGTCAGTACGGCAAGTCGCCTCACGAAGTGGAGCGTTTCCTGAAAGAGAAGCTGGGCATCGACACCAAGAAGTACGGTTATGTAATCAACGATGGCAGTGGTCTCTCGCCTGCCAACCGTCTCAGTTCCGACTTCCTCGTGCGTCTGCTCCTCTGGGCATACAACAACCGTCCTATTCGCAACATCTTCATTAACGAAGCACTCGCAAGCCCGGGCATCAAGGGACGCACCGGCTCGCTCAAGACGCGAATGGCGCATGGTTATACACGCGGGCGCATCATGTGCAAGACAGGCACGCTCGTCACCATTGGCGGCTCGTCGCTCGCCGGCTATGCCCAAGGTCTCAACGGCCACTGGTATGCCTTTGCCATCATACAGCGCGACACTCCTGTCTGGAATGCCCGCGACTTCCAAGACCACATTTGCAGGGAAATAATTAGGTAAAGAGGGAGAGTAGCGGACGCATAACCGCATAACCCACAAGCGAAGCGACCACACAACCGGCAAGCGTAGCGACCGCATAACCGCACAACCTGCAAGCGTAGCGACCGTACAACCGCATAACCTTCCAACCGTACAACCGCAAAAACGG
>JAFSSN010000037.1 GCA_017450985.1 Bacteroidaceae bacterium
ATTCATGTAAAGCACGGCAACTATCCCTATATAGCACCGTTCCCTTTTTAACAAAGCACAGCTGCTTTTCTCACAACGCACCGCAGCCATCCTCGCGAAGCACGGCAACTATCCCTATATAGCACGGTACCCCTTTTAACAAAGCACAGCTACTTTTCTCACAAAGCACAGCAGCCATCCTCGCGAAGCACAGCAACTATCCCTATAAAGCACCGTACCCCTTTCAACAAAGCACAACTGCTTTTCTCACAACACACCGCAGCCATCCTCACAAAGCACCGCAGCCATCCTCACAACGTACATGGCTTTTATGCGGCCAGTACAGAGATAGTACAGAAACTGTACAGAGATAGAACAGAGGCATGACAGAGACAAGAAAGAGCCAGGACAGAGATAGTGCAGAGATTGTACAAAGACAAGACAAAGACAGGACTGAGCCAGGACACATTGATGCCTTGTCAACGCCCCGGCAAAAGCACGTTAATTAGCACTCTTTTCTTTTTCCAGCAAACGCTGGTTGTACTCCTCCCTCGTGCGCTTCCAACGATTGTGGCTCCAGAGGTAGAAGGCAGGCTGACGGAGAATAGTCTGCTCAAGCTCGCGATAGTACTTCTCCGTTATCTCCCAGTCAGGCACATCCTTAGTGTCAAGGAACAACGGCTTAACGTCGATATGGTAGTAGCCACGGCGCACACGGCGCAGGTCAAGATACACGGCACGGTCGCCAAAACGCTTAGTGAGAGTCTCAGCACCCGTGAGCACAGGCGTATCGTGGTTGAGGAAGTTAGTCCAATAGTGAATATTGTTCCAGAACGGAACTTGGTCAGCAATGTAGCCTATGACCATAGGCTGGTTGCGACGCAGGCACTCTATGCGGCGGCGCAGAATGTCAGCCATGGCGATGCACTTGGAGCCCATGCGCTCACGAATGTGAAGGAAGAGCTTGTCGAACACCTTATTCTCCATGACGTGATATACCTGCGAACCGTAGGACGCAGGGGCAAAGTGAATGGCAATGCCAGTCACCCACTCCCAGTTGCAGTAGTGACCCAGGAAAGCCGCCACAGTCTGCCCCTTAGCTTCCGCCTCCCCTATCAGCTCGTAGTTGCTCACGGTCATGCGTCGAGCCATCTCCTTCTTGCTCATCGTCATTAGCTTGATAGTCTCGGCAATGTAGTCGGCAAGGAAGTGGTAGAAATCCTTCTCTATCTGCTTACGCTCCTTCTCACTCTTGTCGGGGAACGAATCCCTGATGTTCTTGCGCACCACGTCGGTGCGGTAGCCTATGAGGCGGTAGGCAAGCAGATAGATGCCGCCGGTCAGTATGTAGAGTACTCGCAGAGGAAGAAGCGAAAGGCAATACACGAAAGAGAACACAAGCGCGTATTGAATCTTCTCCCAGAAGTTAAGAGTATAAACTGCTGTCTTATTTGGTTTTTTGCTCATTTCTAATAGTTACTATGGTGACAATATCAGCTGAAAGCCATTGAAGCCATGCCGGTACACCGGCACGTTACTTCTTTTTCTTCTCAAAGAAATCCTTCAGCTTGTTAACGGCAATAGCCCTCTGGCTAATCTTGTTCTTCACATCCACGCCAAGCTCCTGATAAGTCTTATCGTAGCCATTAGGAATGAAGACAGAATCGTAGAAGAACTGCGGCTCGCCCGACGGCTTTTCGGCTATCGTACCCTCAAGCACACCGTCGAAGAGGTGCGTCTCGTACATCGTCGGATTGTCAAAGTCGCCCATGACAAGTGCGAGGACGGTATGAATGCGCGCCGTGCGATCCTTGCCCTCAAGATTGCCGAGAAGCTTGTCGATGTTAGCCTGCGTATTGCTGTTGAGCGTGCGGTCAATGACAGGCGCCTTAGTGTGGAGAATGTTAAGCATCTCCTCCGACAGTTCCTCGTTGTAGTTCTCGTACTTGTGAACAGTCTCGGCATCCTGAAGCACGAGAGCGTCGTTGACCTGCGAATAGTTCGTAGAGTATATTCCCGGCAGACCATGGAGAGCATTACACTCAAGCGCCGTATCGTCGGCAATACAGTCGAAACCGAAGTAACGCTTCACGAAACGAGCCTTGAGCAGCGCGTTGCCCTGTATGCTGCCAGCCTTCTCAGGAATGTCCATAGTACAGCCAATGTCGGTGAGCGTGCGAATGTCGTACTTATCGCCGAGAATGGCGCGCACCTCGGCAAGCTTGTGAGTACTGTTGCTTGCAAACACAAGCACACGCTTGTCCTTCTGAGCCTTCTCAAGGTTCACCTTCATCTTGTCGAAGCCCTCTCCCCACACACCGTTGGCGTTGCTCATCGACACGAAGGCATAAGGGTCGATAGACTTAATGAGACGCAGCACTGTAATCTGCTGGCGCGAACGTATGATACTAATCAGCACCTTGCGCTCCGTGTGAGTGTACCATCCCTC
The DNA here is from genome assembly GCA_017450985.1 of Bacteroidaceae bacterium. Taxonomy (GTDB): domain Bacteria; phylum Bacteroidota; class Bacteroidia; order Bacteroidales; family Bacteroidaceae; genus Minthosoma. Next base: position 2,429 of record JAFSSN010000037.1, read on the forward strand.
GCCGTCGAGCATCGTCACGCCGTAGCCGTTCTTTATTATGGCGTTGGCAATGGCACCCGGATTGCGGGAGAAGATGAGGAACTGCACAGACTGGTGACGGCGATTGAGGCAGTAGTCGAGCGTGAAGCTGCAAACGAACATCAGCACGAAGCCGTAAATGACACGGAACCAGTCGTTGAACACAGGATAGCATGACGAGATAATGATGACGTCACACGCAAGAATGACCGAGCCAAGCGACGTCTGCCTATACTTGTTCACAATGGCAGCGATGATGTCGGTACCGCCCGTCGAGCCGTTATTCTCGAAACAGAGGTAGAGACCGATACCGTCGGTGATGCCGCCAAGCACACACGCCATGAAAGTCTCGTCGCCGAGCAGATGCGGAAACACGAGGTGTCCGTCAGCATCAGTCGTAGCTATAAAGTCCTGAAACAAGCCGAGGATGACGGTCATGCTCACCACACCGTAGATGGTCTTGGCACAGAACCTGAATCCCAGCGTCTTAATTGCGACTACGAGCAGACACACATTGATGACGAGATAGGTAGAGTTCACGTTCCACTCCGTGAGATAATACAGAATGGTGGCAATACCAATCACGCCGCCCGTCGTAAGCCCGTATGGCAACATGAAAATGTTAACACCAAGAGCATATATAGATACGCCGAGGGTGATGAAGAAATAGTCCTTTAACTCAAGTGTAATGTTGTTCAGGTTCTTTTTGTTTGACAGGAATCTGAACAGTTTGTCGGTAATAGCAATCCCTTTAGAATCTGCCATAAAGAATTATTTGAGCCGTGCCTGCCGCTTCGTCCCGACCGAAGGAACGAAGCGGTTGCACGTATTTATTACTTTTTAAGTACAACATTAATCATCTTGCCAGGCACGACGATGACCTTAGCCACCGTGAAGCCCTCCATCCATTTAGCCGACTGCGGATTCTCAAGCGCAGCCTTCTCGATGGCAGCGTTGTCAGTACCCACAGGGAACTCCATTGGGAAGCGTGCCTTACCGTTGAATGCCACCATCATCTTCATGTTGTCCTCCTTGAGGTGCTCCTCGTTGAAGGCAGGCCATGGAGCGTCGCAAACAGTGCCGCTGTGACCGAGAAGATGGTAAAGCTCCTCAGCGATGTGAGGACAGAACGGTGCGATGAGCACAACGAGAGCCTCCTTCACCTCGCGCGACGTGCTCTTCATCTTCGTAAGCTCATTGAGACATACCATGAAGGCAGCAACGCTGGTGTTGTAAGAGAACTGCTCTATGTCGCCAGTCACCTTCTTGATGAGAGTGTGGAGACTCTTGAGTTCCTCCTTGCTTGCAGGCGCGTCGGTAGCCACTACCTTGTCGTCCTGACCCACGAAGAAGTTCCAGAACTTCTTGAGGAAGCGGTGACAGCCGTCGATACCGTTAGTGTCCCAAGGCTTTGACTGCTCAACAGGACCGAGGAACATTTCGTACAGACGGAGCGTGTCAGCACCGAAACGCTCAACAATCATATCCGGGTTCACGACGTTGAACATAGACTTCGACATCTTCTCCACAGCCCAGCCGCACACATACTTGCCGTCCTCGAGAATGAACTCGGCGTTGTTGTACTCAGGACGCCATGCCTTGAAAGCCTCTACGTCGAGAACGTCGCCGCTTACGATGTTCACGTCAACGTGTATAGGAGTAGTGTCATAGTTGTCCTTCAAACCGAGGCTCACGAATGTATTCGTATCCTTGATACGGTAAACGAAGTTGCTTCGGCCCTGAATCATACCCTGGTTGATAAGCTTCTGGAAAGGCTCGTCCTTCACAGAGAAACCATAGTCGTAGAGGAACTTGTTCCAGAAACGAGAGTAGATAAGGTGACCCGTAGCGTGCTCCGAACCGCCCACGTAGAGGTCAACGTTCTGCCAGTAGTTGGCAGCCTCAGGAGAGAGGAGCGCCTTGTCGTTGTGAGGGTCCATGTAGCGGAGGTAGTATGCTGACGAACCGGCGAAACCAGGCATAGTGAAAAGCTCGATAGGGAACACCGTCTTGTTGTCAATCTTGCTGTTCTCCACAATCTTCCTGTTAGCCTCGTCCCACGCCCATACAGTAGCGTTGCCGAGTGGAGGCTCGCCCGTCTCCGTAGGGAGGAACTTCTCCACCTGCGGAAGCTTAATAGGCAGACACTCCTCTGGAATCATGCAAGGAATACCGTTCTTGTAATATACAGGGAACGGCTCGCCCCAGTAACGCTGACGAGAGAAGATGGCGTCGCGCAGACGGTAGTTCACCTTCACACGTCCAAGGTTGTGCTCCTTGACATATTTCTTTGTTGCAGCAATAGCCTCCTTGATAGTAAGACCGTTGAGCGAGAAGTCGATGTAAGGCTTCACGTCCTTGCGCGGTGAGTTTGTCACGATACCCTCCTTGGCATCGTAGCTCTCCTCGCTAACGTCGGCACCCTCAACGAGAGGTATGATAGGAAGATTGAAGTGCTTAGCGAAGGCATAGTCGCGTGAGTCGTGGGCAGGAACGGCCATGATGGCACCCGTACCGTAGCCGGCAAGCACATATTCTGATATCCAGATAGGATTCTTCTCGCCCGTGAACGGATTGATAGCGTAGCTTCCTGAGAACACACCAGTCACCTTACGGTCAATCATACGCTCACGCTCCGTGCGTCCCTTCACGTACTTGATGTACTCGTCCACCTCCTTCTTCTGCTCGGCAGTAGTAACCTTCTGCACGAGCTCGCTCTCAGGAGCAAGCACCATGAAAGTAACACCGAACATAGTGTCGGCACGAGTAGTGAAGATAGTGAAGTGCTCGTCGCTGTCAGCAATCTGGAACTCCACCTCAGTACCCTCGCTGCGGCCAATCCAGTTGCGCTGAGTCTCCTTGATGGAGTCGCTCCACTGGATAGAGTCCAGTCCGTCGAGAAGACGCTGTGAATATGCGCTCACACGCAGACACCACTGGCGCATTTTCTTCTGCTCCACAGGGTAGCCGCCGCGCTCGCTCACACCGTCAATCACCTCGTCGTTGGCAAGCACCGTACCGAGCTTCGGACACCAGTTCACCATCGTCTCGCCGAGGAAGGCGATACGGTAGTTCATCAGCACGTCCGACTTCTTCTTCTCGTCCCATGAGTTCCACTCGTCGGCCGTGAACGTGAGAGGCTCGCTCTGAGCCACGTCGAGGCCAGGATTGCCTTCAGTCTCGAAATGCTTGATGAGCACTTCTATAGGGAGAGCCTTCTGCTCCTTGTTGCAGAAGAAAGAGTTGAACATCTTCTGGAAAGCCCACTGAGTCCACTTGTAGTACTCAGGCGAGCAAGTGCGCACCTCGCGGCTCCAGTCGAACGAGAAACCAATCTTGTCCAGCTGCTCGCGGTAGCGGTTGATGTTCTGGACTGTAGTCACCTCCGGGTGCTGACCAGTCTGAATGGCATACTGCTCGGCAGGCAGACCGTAGGCATCGTAGCCCATAGGGTTGAGCACGTTGAAGCCCTGCAGACGCTTGAAGCGCGCATATATGTCGCTTGCTATATAGCCGAGAGGGTGTCCGACGTGAAGTCCCGCACCTGAAGGGTATGGGAACATGTTGAGTACGTAATACTTTGGCTTGTCACCATTCTCTGCCACTTGGTAGGTCTTATTCTCTACCCATGCTTTTTGCCACTTAGGCTCTATATCCCTGAAATTATATTCCATGTCTATACATAGTGAAGAGTTAAAAGCGAGGAGCAGCGGCTCCCGCCCGTATCCTCACAGATAACTCTGAATTATATTGATGTTTACTTTTGTTCTGAATAACTAAATGCCGCTGCTGCAGCCCCTCGCTACTTGATAGCCTCCAGCATGCGCTTGAGCACCACCGTAGCCGAAATCTCACGATTGGCAGCCTCTGGAATGACAAGGCTCGTAGGTGCCTCGATAACGTCGTCGGTAACAATCATGTTACGGCGTATAGGCAGACAGTGCATGAAGAAAGCCTTGTTCGTCACAGCCATCTGACGCTCGCCCACCGTCCAGTCGAGGTAGTCGTGATAGTCGCCAAGCACCTTGCCGTAGTCGGCAGGACGCGTAACGCCCGGGCATGACCAGTTCTTGGCGTAGATGAAGTCAGCACCCTCGAAAGCCTTCATCTGGTCGTACTCCACCTTTGCGTCGCCCGCAAACTTAGGGTCAAGCTCATATCCCTCAGGATGAGTGATGACGAAATCCACGTCGGCAGCATTCATCCACTCGGCGAATGAGTTAGGCACAGCCTGCGGCAGAGCCTTTGGATGCGGAGCCCATGAGAGCACCACCTTCGGACGCTTGTTAGGCACGCGCTCTACGGCAGTACCGCCGAAGAGCGGGTTAGGCTCAATGTGAGTGCGGTTCTTATACTCCTCGATAGTGATAAGGTCGGCGAATGCCTGGAGCGGATGCACCGTAGCCGACTCCATGAAGAACACCGGCTTACCTGAATACTTGATGAACTGATTGAGAATCTTTTCCTCGTAGTCGTCCTGTCGTGACTCAAAGCGTGCAAAAGAGCGCACACCGATGATGTCGCAGTAAGAGCCCATTACCGGGATAGCCTCCAGGAGGTGCTCACTCTTGTCGCCCTCCATCACCACACCTCGCTCAGTCTCCAGCTTCCATGCACCCTGGTTCACGTCAAGTACAATGACATTCATGCCAAGGTTCATAGCGGCCTTCTGAGTGGAAAGTCGTGTACGCAGGGAGTTGTTGAAGAAAATCAACATGGCAGTCTTGTTCCTGCCCAATTCCTGATACTTGTATCTGTCAGCCTTTATTTCAAAAGCCTCGTCAAGTGCTTGCTTGAGATCTCCCAAGTCAGCTACGTTCTGAAATATTCTCATAAGAAATCAATTTTGCAAAATTCCGACTGCAAAGATAGTTCTTCTTTCATAAAAGTGCAAACAAGAACACAATTTATAGTTTACTAAACTTTTTTTCTCTTTTCTTGTTTTGACATAAATTATTTTTTATACATTTGCACCTACAAAAATAACTATTTTTTATAAACTCATATAAACACAAAACACTATGAAGAAATTGCTATCTTTCATCGTAGCATTAGTGACTTTTACTAATGCATACGCATTCAAATTTGATGGTATTGATCTCAACGGAACACAGCAACAAGTAGCACGCGAAATAAGTGTCAGAGGCTATGTGTACGACCAGGCAACAAACAGCTTGAAGGGCAACTGTCACGGCATGGAGATATTCCTCAGCCTCGACAATGATAATGTTTCCGACAAGAGCAAGATTGGTCGTCTCATTGTTGACATCCCTATGTCAGAGGCAAATGCTCTTGAAAACTCAGTCGTTATCTTCAACGTCATCTACCACCGCATCGCTTCTGTAAGCGGAAAGGCTACTTACTCTGTCGATGACGACGGCACTATCATGGAGCTTACTAAGACTGCAAAGGGCATCCAGCTCATCTACGTAACTCCAAACTACAAGTTAAAGAAGTAATTAATCAGACTAAAGGGCTTACGATAAAGCCATAAACATTTTAAGCCACGATGCTGCTGCATCGTGGCTTTTTTGTATCATCAGCGTTATATCTTCCAAAACGTCCTTACTCTTCCCAATTAAACTTAACAGTACAATTTGAAATATAAGTCTTTTCCGTGAACTTCATTTCCGCCTTGCCAGTATTGTACACATCACGACTGTATTCATAAACATGTTCCAACTTCAAAGGCATGGTAAGGCTGAACGTCAGTTCATCATACTTTTCCTCTGGCTCGGTAACGAAAGACATACAATACTCATCTTCAAGCCAAGCCTCTTTTTTGAAGAAATCACACATGAGAGACGGCAACTCTTCACCATAGTTATACAACATTTTAGGATTCTCTATTCCAACAGGCATACAATGCCCGTTCCCACTTATATTGAAGTATTGGCTAAGGTTCGTGCCAGGCTCCTCACCAAAAAGCACCTTATCACACGTAATAGTTACCTCGCCATTATTATATGCCGTCCAAAAACAAGGCCATGCAATGACCAATTCATAAGCCCATTTATTGTACTCTTCCACCAAGAAGGCTGTTTTCTGACGAAAATAAGAGTTCTCCAAATGCCAAATATCAAACGACCCAGGAGTACCGGTAACGGCAAAATTATAGCCCGCATCACCTTGCGTCCCCAAACACATGCCAGTATAACTTTTAAGAGTTTTCGGGCTAGTATCACGCCACCCGTCAGACTTTCCCACACAATACAAAATAACACTGTCAAGATTACCACCATCCATCATGAGGCCTACATTGTCCGGCGCCGGGCATCCCATCCAAGGCTCTTTATCGCCCCCGTCCTTACTGCAAGACATGAAGGCAAGCATACAAATGCTAAATAGGAAAAAAACTTTCATAACAAAATCTTATAAATTACCAACTCAACTTTCGCAAGTATCGCTAACGCTTTACTTGCTTGGAGTAAAAAAGGAGTTATCGGGAGATATCGGGAGTAAAGAGACGAATGTCTGTTTACGGATATGTCTGCTGCGATAGAGTATTCTTCACTCCGCCGTAGGCGATTCTTCATTCTTCATTCTTCATTCTCCACTCCGCAGGTTACTCCTTTTTACTTCACGAAGTTAACTTCAGTTTACTACTTGCGAAACTTCAGTTACCAATTGAACTTAACAGTACATTTAGGAATGAATACTTTATCTTTTCTCTGAAGTTCTGCATTCTCTTCGCCTCTATATTTGGCAGAAAAATAAGAACGAACATAATCAATTTTGAGAGGCAAATTCAACGTGAATGTTAACTCATCATACTTTTCCTCGGGCATAGAAGCAAATTCTATCGTATAAGAATCCTGAAACCATGCTTCCGCAGGAAAAAAGTCACACATAAACTCTGGCATCTCATCCCCGAAGTTATACAAAAGCTTAGGGTTTTCTATTCCAACAGGCATACAATACGCTTCAGAATATATACGGAAATATTTGCTAAGATCCGTACCAGCCTCCTCGCCAAAAAGAACCTTATCGCAAGTGACGCAGACCTTGCCGTTTATGTATGCATTTAGGAACACAGTCCATCCATTCAGGGCCTTGTCAAAATGCGACAGATATTCACTATAAATGAAAGCCGTTCTCTGCTTATAATAAGCATCCACATCTTTCGCAACAGCCCTTCTATTCAAAACATCTTCTGGCATATAACGATCACTATTGTCAAACTTAGTTTCTATACTCAGTTTCACATTCGAATAATCGTTAAGAATCTTCGTTTCGGTATCGCTGCTGCCACATGACTTACCTATACAAAAAAACAAGACATCATCAATAACTGCACCATCATACATTTTTCCGTCAATATCCTCTGGTGGCATATTACCAGGAATGACTAAATCCGTCTCCTTGTCGTTGCCACATGACATGAAGCCTATAAGACTAACGACAACTGTTAAACAAAAAAGTTTTCTCATAAAATCCTATTTTAACACCTCAAAATCACATACCATACTTCTATTTCTCGCAAGAACATTATAACTATCATTATACATCCAGTCTCCCACAAGTGCAAACCATTGCGAATTATCTATATATTTATAACCCCATCCCCAATTGAAACCAATCATTGACACATATGGAGATGAATACGCGTATTCAATCTTATCATCAACATTAGGAATTGGTATAAGTGTCCCATCAGGAGATTTAGGAGAATTATCATACTTCCATCTGTATGTATTCTTTGTTACAATTCGTTCCCTTTTATATTTATCAACAATAAAAGAATGCCCAACTTTGGGACTATCATTTTTTTTTGTTAATACTGATACTATAACAGGCAAACCATTATATAGATTTTGACATAATTCGTATGTATCAAATGGCATATTTGTGCATTGTATTCCATATGCTTTAAACACTTTTTCTTTCATATCCAATGCATTTGCATAAGTAACTTCATTGCCATACTTATTATTCAATAACTTTCCTATATTAGCTACTAAAGGTGCTGCATATTGCATTCTATGTTCTTTATTCATTTTGCTCCAATATTCAGACGTAAAATTGGACTGACTCATTTCATATTTGTCTACGTTTCCTATACATTCTGCTTCTGAAGGAGCTTTTTCTGGGACATTAAATTTTTCATGCAGAAAATACAACATTTGTGCAGCCGCTATTGCCACACAACCAGCCGGAGCACGAAATTGCGGGTTGTCCGTCCTTCTTGGGCAATATTCATTAAAAGGATTTATTTGCCTCCAATTTGTTTTAGTAAGCCTACCAATAGAATCATAAGTCTCAACATGAGATTCTGTGCGTATCAATTCATAGTGTCCGTATGGAGTTGGATCATCAATGACTATAGGTCTAAATCCAAGGCCATTTATACTTGCCGTCATTTCCTCTTTAGCTACTTTATCAGGTTGAGAAAACGAGTTCCAAAACTTCTCATTTGATTTAATTTCTTCAGACGAAAAATTCAACTCGTTATCTTTAAGTTGCCTGATAACTTTCATATCCGCAGACATACAATCAATCCAAGCACGAAGATTTTCATTCTCCAATGCCTCGCTCATTGTTCCATTACTACTATACGCAACAATAGCCGGCACACGTGTGTCTGATGAATATATAGTCCATCCACCTCCTTGATTATTGAGCATATACAGCAATGTATCGCGCTCAGCATCGGTAAAACACTTGACATTAAAGTCACTGGTCAAACCCGCTCTTGTACTACCACTTTGAGCTTCACATAAAGCATTTATGTCACTAAGGGTAACAAAATGATTTGGCTTCACTGTTACTTCATTGACTTGACTTGGAGTTTCATAATCTTCATTAAACTCGGAACAGCCACACAATGCTAACAAGCAGAAAAAATTAAAAAAACGTTTCATAGACTATTTGATTAAATTACAGGCAAAAATACACTCAAATTTCCAATAGAGAACATATCTGTCAATAAAAGTGCATTTATTTAACAAACTTTAACACATGAAGCATGCAGAAACATGCGTCATTCCCTTGTTTTCCATACCAAAACGTACCAGCACCAATGATTTTACGGATATGCTACGCATTTTTTACGGGTCAGCTACGCATTTCTACGGATAAAACACGGAGAAAATACGGAGCGCACTCAGACAATATCCGTAGGATATGCGGAGAGAATCCGAACGATTGTCGAACATGAATTGGAGGAGAATACAAAATGAGCTG
>JAFSSN010000038.1 GCA_017450985.1 Bacteroidaceae bacterium
GACATTGAACATATCATCCAGGACGGGGGCTCCCGTGACGGTACGCTTGCCATCGCCCAAAGATACAAGGAACGCGCAGAGCAAAGGGGCATCGTCGTGCGCATAGCCAGTGAGCCTGACTCGGGACTGTACGACGCTATGAACAAGGCTCTCAAGAGCGCGACGGGCGACTATGTGTGCTTCCTCAATGCCGGCGACAAGCTGCACGGCGCGGACACGCTGCTTCATGTCAGCGAGGCTGTGGGCGATGCCGACGATGTGTGTGTGGTTTATGGCGACACGGACATCGTGGACAACGACGGCAGGCGACTGCGTGGCAGGCGACTTACTCCTCCGCAGCATCTCACGTGGGAGTCGTTCAAGGACGGCATGCTGGTGTGTCACCAGTCGTTCTATGCCAACAGGGAGGTGGCAGAGGAGTATAATCTGAACTACCGTTTCTCTGCCGACTTCGACTGGTGCGTGAGGGTGCTGCAGGCAGGCGACGTGCTCGGCATGAGGAACGTTGGGCTGAAGGAGGTGCTGACGGACTATCTGTCTGAAGGCATGACGACAGCCAACCACAAAGCTTCGCTTATTGAGCGTTTCCGTATCATGGCTCACCACTACGGATTGTGGTGCGCGGTAGCAAGGCACGTGTGGTTTGTTCTGCGTGCGGTCATTAGAAAATAGCAAAAAACAATAATAAGTATTAACAGGTAATTATGATTTCGTTTAGTTTCAAGCCGGAACTTGCTCTTTCGCTCAAGACTTACAACAAGGAGAAGTTCATGGCTGACCTCATGGCTGGTGTCATTGTAGGTATCGTAGCCCTGCCGCTTGCCATAGCATTTGGTATCGCGTCGGGTGTGACTCCTGAGAAGGGTATTATCACAGCCATCGTGGCAGGTTTCATCATCAGTGCGCTTGGCGGTAGCAGAGTGCAGATTGGCGGTCCTACGGGAGCCTTCATCATCATCATCTACAACATCATCCAGCAGTACGGTCTGGAGGGTCTTGCCATCGCCACGGTGCTGGCGGGTATTTTCCTCATACTCCTGGGTGTGTTCAAGCTCGGTACTATCATCAGCTATATCCCTTATCCTATCATCGTAGGTTTTACGAGCGGTATTGCCCTTACTATCTTCACTACGCAGATTAAGGACCTCTTCGGCCTTACTATCGAGGGTGCCGTGCCTGCCGACTTCATAAGTAAGTGGGGCGTGTACTTCCAGAATTTCGGCTCGCTCGACATTGCGACTACGGCCGTGGGATTCGTCACCGTGGCGATAATATTCCTCACGCCGATGCTCTCCAAGAAGATTCCTGGAGCATTCCTTGCCATCATAATCATGACGATTGCGGGAGTGGTTATGAACACTCAGTTCGGTATTCACATCGACACTATCGGCGACCGCTTCAAGATTGACCCCTCAATGCCTGAGCCTGTAGTGCCTGCACTCACATGGGAGCGCATCAAGGGACTTGTCTCTCCTGCCATCACCATCGCGGTGCTCGGTGCCATTGAGTCGCTTCTCTCTGCCACTGTGGCAGACGGTATCATAGGCCACAAGCATAATTCTAATCAGGAGCTTATCGGCCAGGGCTTGGCAAACCTCCTTTGCCCAATCTTCGGCGGTATTCCTGCAACTGGTGCCATTGCACGTACTATGACCAACATCAACAACGGTGGTAAGACTCCTGTTGCCGGTCTCGTACATGCAGCGATACTTCTTCTCATCTACTTCTTCCTCATGCCTCTCGCAGCCTACATTCCTATGGCGTGTCTTGCCGGCGTGCTGGTAGTTGTATCGTACAACATGAGTGGATGGCGCACGGTGAAGCAGCTGATGAAGAATCCTAAGTCTGACATTTCAGTACTCTGGCTCACATTCATCCTCACCGCCATCTTCGACCTTACTATTGCCATTGAGGTGGGTCTTGTTCTTGCATGCTTCCTCTGTATGCGCCGTATGGCTGAGACTACTCAGGTCAGCGTGCTTACTGACGAGATTAACCCTGAGATGGAGACTGAGATGGAGGCTGGCAACATTGAGCATCTCATCATCCCAGAGCATGTGGAGGTGTATGAGATTAACGGTCCTTACTTCTTCGGTATTGCCAATAAGTTTGAGGACATCATGAACGGCATGAACGATGTGCCAGCCGTACGTATCATACGTATGCGTAAGGTGCCTTTCATCGATTCAACTGGTATGCACAACTTGCAGAACCTTATTGAGATGAGCCATAACAACGGCATCGAGGTTGTCCTCTCAGGTGTGAACGAGAAGGTGGGTGCTACTCTCAAGAAGAACGGCTTCAATGCTCTTCTCGGTGAGCAGAACATCTGTTCAAACATCAACGAGGCTCTCAACAAGGCTAAGGAGTATGTGACTAAGGACGGCAGCAACAAATAAACGCAGCAATAACATAACATACGGGCGCAATACTTCGTATTTCCTCTTGAAGGATTCCAAAGTATTGCGCCCGTTCTTTATGCTTATCAAAACACACACATTCATAATCGGCGGAAACGCCATTCACATCAGCTGCCAGTACCATGCGATAAAAACTCCAGTGTCATTTACAGCAACTGTTTACAAAATAAATAATGTCTGAAAAAACTTTTTATTTTGTTTGCAATATACGAATTTCTTTCTTTTAATCAAGACTCCATAACTTTTTTTCATTGAAAGTAAACTTTTTAAAGGTAATTTTGGGGTGCGCAAGGTATAAAAATGCGAAAATATAGTCATCAAGTCATTAGTCATTTTTAATTTTTCATGAACATTTTCGCTTATACTCCTTGACACATATCTGTATTATTCGTACTTTTGCGTTGTCTTTTAGCGCAATAAGCCTTTGTTGGCTGAGCACAAGAGACACATAGACATAATTGGCGTATCTTGTACGCTTTGATTTTGACGTGTTAGAACTTCGCAACTTCAATGTCTGTCAAAAACAAAGCAACGGGGACGTCCCTTTGATGTTTGAACGTAAGCCATTATTGTATTTTTGCAATAATGGTGCTATTTCATACATCCACGTGGGGCTTTCAGCGTTGCTCGTTTCGACAGACAGGGCAATGCGAAGGCCTTAACACGTGGAACGAGTAACAAGACTGGCTCCACGTTCTTTTTTATCTATGTGTGAAGCATGAATTACAAATCAGTCAAACAGGGGTCGTTGGCACAAATAGCATAATAATGAAAAGATTACGTTTCATACTTACATTTTTCACAATGCTCTTTTCTATAAGTGGATGGAGTCAAGATTACGGATATACAGAAGAGAACGGAATTCTTTATAAAGTTGACTACGAAAAACGCACAGCAACTGTTGTCCGCATTGAAGAGAATTTCACAAATACCGACATCGAGATTCCATCAACAATAATGGATTATTATAATGATTATACACGGGGGTGTAAAGTTGTCGCAATAGATGATCATGCAAATTTTGGGTCATACACCGGGGAAGTTTTCCCAAAGTCAGTACATCTACCCGAAACAATAACATATATTGGAGGGAACATCAACTGGGGTGGCGCAAAAATAAACATACCATCGTCCATCAAGTATATTGGTGAAAAGGCTTTTGGAGCCGACGACGATAGAAAGCAAGCAAAAATCATTACAGAGAACATAGTCCTTCCTAATGTGGAATATATTGGAGACTATGCCTTTCAATTTCAGCACAACATCAAATCCATAGACTTGTCTGAAACAAAATTGGACACCATACACGAAAGAACTTTTGGAGATTGCGAAAATTTACATACAATAGATTTACCAAACACCGTGAAATGCTTTTGCGACTGGGCTTTCGCATTTACAGATATAAGAGAGCTCAAAATCACAGAAAATATAGATTCTATTGGCGACAATGTTTTTGTCGGTGATACCTTGTTAAATTTACGGATTGATTATAACAACAAATCTTTTGCACTATACGACACAGGTCTGTACAATTATAATTTATTTAAGTTTCGGGAGTTCTTAACTCGCCATTTTACATTGATATAATTCACAAATATGGGCAAGCTCATCAGATTCATTAACCATGGCATCCAAGACTTCTTCATCATCAATGGAGAAGACCTTGGTGATGGCTGCAAC
>JAFSSN010000039.1 GCA_017450985.1 Bacteroidaceae bacterium
ACGGCGGAGTGAAGAGTGAGGAATGAAGAATGAAGAATCCACCTCCGCAAACGGTCACTCGTCTCTTTACTCCTTTTTACTCCCGATTACTCCAGTTAACTCCTCAAAAGAATGAAGAATGAAAGTTACTCTGTTTACAAAGTCTTAATTCTTAACTTTTAAGTCTTAATTATTAATTGTTAATTATTAATTACTCAAACGTCCGTTTTACTCCATGGAGCGTAGCGGAATTAACTCCGCTTAACTCCTTTTTTACTTCAAGCAAGTAAAGCGTTAGCGATACTTGCGAAAGTTGAGACATTTAGAAAAAGAACGACTTATTTACACACTTAATTCATGTAACCTTTTCGTTAAAAAACACTCAAAAACTTGAGCGATATCAAAAGGACATTAGTGACCAGAGAAAACTAAGTGTAAACTTTTTTAACAAAAAAGTGTAAAAAAAATAGACAGTTCACACGTTTTCCTTACAAATCAAAACAATCAATCCACGACAATGCCGTACTTTTGCAACAGATTTTTCAAGGTAAAACAAACAAAACAGAGACAAAGGGTCTCAAATAAAAAAAGAAGGTAATGAAGAAAGTTTTATTATTTGCTTCTGCATGTATGAGTATGAACACGGCTGTCAAGGCAATAGAGACACCCGACAGCACAACCAAAACCGACAATCTGCAAGAAGTGGTGGTAGTGGCATCACATTCCGCAAGCCAGCGTCTTAATGAGATACAGATTGGCGTGGAAAAGATAGACATAAAGACTTTAGGACAGATACCCGTACTGTTCGGAGAAAAAGATATCATCAAGTCACTCCAGATGCTCCCAGGGGTAAAGTCCGACGGAGAAGGCTCATGCGGCTTCCAAGTACGAGGCGGCACATCAGCACAGAACCTCGTGCTGGTGGACAATACGCCTATGTTCAACACAGGCCACCTTGTAGGACTATTCTCTGCTTTCAACGACGAGGCACTCCAAACAGCATCGCTCTACAAGGGACAGATACCAGCCAAGTTCGGAGGAGCAACATCCGCCGTACTCGACATCACCACCAAGCCAGGCGACATGTACGACTGGCACGGAGGCGTCAGCATCGGACTCCTTGCCAGCAAGTTTTGCGTCGAAGGACCTATAGCCAGCGACAAGGCAAGCTTCCTGCTCACGGCACGAAGGTCATACATGGACATGTTCCTCGCAGCAAGTCCTAAGTACAAGGACAACACGCTCAACTTCTACGACGTCAACTTCCGCACAGACTACAACCTGTCGTCAACAAGCAAGCTCTACCTTTCCTTCTACCACGGCAGGGACAACATGGCCATCGACGACCTCATGGAGATGCACTGGGGCAACACTACCCTGAGCAGCGGATGGAAACTCACCGCCAACGAGTATCTGCGCTTCAACACCACACTCGCCTACAGCTTCTACGGAAGCAACATGGGCTACTTCGTAGCCGACAAGAACTACGTGTTCGACGCCCACATACGGCAGGGCATAGCACGCGAGGCCATCGACTGGCGGCCAAACAGCAGGCACTCCGTATCGTTAGGAGCAGAGGCTGCATACCAAGACGTGCTGTCGGCCGAATGGGACTGCATGGCGCTGCACGAGAAGAACCTGCGCACAAGATGGGACATCAACGCGTGGGTCAACGACGACTGGAAGATATGCAAGGCCCTGGAGGTATCGGCAGGAATACGCTACGACCACTTCGGCATCTACGACAACCTCGAGCCGCGCGCAAGCATGAAGATCAACATCGGCGAGCAAAATAGCATCAAAGCCGGATACACACGCACCACACAGAACATACACGCCATACGCAGCTCGAACACTTCGATGCCTATGGACCGCTACACGGTGAGCACATCGTTCGTCAAGCCCGAGAAGGCTGCCCAAGTGAGCATCGGATACTTCGGCATGACAAAGGACGAGACCTACGACTTCAGCATCGAAGGCTACTACAAATGGGTGCGAGGCATCTACGACTTCAAGGACGGCAAAATATACAGCTCGGACATCGAGATAGAGAACATCATTCTCGGCGGCAAGGGACGTGCCTACGGAATGGAATTCTGTGCCCACAAGAACAACGGCATACTGACAGGATGGCTCTCATACACACTCTCATGGAGCGAGAACAAGATTGACGGCATCAACAACGGCAACTGGTACACGGCCAACAACGACCGCCGTCACGACATCAAGGCCGTTGCCATGCGCAAGTTCGGAAAGAAATGGAACGCTTCGGCTGCCTTTGTCTTCACATCAGGACAGGCACTCACAGCACCAAGCGCAAAGTACAAGGTTGACGGCAACACATTCTTCTACTACGCCGAACGCAACGGCTACCGCGCACCTGCATGCCACCACCTCGACATAAGTGCCACACGCACCAAGCGCACCAAGAAGTGCGAACAGCAGTGGACATTCGGCATCTACAACATCTACAACAGGGAGAACCCTTACGTCATCACGTTCACCGAGGACAAGGACAACTCAACCGGGACGTCTGCCACACAGACTGCTCTCTTCGGAGCAATACCATTCGTGGCATTCAGCGTGAAATACTAAAGCGTGCAGCGACATGGAGCAAAAAGCAGTATGCCCTGCCCCACTCCACAAAGCAGCAACACGCCCGACAGTTTACAGACAAATACAACCCACAAAAGAAATGAAGAAGATATATACAATACTCACACTCGGCCTGGCTATGCTGACATCATGTGAGAAAGAAATAGACATAGACTACCACACCGTAGAACCGCTCTACGTCGTCGAGGCAAACATATCCGACAATGGCGCAGTGGCAAAGATAACACAGACACTCGACGTGCCCGACACCCTGTGGAACAAGAACGTCGAGAACGCCGAAGTGACCATAACGGGCGAAGACGGCTCACTGTTCACACTCAACCACGACAGCGCCGGCATCTACTCCGCACCTGAAGCCTTCGGAGTGCCGGGAAAGAAATATACGCTACGAGTAAAGATTGGCGACTACGTTACCGAATCGACTTCCGAAATGCAAGAACCGTTCAACGTAAGCGACTACTACATCTACAAGATAGTGATGATGTCGGACGATGTTTACTGTGTGCGCGTAGATGTCAAGGACGACGGCACGACACCGAGCTACTACTACACACTCATCACCCGTAAAGGGAAGCCATACAAATGGCTGATTACAGACAACCGCGGACAGTACGGCACCACAGAGATAGACCTCGGATGCTTCATCGATTCCGACATGGAGAACGACAAGGACGACATACTTCAAGACGGCGAGGAACTTGACGTGGAGGTAAGGAAGGTTGACCAAAAGACCTACGACTACTACTGGTCACTTGCAATAGGCATGGACAACCATGCCAACCCTCTCCGCCAGTTCAGCAACAACACACTTGGCTACTTCTCAGCATGCAGCATCAAAAAACTGCCTGCACTCACATACAAAAAAGAAGAAGTCAAGTACCTGAAAGACTACAAAAGCAATTAAAACACACCTCAACAAGACATGACGGCAGGCAACTCCTGCCCTACAAAAAAAAGAGAATGCACAGCGCAATATTACTTTACGCTATGCATTCTCACTTTTTTATATCAAACGTCGGGCTTAATCGAAGTAGAAGCTTTTAGATCTTACGGCACGTTCAAACACGTCACGTCCGTTATAAAATAAAACCTGAGGAGAATATTGAATATCCACCTTTCTACGACTACCATCCATATTTGTGCCGAACGCACTATTTACCACGACTTCTGCATGCGTTTCATTAATTATCCTATAACTATCAAACATTTCATAAATGGCAATAACCTTATAGTCCTGATCAATATAATAATATTCTCCCTTGCCATCATGGAAATATAATATTTCACCGCCAAGAGGCTTTCCCCCATAAGAATAATTTGTATCTTTTAAGAACTTAACCATCCAAATAGTTCCGTCCAGATAATCCTCATACTCTTCATCCTTACTACAAGATGCAAAAGACATTGCCACACTGCATAGAAGCAGAAATGTACAAAACAAACTTCCTTTTATTCTCATTTCTTCATTTTATTATTATAAAAGTCATTGGAAATTGGCATAATAGTAAACGTAACGGCTCCACTTCCACCTGGCTCATTAAATATTACATTATTATCCTTAATTGACGATATGGGATAATCATCAAAATAATTAATATAAAAATCGCTTCTTAACAATGGTTTATACCGAAACTTATACTCTTTCTTGACCGTATAAGTTTTTGTTGTTCCCCATGAGCCACTATATCCAACACTTGAACTAATATTTTTTAACAATTCGGCGTTGATTTTAACTTCAACATTATTTGAATTCACGCATGTAACTGTTGCTTCCTCTGTAATAGTTTCTTCTTGCCCATTCTTTGTCGGAACAAAGTAGAAATATATACGTTTATTTATTGCATTATTGAAAACATTCCACCTTCCGAGTCGCAAATCATGTCCATGTTCATGTGGATAATACCATTTACTTTTAAAGTTGGCAAAATTAATCCTATATTCATGTTTACTACTTCTAAACATTGTAGGATGAGTATATGAATATGACACACTTACATTAAACACATCTTCAGGTTGAACACTAAAAGCTATATCTTGAAATGCCGTATCAATTATGTGAATTAAGAAATCGATTGTCTTTCCAGTTTTAAGCCTTGAAAGTACGTCAGACCTTGTAAGATGCCACTTCTTATTAGTAATGCTATTTCTTCCAAAATACTTATTATTATCCGATTGATAGCTTTCGTAGAAATTAAATTCATTTTCATTTAATCTAAATCGATAAATACAATCTTGACAATCCAAATGTTTGTTTACATCTATTTTATCAGAAGTATTTTTCAAACCATAATACATAAAGCAACGAGTATAACACCTTGTATTTTCACTCTTCTTAAAAGCTTCAACTAATCGTGGATCAATAGAATCTACAGGAAGAGTCTTTCCATGATACTTTTCAATATCATACTTTCTATGTTCCTCATCTTCAAAACCATCATTGACAATATCTTCATCATATAAAAGAGAGCGTGTTTCTTGTCTTCTTGGAACAAAAGAAATGTCGGTATATTCAAATTCATCATTTAAGCTTAAAGCCAAATTAGAACGTGTACCCGCTGTTTTCTTCTTTATCGTACTACTTTCCGTAACCACTAAAACGTTGAACACAGGAACTTCCAAATCACCGATAGTATCGACCAACTCTCCTTTCACGAACAATTTCTTGTTAACCAATACTGGAAGTTCATCAGATTTTACATCCAACGATGTAACTTTAACACTATCAAACTGAGGCATGTGGATGTTAAGAAGCGGAAGGTTTCTTTCTATTTCAAGAAGCTCCTTCTTATCAGTTGCATAATTCATAAGTATTTGACGAAACGAAGTACCATCGACAACCTTTTTATCTTTAACTACAGGATAGAAAATGTTGTAACCATTATCTATCTTCATAAGAACCTGGTTCTTAACAAACTTTCTAACATTTTCATCATTTGATACAGCCTTGGAAAGCATTATGCCAAAATGCTCTAAAGACTCATCATAACTCAAAGAAACGCTTGGGACTTCATTCTCTCGCATGTCAATTACATCATCACTTGAACATGAAAAAAGGGCTGCTATACAAAAACAGCATAAAAAAATCTTAAATGAAAGTTTCATAATGTTGTTAATAATTATTATTAAGAATTAAATACACAATAAAGGCCAATAATGCGCAAATAACTAATTAATTATATTCAGTTGTTCATCTCTTTTCTTTTGCAAAGTTAGTACTTAACACACAAACCGACAAAAAAAACACAAAAAAAATGATATAGAGGTACGATTTTTCCTCATGCCAACTTCGACAAGCTGTTAGTAGAAATTTCGAGTGACAAAGGCACGGCATGACATTTAGAGACGGGAAAAGCCGTCGTTCACCTCGTCAAACCTCCATACACGAAGGAGCGTCATACGTATGAAACAAACGCTCCATACACATGACGCTCCCCTTACATAATGTTTGGCAAGTTCCGGGCAAAGCAGCAACCGTTCCTTCACTCAAGGCGGTTCACCACCCTCAGTAGCCAAAACTTCATTCTTTACTCCACGAAGTAAAATTTCCATTAACTACTTGTGAAACTTGATAGCCTTATCTATATGCCGACGAAAGGCATCAGCACTTTATGACCTTCACCTTGCCCTTCTTACGGTTTACAGGAACAACCTTATAGTCGGTCACCTTACCGTTTTTCCAAGAGAAAGACACCTCGTAGCCGCCGCGCACACGCACTCCACTCACGCTGCCCTGCGCCTTCCACGCCTCTGGAAGAGCTGGCAGAAGCTCAATGGTAGTCACCCCCTTCGTATCGACGCTCGACTGTATAAGCATCTCAGCCACGCCGGCCGTACCTCCGAAATTACCGTCAATCTGGAAAGGACTGTGAGCATCGAAGAGGTTAGGATAGGTGCCGCCGCCCCTACGCTTGTCACTGCCCTTGTAGCCGTCAGGATGTACAAACGACAGGAGCGTACGATACATCTTATATGCAGCCTCGCCCTCGTGCAGACGTGCCTGAAGGTTCACGCGCCAGCCCGTACTCCAGCCGGTAGTCTTGTTGCCTTTAATCTCCAGCGTACGCTTGCAGGCGGCAGCCAGGTCGGGAGTCTGAGCCACGTTGATGTGGTGGCCAGGGAAGAGACCGAAGAGATGTGACTGATGACGATGACGAGGATCCTCGTCCTCCCAGTCATGATACCATTCCTGAAGGTTACCCTTCTTGCCTATGCGGTAAGGCATGAGACGCGCGAGAACGGCATTGATGCTGCTCACATACTCCTTCTCGCCCCCAAGCACAATAGCAGCGTCGCGTGCATCCGTAAGACATTCACGTATCATGGCAATGTCGGCAGAACCTCCATACACCGTGCGTCCGTGATAGCCCGAAGTAGTGACATACATATTCTCAGGCGATGTGGCAGGAGCAGTCATGAGCTTGCCGTCATGCTCCACGAGCCATGCCATGCAGAAGTCGGCAGCCCCCTTCAGCGTTGGGAACACCTCACGCAGATACTCTCTGTCCTGAGTGAAGAGATAGTGCTCCCACAAGTGAGTGCTCACCCATGCACCGCCCATGTTCCAGTTAGCCCACATCGGGTCGCCCCCGTTGAGTCCCACAGGACAAGTCATAGCCCAGATGTCAGTATTATGTCCCAGACACCAGCCCTTGTCCACGCCGTAGTATGCCTTAGCTGTCTGCACACCAGTGACAGGCAGCTTCTTCACGAAGCCGATGAGCGAGTTGTGCATCTCCGACAGGTTGCAGGTCTCAGCCAGCCAGTAGTTCTCCTCCAAGTTGATGTTTGAAGTATAGTTGCACGACCACGGCGGCAGAATCTTCTCATTCCACAGTCCCTGCAAGTTGGCAGGTACACCCTCCGTGCGCGACGAAGAGATGAGCAGATAGCGGCCGTACTGCACATACAACTCCTCAAGATCGGGGTTGCGCTGGTTCTCGGTCGTAAACTTGAAGAGCTGCTGGTCGGTAGGAAGAGCAGCTATGGCATCGTCCGTCTTGCCGAAGTCGATGGTGAAACGGTCGAAATACTGCTTGTAGTCAGCCACGTGACGGCGTTTAAGCTCGTCGTATGCCAATGCCTTTGCAGCATCTATGCGGCGTCGCACATCATTCTTGTAGTCGCGTCCCTCAGTCACAGGGTCGCGGTCACTGCCGTTAAAACTCGTCACGTTCGAAATGAGAATCGTTGCCTCGGTACAGTTCTCCAGCACCAGCTGGTCGCCGTTGGCAACGCTCACATTACCGTCCTTATTCTCCACGTGTACTATGGTGCGGAAATGTACGCCACGCTTGGAGTCGTAGAAGAACTTCTCCTGCTCGCCCACATAATTCGGCAGACTATGGTAAGCCACATATCCATCAACAATCATCTCGTTGCCATGCGCCTGCACGGTATGCGGCAACTGGCAATGGTAAGTGAACACGCGCGTTCCCACGCCCTTGCCGTTCTTTGCATCGGCACGATAGTGCATCACGATTACGGAGTCAGGAGCCGAAGCAAAATACTCACTCACCACACTCTGATGCGCCGTGTTGTACTTCACGTCCGACACGGCACTTGCTATGTCGAGTGTGCGGCGGTAGTCCGCAGTCTTGCCACATTCGCCCGTCAAGGTCATGGTCAGCGTTCCCAGCGGCTGATAGTTCTCACAATAGTGTCCCTGAATGCGTCGCTGCAGCTCATCCGCCTTCTTGTAGTCCTCGGCAAACAGAGCCTTGCGCACCTCCTCCACAGCCTTGTAAGCCTCCGGTGCATACACCTTGCGGTCAGGCTCGCCCGTCCACAGCGTAATGTCGTTGAGCGACAGACGCTCTTCCGTCACGCCTCCATATACCATGGCACCGAGATTGCCGTTGCCGATAGGCAGTGCCTCCTCGAAATACTGTGCCGGACGGTCGTAATGCAGCAATGTACTCTGCGCCTGGCTGTTCACGGCACATACAGCCGTACCCACCGACAGGGCAATAAGTCTCAAATCATTCTTTACGTTCATACCTGTTATTTATGTTACTTAAATTTCATTTGCGCAAAGATACAAATCTAAGTCGAAAAACAGATATTTCATACACACAATGTGCTATAATAGTACATTTTTCTCCTAAACTTTCGTTTCGTCAACCGCGCCAAACCATTCGACAGGAATCCAGCACAAGCATCTGTACACACAACAAAAATACAACCAACAAAACAAAATAAGTTTCTTAAGACATTGTTTTCAATAAAAATCTTATCTTTGCAATGTAAATCAACATCTTGCAGACGGTGCGCTTCGGTTCTGCTCCGACCCTCATACGGGTCTCCTACGCATCCTGTACGGATATTCTACGGATTTTTTACGGGTCTTCTACGGATACATCCGTAGAAGACCCGTAAAGCATCCATAGAAAATGCGGAGAATATACGTAGAAAACACAGACTGGGTATTACACAAGCACGGACAGGAAATCCTATACTGAAGCCCCTCTCACCCCCGCCCCATCTTTTCCTCTAAGGCGAGAGATACTTGTGAAAGTTGAGCCAGTCACTCACCTTCAATACAAAAACAGAGGAGAGATGTTTCTGCAACATCTCCCCTCCCTCTAATACTGTGCTATCATCCTAATCACATCTAAAAAACTTTTACTATTACTTTACACACAGTTTTCTTAACATTTCATGCTTTTAATGTAATATCATCAATAATACTTTAATTTCGCAAGTAGTAAACGGGAGTTAACTTCGTGAAGTAAAAAGGAGTAACCGCTTCGCTCAGGACGGTACTCTTTCGCTTAAAACGCATCCGTAAACAGTCAAACGTCCTTTTTACTCCATGGAGCGTAGCGGAATTAACTCCGCTTAACTACTTTTTTACTCCAAGCAAGTAAAGCGTTAGCGATACTTGCAAAAGTTGAGTTAATAATTAATATCTGCGAACAGAGTAACTTTCATTCTTCACTCTTCACTGTTCACTGTTCACTCTTCACTCCGCCGCAGGCGATTCTTCATTCCTCATTTTTCATTCTTAACAAGGAAGTCACATTCCACGATTCTCAGTTCTCCCTTCACCTTCTCGCTGCCAGGCGTCTTGTAGAGGTCGAGTTCTGCTGCCGCGCCCCCCGCAAGCTCGGAAATCTGTCCGAAAGCATCGTTATCGGTAGCCGTGCCAATCTGACGGATGGTGTAGCGACGCGCCTTGACAGGATTCTTGATGTAGAGACTCACGTAGCCCAACGACTTGTCCGTGTTGCCCTGCCACACCACTTTGTCGTCGGCAAGAATCTGTAGCGGATATGAACGCTGACGCCAGCCCGTAAGCTTGATGCTAATTTCGTCGATGGCAGCAGCCTCCTCCAGTTCGTAGGTTATCCATGCCGTTGACATCTTGCCGTCATTCTTCCATTCCGACAGTTCGTTGTCATCCCAGCTGTTGCGCACCTGTTCGGTGTTTGCACCCGCCGTAGCCGATGCTATGCCCACGGTACGCTTCTTGTCTGTGTAAGAAGGAGTGAGTGGTGTCTCGCCGCGGTCGAGTACAGGCTTCAGATGTTCGGAAGCTATGTATGTTGACAAGCCCTTGCCCACCTTTTCAGCATCGGGATGCGACATCCACTCCACCGTAGCATCGTCCATGTCGAGGGCACGTGCCGTGAGACGTATGCTTCCGGCATGAGTTGTTGAGCGCACGAGCACACGGCTCACGCCAGCCTCAACAGGCAGCGATGTAGCAAGCGCGTAGTTGTCGCCGTCGGGGCTCTTGCCTATTCCGCCTCGCCACTCGCCCTCACCCTCAAGAGACCAATGCACCATACGGTTGTCGAGAGGACAGCGGCGGCCGTCCTTGTCCACCACCTCTATCTGCACCAGCGCAAGGTCGGCGCCGTCGGCACGCATACCGCCGTCAGGGTTCTGCATGAGCGACAATTTCAGGTGATGCGGAGCACCAGCCGTAGCATGGCTCGCCTCGCTCTCCACCGTCACACCGTCGGCAGCATAGCCCACGGCACGTACCTCGCCAGCCTGCCACTTCACGTTGCGGAAGGTGTGGAGGAACGAATATGAGACACTGTCGGAACGCCCTACGGACTTGCCGTTGACGAACAGTTCGACGACAGGCGACGTGGATACCACATGCACATCCTTAACCACACCATCTTGATAATTCCAATGGCCTATGATGTGGCTTGCCTTGTGCTGCACATCCACCCATGAGCCCCACATCACCTGATTGGCGAAGAAGGCATCCTTCTCTATGCGCATGGCATCGACAACTCCACTCGTGCGGTAGTTCATCTCGGAGCGTCCGTGGGTGTTGGTGTCGGAGAAGATTATCTTCACACCACCCGACGACACGCGCCGTCCCATGCCCGGGCGCACCACGTAATAGTCGTGCCAGCGTATTATCTGCTCTATGGTGAGGTCGTCCTGATTGCGATTATACACAGCAGCCGAAGCACGGCGGTAGAGAGGTCCTGCCCCTGCCTGATGGTAAGGATAGGAGTAGTTGTCCCAATACATACGGTAGCCCTCGTCGCGGCAATACTCCATTGCCCACATAGGGTGCTTCTTCGACTTGTTGATGTAGAGCATCTCGCCTCCGTACTCAGCCTCGTCAATGTCGAGCATCTCGCGCGAGCCTATGGCACGTCCGCCGTGCGGGTCGTACTGATTGCGTATGGCTATCAGCTCCTTCATGTGCTCGCGTGATATTGATTCGTTGCCGCCCTCGTAGAAGAGGATGGACGGATTGTTGCGGTTGTAGATTATGGCGTCGCGCATCAGTTCCGTGCGCTGGCTCCAATGGCGTCCCGTAACGTCCTTCTCGGCATCGCCTGCCGGCATTGCCTGTATGAGTCCCACTCGGTCGCACGACTCAATGTCCTGGCGCGACGGGGTTACGTGCATCCATCGCACGAGGTTGCCGCCCGACTTGACCATCAGGTCGTTGCTGTAGTCGGAGAGCCATGCCGGCACGTCGATGCCCACGCCCGGCCATTCGTTGCTGGTGCGCTGGGCATATCCATGCACCATGAGACAGCGGTCGTTGAGCCATATACGTCCTTCGGCAAAGCGTGTCTTGCGGAATCCTGTACGCGTGCTGACTACATCCGTGATGGTACCGTTGACATTCAGCGAGGTGCGCACGGTGTAGAGGCTGCCATAGCCCCACGACCAGAAATG
The DNA here is from genome assembly GCA_017450985.1 of Bacteroidaceae bacterium. Classification (GTDB taxonomy): domain Bacteria; phylum Bacteroidota; class Bacteroidia; order Bacteroidales; family Bacteroidaceae; genus Minthosoma. Next base: position 11,755 of record JAFSSN010000039.1, read on the forward strand.
CACGTTTGACAGACGGCGTGCAGCACTGAGCACTATGGTGTCGCCGGCTGCCACCTGCACGGGCTTGCCGGCAAAGCGTGACACGCTCCTGCCTTCGGCGTCGAGCACCTCCACCTGAAGCGTCACGCACTTGGCTGAGGCTGACGAGTTGATGACCTGCGACTCGACGTTGGCAGTCACTCGTCTGCCGCGTATGTCATAGTCGGTGCCATAGACATACACGCCCGTAGTGCCGAGGTTGCTGTAGAGCGGCAAGGTCTGGTACACCTCGCCTACCACGTGCAGCCACACGTTCTTGGGCAGTCCGCCCATATTCATGTTGAAGTTCTTGTTGTTCCACTGGAAAGAGGCAGGCGTGAGGGTGTTGTTTGGCAGCGAGTTGCCGTCGCTGTGCGTCTCTCCCTCGTCGTTCACTCCGCGCTCCTTGTATGCCCAGTCGTTGTCGGTCAGCACCTCAAGGCGGTTCTCGCGTCCCCACTCTATGTATGGAGTGAGGTCGAAGCCGAACGCCATGACTCCGTTCTCATGGAGTCCTACGTGGCGGCCGTTGAGCCATACCTCGGCAGCCTGACGCGCTCCCTCAAACTCTATGATGACACGTCGCCGTCCGCGCCATTCGGCAGGGATGTCGAACGTCTTGACGTAGCGGCAAGTGTCGTCGGGCAGGCTTGCGATGCCCACACGAAAGGCGTAGTCCTCGTTCCACGCACGCGGAAGAGTGACCGTCTCTGTCGTGCCATTATGATTAATACACTTCTCGGGATAGTGTATCTGCCATTCACCGTTGAAATTGTACGTTGTTCTTGTCTGTGCGGTCATCACGACCGCACAGCAGAACAAACTAATAAGTGTCAAATGGTATCCTTTCATCCTAATACTAATTAAACCTAATGCTACTAAGTTACCGATTCATCAACCTATTTCCTAATCAACTTTTTTCCATTCAGAATGTATGTTCCAGGCTTGTCCATGCCTCCGACGCGTCTGCCGTCGAGGTCATATACCTTGCCGTCTGATGTTGCATCATCCATACTTACGCCATGTACACCCGTCGGGTCTGCCACGATTCGTATCACGCCCTCGGTTGCCAATGCGCTTGCATCCCACATATAGCCTTCGCGCGGTACGGCAGGAGTGATGGTTACGTCGCCAGTGATAGTGACCTTGCCTGAGCCTGTGAACACCTTGAGTTCGGTGTCGTCGCCGAAGGTATAGGATGCGTTAAGCTCGCTCACCACGATATTAGGTGACGTAAGGCGTGCCGTTCCCTCCACCTTGAAGGCGTCGCTCTGAGTGCTTGCCGCCGTTGAGCGTGTGCGGACGCGAAGCGTTGAGCCTGAGTTCATGACGAGGTTGCCGTTTACGGTTATCGTACCTACGACAAGGGATGTGGCCTTGCCTACGCCAAGTGTGCCGCCAGCCTGTACCGTCACGTTGTTCACAAGTCCTGTGCCTTCGAGTACTCCGGCAGAGCGTACTGTTATAGTTCCCGTGGTGGCTGGTGCAGAGGCATTCTTGACCTCCACGCTTCCGCCGTAGATGTTCAGCGCACCGCTGCTTGCACCCGTGAGGGTGAGTCGGCCTTCGCCGTACTTATTGAGTGTGGCAGAGCCGTTGAACGTTCCTGCATAAGTAACGTCGGTGCCCAGATAGCCCACGTTCCATGTACCAGTAGAAAGCGTACAGTCTGTGGCTGTAGATGTCAGCGCACCAATCTTGTGGGTGAAGTTGCCCTCAGCCTTATCGGAGCTGTAGCCTGCGGCATACACGCCTGCGTCGAGTTTGAGAACGGCATTTGAGAGGTCGATAGCCTGGCGAAGTCGCCATTGTCCCGATGCCACCTCGTATGTGCCCTCGAACTTAGAGCAGTTGGTATAGACATCGCCGCGAACGTATGGGAAATCAATCTTGAATGTTCCCTTGCCCTGCAGAGAGCCTTTCACCGTACATCTGCTGCCGGCATGGAAGGTAAGTGTCTTGCCTGCGTCGATTGTTATGGCGTTCTGTACGGAAGGTACCGTGCTTGAAGAGTTGCTGTCGAACATCGTGATGGTTGAGTTGCCTGTCACGTGTATCGGGCTTGTCGCCTTACCGAAGGTGGTGTTCCACGCTCCCATGGCGAGTGTTCCGGCCTGCAGGATGGTACCTGCCCATGTGTTGGTGCCGGCGTATGTGATGTTCACCTGTCCTGCTCCAATCTTGCGCAGCTGTCCGTCGCCCTTCACGATGCCCTTCAGAGCCACTGTGCCTGAGGCGATGTTGATGGTAGCTGTGTCGGTAAGCGTAACGCCGCGGTTGGTAGCCGAGTTGGTGTTGTTGACTACAAGCGTTGCCTTGCCTATGCGCAGGTTGGCGGCATCGGCTGATGCTGCTCCGAGAGACGACACGATGCCGCCGTCGGCAAGAGCCTTGACCGTCACGGTTCCTGAATTGATGACCGTTGCGCCGGTATAGTCGGACTTGACGGTGTTGAGCACCAGATTACCTGAGCCGTTCTTCACGAGCATTCCTGCTCCAGAGAAACCGCCGTTGCCATTGAATGTATATGTATTATCGGTGTCAATCTCCACGCGTGAGGCTGGCATCAGTTCGTCAACCTGTACGGTCTTTGCCTGTGCATCGTCGCCGAAGTATATGCCGTCCTGTGCCACGAAAGCGATAGGATTGTCGTCCTTAACGAAGTTTTCTGTCTGGTAGTCCCAGTTGCTGCTCTCGGCAGCCGTCCACTTCACGCCCTGTGCTGCCTCGCGCTGCTCGTTGATGTGCAGCCAGACTGCATTGTCGTGATTTGTAATGTTGTAGGACAAGCCTACGATGCCGCGTACGCTGAATTTGCTCAAGTCGCCGCTGAACGTACCGCCGTAGGCTATCAGCTTGTACTCGCCTGCCTTCGGAGCGGCTGAGTTGATTGTGAAAATAACTGGTGCCGATACGGTGAGTCCGCCCTTTACGGAGAGGAGAGAAGCGTTGTCGATATTTATCTCTACGTATGTCTTCTTGTTGATGTTCAAGTCGCTGTCAATGGTAAGAGTGCCGTCTGGCATGATGCGTCCGCCCTCGTAGTTCATGGCTCCCTCGAATGCGAGGCTGCCAACTGTGCCAGAGCCTGTGAGTGTGCCGCGTGCACGCAGTTCGATGCTGCTATTCACGCTTCCGTCAACGCGCAACACGCCTTCGGACACATATACCTTGCCTGAGGAAGCGTATGTGTCGTCGATTGTGAGCGTACCTTGCTGAGACTTCCACAGGTCGCCGTCGCCAGCCACCTTGCCGCGGAGCGTAATCGTCTGGTTCAGAACCGGCATGGCATATATAGTGGAAGGCTTTGCACCGTCGGTCAGGGCTACTGTTGCATTACCGAGGTTGAGGTCGAGGAGCAGAGTCTTGCCGTCGGAATATGAGGCAGGAGTGCAGCGGTCGAATGTCGTCCATGTGCCATCGGCCTTTGCAACGATGTCGGCAACCATACACGGAGGAAGTTGCGGACGCGGCATGTCGTAGCCGAGGTAGAAGCCCGTGTTAGGCGACTGGTAATAGCCTCGTGTGGTACAGTCGCCGCGATAGTGAGGGTCTTCCTGCAGACAGTAAATATTGTTAACGGCTGTGGTATAGTCGGTTGAGAAGCCTACAATACCGACGTTCACTCCGTTCTCCTGATGATTGAGAATGAGTTCCTCGCGCCAGTCGCCTATGATGTCGCCCCAGAACTTGGCGCGCTTGCCGTAGCTTGTGATGTAGCGGTAGCCTGACAACTTGGCTATCTCGATGAGACGGCCCTTGAAGTAGTCTTGGATATACACATTGTAATGACTGTCAGACGACTGCACAATCTCGCGGTCGAGAGCATCGTCCCACCACACGCCTTCTGTCGGATAGAGATTTGTCAGTCCGTTGATGAGGTCGCCCTTGGCATCGTACACCTTTGAGTCCATTACTGACCACATCTCCCAACCTATGTGGTCGGGGTCGATGTCCATACACTCGCCGCGGCCGATGTCGCCCGTTGCCGAGAGGTACCACTTGCGGATAGACTTGCCTGTGGCAGCATCGAAGAGTATCTGTCCGAGCATATCAGGGGCATACTGCTGCACGGAGAAGGTTTCGAGTCCCGGGCGTTCCGGGTCGATGTCGGAAGTGCGGTGGCGGTCGCCGTGCGAAATACCCGAGTTATATAATGTCTTGCCGTCGTGATTCATGCAATATGCTCCGCTGCTCATCTCGTCACGTCCGTCGCCGTCGGCGTCGAGGATACGTATCTGGTGGAATGTTGAGCCGCCAGTCTTTTCCATGAACAGCTGATGCCAGTTCTGTGCCTTGCCGGTCGAGAAGTCGTAGGCAAAGGCTGAGTTGCGATATTGGTGGGCACCACCCGAAGTGCGTGTGTGCCATTCCATTACGAGTGCAGGGTGTACTCCGTCGTAGTAGAAGATGCCGACGTGTCCAACGTGCTTGTTGTACTCGTCGCCCATGAGCGACGCCTTGTTGGTGCGGTTGTAGGCTTCGTCATACCATTGCTCCACACTGGCTTTCTCCGCTCCCGTCAATCCGTTGATGACTGAGAAATAGCGTGGCGGATTCTTTGTCGTCTGTGAATTGTAGTCTATTATTCCGTCGCCGTCGGTATCGCCTGTGGTATTGCCCTTGACGTAGAGTCCCCACGTGTTGTTTGCCTTGTCCCAGAAGCGTGTGCCGTCGGAAGTCTGCACGATAACCTCGCCATATCCGTCGCAGTCGATGTCGTAGGCGCATATCTGGTCGTCCTGTCCCGTTGAGCTCCACTCGTTAGGGCCGAGGTCAACCGTCCACAGGTAAGTGCCGTCGGCAAGATATGCCTCGAGGTAGTGGCGGTCGGAGTTGAGCGAGTTGCGGTCAACGACATAGTCGTATTCTCCGTTTCCGTCCAAATCGACAGGCCAGCAGAACTTTGTATCTACATCTGCATTATTCAAAGGACCGCCTTTGAACATGATGCTCATGAACATGTTGCGCACGTCCGTGCTGCGAAACTTAAACGGTGTGCTCTTCTCATGCTCTGTAGTCACTCCGCCTCGAGTGGTAATCATGCTGACAGCCACCTCTGACCCTACCGGGAGAGATGTCGTCGTGGTCTTGTAATTTGTATTCTTCAGCGGCGTAGCGTTCAACTTCACGAAGTCGGACGCTCCATTTTTCTTTACATAAATATTATATGTTGCGTTTTCTGCTTCCTGAGCGAGACGTCGCCATGTTACGGTGACGTTGCTGCCATTTTGCACAGCCACGACACCACGGCCAAGTGGCTGCTGTATGCGTTGTGCCTTCGCACCTGTGAAGGACATGGATGCAAGCATGAGGGCTGTAGCACATCGCTTGCCATACAAACATAATAAGTCGTTAAATTTCGTCATAAGTGTTACAATATTAATATTTGACTGAAGTTTCGCAAGTAGTAAACTGGAGTTAACTTCGTGAAGTAAAAAGGAGTAACCGCTTCGCTCAGGACGGTACTCTTTCGCCTACGGCGAAGTGAAGAGTGAAGAGTGAAGAGTAAAAGTTACTCTGTTTACAAAGTCTTAACTCTTAATTATTAATTATTAATTGTTAATTATTAATTACTCATTCGTCTTTTTACTCCATGGAGCGTAGCGGAATTAACTCCGCTTAACTCCTTTTTTACTCCAAGCAAGTAAAGCGTTAGCGATACTTGCAAAAGTTGAGTATTTGATTTGCGGCAAAGATATCGGTTAGCGGCCGCCTTCATGTTAAAAAACATCTTTCAGACGTGCAAAATCGTGTCATTCCATCATTTTGGCACATTGTTATCATGTTTTGAAACGATTTCACACAACTCATCCGACTTCCTTCGGTCTATTCCCTAACTTTCTGAAACATAAATGTTATAGGCTTGTCGTTCGAATAGGACAACGCTACATTTCACATCCTATGTCAGAAGTCTCCGTTCTTCCACACTTTTTCCCTTTGTTCGCTCCTCGATTCCACTTCGTAACATCACATGATGTTCGTTATGTCGTGACATTTTCCTTCATCGTGGGCTTGGGGCAAATAAAACAACGACGGAACTGTTTTTCACTTGCCAACAGGCGGCATGTTTTCATAAATGACTTCAACACGCATTAGCAAAAAGCATCAGTTGGAGAAATATTTTTTCTTAGTTGGGCTGTTATTTTTCACGAAACGCGGCTTTTTTTCTTATTTTTAATAAAAGTCATTATATTTGCAATACGATTTGCAAAATAAGAACAAAAAGAGGGAAATGAGACAACCGCATTTCCCGACATTACATGGACGAACAACATGAAATATAGAATAATCACTTTACTGATATCTTTATCCGTATGGCTGACACCATGCGGAGAGGCGCACGCGCAAAAGAATGCACTCGACGGTTGGACATATCATGAGCTTTCAACACACAGCCTACTGCCCACACCTGCCTTTGCCGTCATGATGCAGGACAAGGACGGCTTCCTGTGGTACGGAACGGACGGCGAGGGTCTGTACCGCGACGACGGATACAGCATCAAGACGTTCAACAGCAAGAATGTGGGCATGGGAATCATGAAAAACGACGAGGTGACCTGTCTATGCGAGGACAAGAATGGCAGGATATGGTTCGGCACACGAATGGGGCTTTATGTCCTCGACAAGAAAAAGGAGGTAATAAGGGAGATTGAGCACAAAGCATTTTCACGCAAGAAGGTGAACAGCATCTGCATGGATGCCAACGGCAATATATGGGTCGGGGCAGCACAAAGTCTGGTTAGGTTCGGCAAAAACGACAAGGCTGAAAAGGAACTGAGCATCGGAACCAATAAACGCCACGAGGTGAAGGAGATGATGCTCGACTCAAAAGGCTCGATATGGATAACCATTCTGCGCGGAGGCATTTTCAGGATAAAGAAAAACAGCGACACGCTTGAAGAGCGTCCGTGGGACTGCGAGGCGGCTGCAAGCTACATGGTGGAAAGTGCCGACCGCAAGTTCTACTGGGTGGGCACCTGGGGACAGGGCGTCGTCAAGTATGAGGCTGACGGGAAAATAACTCCTATGGGCGAGGCAAGCACGGAGAACAGTTTCGGCAAGGAGGTGAACAACATGGTGCTTGACAAGTCGCACAACATAATGTGGGTGAGCACGATGGACGACCTGCACGCATACTCTGTCAACGGAGACAAGCTCACAAGGCTGACAACGGAGACGTTCCTGCCTAAAGACAAGAAACTTATTGGCAGAATAACGACCGACAGGAAAGGAAACGTATGGGTACCATCATATTCGCCACATACCTTCGCCTTGTCATGGACGCAGGGAGCCATCAGGCGCAACGACGTGCGAAGCATGGCGAACAAGCCTGACTACAAGATTATGGTGGAACGAATTGTGCGCGAGGGCGACTACTATTGGATTTACCAGCGCCGCACGCGTCTGTCACTCTACAACGAAAAGACGGGCGAAATAGCGTTCATGGCTAACCAAGCCACACCTACTCCACTGTCAACACAGAAAGTATTGGCTAAGTGCAAAGACAAGGAAGGAGTGTGGACGTGCAACGGCAAGCATCTTATACACGTATGGCATGAGGGGATGAAGATATGCTGGGAAGAGGACACTTGTGCAACGACACCCAACTACATAGCCTCGCTTTACGACAGAGGCAACGGCAACCTGCTCATAGGAACGGAGTTGCAGGTTCTCAACTACGACTACAAGCATCGCAAGCTGAAGCAGTTGACCGACTCTGTAGGAGTGGTACACTACCTGTCATGGGACAAGAAAGGCTTGAAATACTCCACCACCGCCAACACGCTTCCAAAGCTGACCGACCGCTTTGGTCACGTATGGTCGCTCGACGAAACAACACTTACGGAGACAAATCCGCGCACGGGCGCATCACGCAAGATTGAGGCATCGGACAAGAACGTGGCCGTGGATTACTTTACCGACATGACGCTATACGGCGACAGCATCTGTCTTGGAGGCATGGGCGCATTCTGCATGATAGCACCATGCCGTGCCCTGAACGATACTGCCAATAACGACCGCATCATACTTGTGGACTCATTCCACATATCAAGTATGAACCACCTGCACACAGACAAGGTTAGATATGCATACCGCTTCGAACGCGAAAAGCTTTTCTCATCCAGCGACAATGGTGAATGGACGATTCTCAAGGCAGGGGAAAACACTATTACCTACCCTGACCTGTCAAGTGGCTCCTACAAGCTCATGGCTAAATGTACCGACTGCTACGGCAGATGGTCGGAGCCTCAACAACTGCTTACTATCAGCATTCCTGCACCATGGTACCTGTTTTGGTGCAGCATTGCTACATTTCTCGTTATTAGAATAGGCATTTTCATTTGGAAGAGGAAGCGTCAAAAGGCACAGACACAGGACGAGGCGGCTCAGACGGCAGACAAAGAAGCTACAGACAAAGTGACGACCGAGCCTGACAGAACGGGACAAAGCATACGTCAGGAGCGTGAGTCAAAGGAGTTTATGGAACAACTGCACAGCATCGTGGTGCGTAACCTCGACAACATTAACTACGACAACGACCAGCTGGCTGCCGACATGGGGCTGAGCCGTTCCAACCTCTACAGGAAGTTCCAACGCTACTCTGACTACAGTTCGCCGCTTGAGTACATACGCACCATCCGCATCGAGGAAGGCAAGCGTCTTCTGCGCGAGACCTCACACTCGGTTACAGAGATTGCATACATGACGGGATTCAGTTCCTCACAGTATTTTGCCAAATGCTTCAAGGACATGGTGGGACTCACTCCTAAGGAATACAGAAGCAGCCACTAAGGCGTTTCTGCAATTCACTCTCACAAGCAAACCAATACAACAAACATAATTTTTCAAGCAACATGATCACAGTACGCACAGCCTCTCCAGAGGACGCAAGCGAGATTCTCGACATCTACGCTCCATACGTCGAAAACACGGCAATAACATTCGAATATGACGTGCCAGACCTCAACGAGTTTCGTCAGCGAATAGTCAACACGCTAAAGAAATATCCATACATCGTAGCGGTTGAAGACGGCAAGATTGTAGGCTATGCATACGCCGGCACGTTCAAGGCACGAGCTGCCTACGACCGCTCTGTAGAGACGTCGATATACATTAAGACAGACGAGAGGGGCAAGGGCATCGGCAAAACGCTCTACAACGAATTGGAAAGCCGTCTGAAGGAACAAGGAATACTAAACCTGAACGCATGTATTTCTTGGATTGACACGCCAGACGAATATCTCACGCACCAAAGTCCTGAATTTCATGCTCGACTGGGCTACACACGATGCGCCCACTTCCACAAGTGCGGCTACAAGTTCGGCAAGTGGTTCGACATGATTTGGATGGAAAAGATGATTGGCGAGCACGTATAAACTGCCTGCCACGGATTGCACGAAAGGATGCAACAAGTTGTTCCAAAAAGCTCAAAGGGACGGACAAAAAGATGCAAGTAGCTGTTAAATAGAAAGTAACTGGCCGCTTAAAAGGATGCAATAGGTTGTCCCAAAAGCTCAAAGGGGCGGATAAAAAGATGCAAGTAGCTGTTAAATAGAAAGTAACGGATTGCATAAAAAGGATGCAACAAGTTATTCCAAAAAGCTCAAAGGGACGCACAAAAAGATGCAAGTAGCTGTTAAATAGAAAGTAACGAATTGCATAAAAAGATGTAACAGATTATCCAAAAGGCTGTAATAAGTTGCCTAAAAGGCTGCAAACAAACAAATCATCATACATTAGGATTGCACAAGTCATTTTTTATGCCGTACTTTGCAGGCGATTTACAATAACATAGCAAACAAACATGAATTTCGTAGGTATCATAATAGCAGTCACGACGTTCCTCGTTATAGGACTGTTTCATCCAATCGTAATAAAAGGCGAATACTACTTCGGCACGCGCTGCTGGTGGTGGTTTCTCATACTGGGCATTGTATTCATCGTAGGCTCCCTGTTTGTCGAGAACGAGATTCTCAGCCCCGTACTCGGTGTGGTCGGCTGCTCCTGCCTCTGGAGCATACTCGAGATCTTCGAGCAGAGACAGCGAGTACTGAAAGGATGGTTTCCGATGAACCCAAAGAGAAAGCACGAATATGAATAACCTCTCCATAGCAATCGTAGATTCAAACATATTGGCAGGCATAGGTCTTCAGCAAATACTCGAAGACATTATGCCCATGGCCGACATACAGCTGTTCACGACCTTCGAAGAACTGGCCGCCAACAAAGACTCACATTTCATTCATTTCTTCGTGGCTTCGCGCATATACTTCGAGCATGCCCAATATTTCCGTGAGAATGCCAAGCGTTCCATCGTTCTGGTAAACGGCGACATGCAGATCAACGGAGTAATGACGCTCAACGTATGCCAGCAGGAAAAAATGCTGGTAAAGTCAATCCTTGCCCTCCACAGCACAGGCCACGGCCCTGGTCACCCCGGCCCTACAATGAAGCCGGGAAGCATGTCTATGGGGCATCCTGCTCACGCCACGGAGCACCCTGACTGCACACATCCTCATGCACATCTTCATGCGCACCCACACGCACCTCTTCAAGCAGCACAGCAGCAGACAGAGCAACTGCTGTCAGCACGCGAAATTGAGGTGGCTGTACTTCTTTCAAAAGGAGTCATCAACAAAGAGATTGCCGACAAACTTAACATAAGCGTCACCACGGTAATCACGCATCGCACCCACATCATGGAGAAACTCAACGCCCACTCTCTTGCCGACATCATCATCCATTGCGTGATGAACGGCTTCGTTGACGTAGGCGAACTGTAGAGAGTGAAGAATGAAGAGTGAAAAGTGAAGAATAAAGAGCGAAGAACGAAGAACAAAAAAGTGAAAAACAATTCTTAATTATCAATTTTCAATTCCAAATTATCTCCTCCCCCCATAAAACAACTATTCCCACACTTCCCAGCGCAGGAATAATCAGGTGAAATGTTAAATATTTAATTTGGGGGTGAAAAAAAAATCTCGCGATCAATCACTTTCATGCCTAAACACGAAAGCTAAATACACCTCCTTCAATATATATGAATATTTATCTCATAAAATCTGATGCAAAGTTAGGAATTATCCACAATACAACAAGAATAGCGATGCCTTTTTTTTCTTATTTTACCACTTTTAACACTCAATAACGCAATCAGAACAATACATAAGACAAATAGAATAACTATTCTTGCTATCAAAAAGCGAACAACATACAAGATACGCAAACAAAACCTTCAAAAAAACATGACAATATACGACAGCACAAACAACATCGTACACTTTAAGTTCGCATTATGACAATTTCAACAAGGCTTTTGCTCTCCATAAAAGACAAAACGTAAACACACAAAAAAAGATTAATGGTGTACACCAAAAAAACAAGTTCCATTCTTAAATATACGTTTTGTCGGACAGCCAATATTTCAGCCTTATGGCGGTTCGTATTAATTATTCATTCCCCTTCTGCCTCCTATGCTTCTCCTATGTTTCTCTTATTGGTACATACATGTCGGAGAGTTTCAACACAGAGCATATTAAGAGTCATATAAGAGTCAAAAGAGAGGCAGATGGGAGGCAGAAGGGAGGCACTTGGGAGAATAATCCCAATATCGTAGATTTATTTTACAATAATACCACTACCTTTCTACGTATTTCATGGCATTTACACAATATTCCCAACACTTAGGAAAGGACGAAGCATCTTCGCTGCAAGAAATAAAAACAAGAACCATGGCAGCAAAAATACAGACAGCAAAAGCACCATCGCATTACGAGACAAAAACAATACAAGCATCATAACGACAGGAACACAGACTACAAAAAAAATAGCATTATGAGACAAAAACAATAAAGCATCATAGCGACAGGAACACAGACTACAAACACCATATCATTATGAGACACACAAAAAAACATCGTAGCAACCTCAGAAACAGACGGCGAAGCAACATCGCAGCATAAGGCAAAGCCAACAAACCATATTCAAATCAAGAAACAAAGAGTACAAGGCACAATCGCACCAGGGAGCGCAGTCAGCAAAGCACAACCAAATTCAAATAGCGCAGACAGCAAAGTATAACCAAATTCAAATAGCACGGACAACAAAGTATAACCAAATTAACATATCACAGACAGCAAAAAAACGGGTTTCACAAGTCACAAAGACTCGCGAAACCCGATA
>JAFSSN010000003.1 GCA_017450985.1 Bacteroidaceae bacterium
CACAAGACGGTTCTGGCAGAGACAGGAGAGAACGCTCTTTCTGCAACTCGCAGAGGGGGTGAGGTTCTTCGACATCAGGGTGCAGTACAGAAAACCTGCGGTGTTCATAAGACACCAGTACTATTGTCATGGCAGACATCGTTTCGTCCTCAATCAGGCTGACGAAACAGAGAAATCAAGGAACTTTGTAGAGACATTGCAGATGCTGCAACTCGCCGGATCTATCGTTTCGCTCACACTCGAAAGAGGCGATGAGGAGGACAGAGAGATATTCAGGCAAATGAAATGGCACGAACTGTTCAAGGACTGTGTGCAGTTGGTGCGTATCAAAACAGGGCGCAACGCCTATGAAGACGTATTCCGCTCGGAAAAACTGCCGGAGATAGTAGACATGACCTTGCACAAGAAATGGTGGCAGCTTATCGCGCCAAAAGCATGGGCGATGAAGCACAACAAAATTACAGACCGGGAGATAGAGGCTGATACAATATACCTATACGACTATTACAATTTGTAAAACTATGACAACAACAACGAAATTCATTATCTCAAAGACAGCCGCAGCGTTAGGTGTAGCGGCTATCCCTGTCGCGTATATCGGAATATGCGTGGCACTGCACGTCCATGTCGGACTATGGGCATGGCTGCTGTTAGTAACAATGACAATCTTCCTGCCAGTACTCATCTTCCAGTTCCGGAACTATAAGAAGTTCAAGGGCTATGTAGAGCAGTTGCAGAAAGAAGAACAGGAACAAAAGGAACAACAGAAAGAAGACCAAGATTAGAAACAATGAAGATTATTGTAACAGGCAGCGATGGTTTTATAGGCAATAACCTCTGCCAGGTGATGAGGAACAAGGGTGTTGAAGTTACAGCAATCGACAGAAAGAACGGAACTGAAGCGGACGAAGTGCCGGGAATACTCAGACACACCTACTATGATGCGGTGATACATCTCGCAGCACAGACCTCCGTTTTCAACGACGACAACTACCTAATCGAGAAAGACAACATCTCGACATTCATGAAGATAGCCGATGCGTGTCATAGGCACGGAACGAAACTCGTTTACGCGTCTTCAAGCACGGCTAATCCAAGAAACACTACATCGATGTATGGAATAAGCAAGCACTTCGATGAGCAGTACGCAAGAGTGTACTGTCTGTCAGCGACTGGGGTACGGCTTCACAATGTGTACGGACCGAACCCGCGTCAGGGAACGCTGCTGTATTGCTTGCTTAACAAGGCAGCCGTATCACTCTACAACAACGGAGAGAATATGCGCTGCTTTACATACATCGATGATGCCATAAAAGGACTCATCTATGCTATGACATCAGACCTACAACTCGTTAATGTCGCCAATCCGCAGGTCATACCTGTACGGACTTTTGCCCGTGAGGTGCAGAAATATCACATGGTGGATATAACTCTCGTACCACGCAGACGCGAACTCGACAATCCGAGCCAAGAGGTCGATGAACGCATTTTTCGAGTACCTTTGCATTATACACCTGTCAGTCGCGGAGTTCAACTCTCTGTGGCTGGCACTAAAATTAGAAGATTATGAATGACGACAATCTTATACCTTTTTCACAACGAAGTAAGAGCGAAGTGAGAGAAATGAATAGAAGGGGAGGGATAAATTCAGGTGCAGCAAGACGTGAGAAAAAGAGGTTGAAAGACATTATTCAGGCAGTGGGAGAGATGAAGCCGTCCGACCAGCTGCAGAAGATAATGAATGAGGCAGGCTTTGGTGAAGTTGACAGTAATTTCGGTGCAATGACCGTAAGACAATTTATAAAGGCTATAAAGACAGGTGATACCAGAGCAGCAGAGTGGATAAGTAAGAACCTCGATGAGGAGAAGACTCCGCAGAATGTAAAACTATCTCTTGCAGATGAGCTGAAACAGATTTGGGATATGTAGATAAATTGCCGGTCCCACGCAAACGGCTGAACCCGAATGCGTTTTATTTGTTGTGGGAGTTTTCCAATCCTGCAACAAGATATATTGTGCTGTATGGCGGCTCGTCGTCTGGTAAGTCATTCAGCGCAGCGCAGGCTATATTATTACAGACGCTGTCCGAAAAAGAGAACACCCTCGTAATGCGTAAGGTAGGCGCGTCAATATCCAAGACCATCTACGAAGATTTCAAGGTGGCTGCAGGCTCTCTCGGTATTACTCACAAGTTCCGCTTCGTTCAGAACTCGGTTAAATGCCTGAACAATGATGCCAAGATAGATTTCAGTGGCTTAGATGATAGCGAGAAGATAAAGGGTATCTCCAACTATAAGCGTGTGCTGCTGGAAGAACTCTCCGAATATGACGAACAGGACTTCAAGCAGATACGCCTGCGTCTGAGAGGTAAGGAAGGACAGCAGATTATAACCACGTTCAACCCGATAAGCGAAGAACACTGGATAAAAAAGAAGTGGCTCGATACGGAAGAACTGCACGATGTGCCAATGGAGTGTGGCACAAAGATACCCAAAGAACTATGTGTTGCAAAATCAGTGAAGCGCAACAGCCCGAAGACAATCATCAATGCCAGGACGGGAGAAATGGAGACGCACGAGCCGGATATGCTGGTAGTGCAGACAACTTACCTCAATAACTTCTGGGTTGTCGGCTCGCCTGACGGCACATACGGCTACTATGACGAACACTGTATCGCCAACTTCGAGCATGACAAGCAGTACGACCCGGACTATTACAACGTATATGCTCTTGGCGAGTGGGGCATACTTCGTACAGGAGGAGAATTCTTCAGCTCGTTCAATCGTGGCAGGAACTGCGGCGCTTATCCTTACGACAGTTCCTTGCCAGTGCATCTCAGTGTCGATAACAACGTACTGCCTTATATCTCAATACAGTTTTGGCAAATCAGTTACGAACAAGGCAAAAGAGTATGGCAGTTTGGCGAGATAACAGCAGAGGCACCTAATAACACCGTAAGACGAGCAGCTAAGTTAGCATCAACAAAGCTCAAGGAGATTGGTGTAGATGCGGTTATCATACATGGTGATGCAAGTACGAGGTCTGCCAATACGATAGATGAGGAGAAAAGGTCGTTCCTTGACTTGTTCATCGCCACCCTGCAAGAGAATGGAATATATGTAACAGACAACGTAGGAAACAAGAATCCGTCTGTGGCACTAACAGGTGAATTTCTCAATGCGATATTCGAGGGGCTGATAGATGATGTCGAGGTGAAGATTAACGATGCTTGCAATGTGTCGATAACTGACTACCTATCTGTTCAGAAAGATAGCAATGGTGCAATCTACAAACAGAAAGCGAGAGACCCATTAACCAAGCAGTCGTATGAGAAGCACGGACACTTTAGCGATTGTATGAGATATGTATGCCACGACTTGCTGTCGAGTGAGTATGTGGCGTTCAGTAACAGGAGAAAGCGCAATCTGTTCTCTCAGGACGGTGCTATACATTATTTCAACCCGACAATCTCATACGAGTACACCGATAGTCTGTTATACGTTATGCCTGACGTATGCGGTATGTTCGTTATGATAGAGGCATGGCACATCGGAGAGAACTGGCATATCAGAGATATACACTACAGGCAGACAGCGAGCGTAACGGAGATGATAAGCCTTATAGCATCGTCAGAAACAGGCGAGTGTTTTGTGGAGTGTGCAAAGGCATACTTCCAAATGGTTCGCGAGCTGCGCGAGCAGACGGAGAAGAACGTGCTCGTTGTTAAGACGGACGGTGATTATCAGAGGAGGATAGCCGCCACGTCGGACTTTATAGCAAGCAATGTCTTTTTCTCTTCCAAGATGATAGGAGAGAGCGATGAGTATGCGGCGTTCATGGAGAGCATACTCGACTACCGGCAAGGGTCGCATGAGTATGGTGCGAGTGCTGCACTGTCTGGTCTTGC
>JAFSSN010000040.1 GCA_017450985.1 Bacteroidaceae bacterium
AGTGTCAATACACATGGGCAAAGAAAGCTAAGCGATGGGCATATAAGAGGACAAAGATTGCATATATTCCGGCAGAACGTAATCTTGTGGCCGCCATTCCTAACTGGTATCAGGTTTCGATGAGCAACAACAACATTTTGGATTTTATGAAGGAATGGGAGTTTGCCCGTAAGTGTTTTGCAAAGAAAGAAAAGATTCTCGGTCTTCCGTTTTCGTATAGGTATAATCCATCAAACAAGGCTGACAGTATTGTTATGCAGAATGGCGATGAACTTGATTTGACAAACGCATCCAGTGGCTTGCAGGCGCTGACACCATTGTACATAATGATTTGCTACCTCACCAATGATTTTTACAAGGAGACTCATGCCAATGTTGAAGATGCAATTCTCAAAGATAATATTGAAAAGATAGTTGCTCAAGAGTGCGCAGACAAGTCTCTGGAAAAGCAAATGGAGATTGTTGACGGTATGCTTACTCCATATCGTACGGATTTGTTCATAGAAGAACCGGAGGCACATATATTCCCTTCAACACAGAAAGAATTCGTGTATTCATTAATCAGTATGCTTAACGGACGCAAAAAGCATTTCTGTTTTATTGCCACTCACAGTCCGTATATAATGACGGCGATGAATAATCTGATTCAGGCGGCTGAGACTATGGCTGAATCGAGGGAGAAGGCTGCAGAGGTGGAAAAACGTTTCTCTAAACGTCAGGCATTGCCGTATGACGATGTTGCCGCCTTTGCGATGAAGGATGGAGAAATAGAGACAATCATGGATGCTGACTATCGTCTTATTTCTGCCGAAGCCCTTGATTCGGCATCGCAGGAGATTTCGGACGACTTTAATTTTCTCCTGAGCTTATGAGAAACATGGTGTAAGCATGTGTCACTCCTACAACAGACTCGCAGATTAAGTTTGAGGAGTTGAGAAAGAAAATCATCTTTCTGAATCCAGAGCGTCATTCCTATAAGAGAGTGAAGGTTGATGGCTGTGTGTTGAAGGATGGCCTCAAATGTGATGATTTGCTATTGTCTGATGATGAACATGAAGAACGTTACGTGGAGTTGAAGGGAACTGACGTAATGCACGCTATTGAACAGCTGGAGTCAACAATCATGCGTTTGGGTGAGTTTGAAGAATGCAGACATTGTTATGTGGTAAGCACGAATGTCGCTCCTGCGTTCAATACAAAGATACAGCAAAAGAAAAAGTATTTCAAAGAAAGATACAGGTCCTCATTGGAAGTACGGGAACGGCAGATGGTCGTTCCGCTATATTAGCAAATTGCACATCTCTTACTACTGAAATATCCTCATTTATGAGGAGCGAACTGTGTGAAATCCACATTTATTAGGATTGCACATAAGAAGAAATGTTTATACCTTTGCCGCCGTTTTCTGATAATAGAATTAAGTTTCGCAAGTAGTTGTTAGCGTGGGAAGATTGCTTTGCATAGGATGATACTCTATCATTTAGTAGGCATAAGCAAACATTCAAACGTCTTTTTACTACATGGAGCGTAGCGGAATTAACTTCGTTTAACTCCATTTTTCTCCAAGCAAATAATAAAATATAATTAAAATATAAGTCAGATATGTTCTTAAACGTACTTTTGTCAATGTTGACTGTAAGCGGTAATGAGGTGGTTCAAAACGCGGACACAACGACGCGCAGCTATGCACTTGAAGAGATTGTTGTTCAGGATTTCAAGACGAACAAGAAAGACCTCGTACCGATGTCGCGTACTTCCATGTCGTATCGTCAGCTGAGCAATCAGCAGATTAGCGGTGTGAAGGAACTGACAGCGGTAATACCTAACTTCTATATGCCCGACTATGGTTCGCGTGCCAGCTGTCCGGTGTATGTCAGGGGCATTGGCAACAAGTCGGACGGTACAGGCGTAGGCTTTTATATTGATGGAGTACCGTATTATGAACCTCTGTCGTTCGATACCGACCTCGGCGACGTGGCGTCGGTTGAGGTGCTGAGAGGCCCTCAGGGCACTCTCTACGGTCGCAATGCCATTGGCGGTATCATCAATATATATACCCACAATCCGCTGGAGTATCAGAACACACGCGTGCGTGTGGGCTTCGGACGCTATAACGACGTGCGCACGCAGGTGTCGAACTATACTAAGGTGTCGGATAAGTTCGGCTTTACGTTCGGCGCGCTCTATCATCACAACGACGGGGCTTTCCACAACAGTTTCCTTGACGAGAAGGTGGACAAGATGGACGAGACGGAGGAGCGCATAGGACTGTACTGGCAGCCGGCTGACGAATGGCTGGTGCGCCTGACGAGCAATTTCAAGTACAGTAACCAGGGTGGCTATCCGTATGCTCCCGTCGATGCTGCCACGAACACTCTGCAGTCTATCAGCTACAACCGCCAAAGCACGTTCCGCCGTCTGGTGAGCACCAATGGACTGGGTGTGAGATATACGGGCGACAACGTGAGCTTCAACAGCCAGACTTCGTTCCAGTACATCGATTCGCGTCAGGCTATCGACCAGGACTTCACTACGGCCGACAAGTCGTTTGTGGTGAACGGGCGCAATCAGAACATGGTGTCGGAGGAACTGACGCTCAAGTCGAACAACGACAGCCGTTATCAGTGGGTGTTCGGTATGTTCGGAATGATGGAGCATATGGACCGCAGTGTTGACAACAACTCATATACATCGGGCACGGACAGCCACACAGACTATTGTGTGCCGACAAGCTCGTTTGCCGTCTATCATCAGAGTTCGTACAATATCTGGCGAGGTCTTTCTGCCACTGCCGGTGTGCGTTTCGACTACGAGCATGCAAGGACGAAGTACGACAATGACAAGATTACGCTATCTACGGGCGACAGGGCGCACGTGACTGACTTCGAGAGCAGTAAGAACTTCCGCCAGTTCACGCCTAAGTTCACCCTCCAGTACAAGACTACTGCCGACAACCTCATATATGGTGCCGTGACTCGCGGCTACAAGCCGGGCGGCTTCAACAAGTCGTTTGCTACGGACAGTGAGCGTGCCTACGACCCTGAGTACAGCTGGAACTACGAGGTGGGAACACGCATCAACATGTTTGACAATATGCTTACGGTAAGTGCCGACCTCTTCTACATCGACTGGCGCGACATGCAGATTACTTCGACGCTGGCTGGAGTGGGCAACATCACTACCAATGCAGGGCATACCGAGAGCAAGGGTGCGGAGCTGAGCCTGACGGCTCGTCCGATTGACGGCTTGCAGTTGAACGTGAACTACGGCTACACATACGCGCGTTTCCTCTCGTACAAAAAGAGTGAGACTGTTTCCTACACGTACAACCGCCTTCCGCTGGTGCCTAACCACACGCTGGGTGCCAACGCCAGCTATACGATGCTGCGTGCCGGATGGTTTGACCGCATACTGTTCAACGTGGGCGTCAAGGGACTTGGCCGCATCTACTGGGCGGAGGACAACGTGACTTATCAGAATTTCTATGCCCTGCTCAATGCCAAGGTGGCTCTCACCCACGGTATGTTCACATGGGAACTCTGGGGCAAGAATCTTACTGACACCAGCTATATGGCTTACGGCTTCAAGTCATCTACGGGTAACTATGCCCAGGCTGGTATGCCGGCAATGTTCGGCACTACGATAGAGCTTAACTTTTGAGGATGAGGCTTGGAGTAAAAGGACGAATGACTAATTAACTCAACTTTCGCAAGTATCGCTAACGCTTTACTTGCTTGAAGTAAAAAAGGAGTTAAGCGGAGTTAATTCCGCTACGCTCCATGGAGAAAAACGGACGTTTGACTGTTTACGGATGCGTTTTAAGCGAAAGAGTATCGTCATGAGCGAAGCGGTTACTCCTTTTTACTTCACGAAGTTAACTCCAGTTTACTACTTGCGAAACTTCAGCTAATTAATAATTAAGAGTCTGGAGAATTAAGATTTAAGAGTTAAGATTGCCAACCACGGGCAGTCACCTTTGGTAACTTCCATTCTTCTCGAAGTATGCCACTCCTACTATGGTAAAGTGGATTCTTCACTCTTCACTTTTCGCTCTTCACTCAGAATCCCAACCTTCCAACCGTAAAATCGTTAAAACAATGACGACATCAACATGTGTGAACAACGTGCGCAAGGTTAACCTTGCCACGTTCTTCTGTCTTTACATAGCGCAATTTATTCCGTCCACTTTCATCACCACGGCGATGCAAGTTACCATGCGTCAGGCAAACTACGGTCTGGCGACGATAGGACTGCTGCATCTCGTGCACATACCTTGGATAGTGAAGTTCTTGTGGTCGCCGATGGTTGACCGCTACTGTGCGCGTATGTCCAACTATAAGCATTTCATCCTGTGCATGGAGGCTATATATGCGCTGTCGATTCTGTGCATAGGATTCTTCGACATCTCTAAGGATTTCTATTTCATCTTCGTGCTGGTGTTCATATCCATGTTCGCCTCTGCCACTCAGGACATTGCCACCGACGGACTGGCGGTGCGTGCCTTCGGCAAGGGGGACCACAGTGCCGTGAACAGCATGCAGTCGATGGGACGATATGCAGGAGCCTTTCTGGGCAGCGGCATCTTCATCGTAATGCTTGAGAAATATGGGTGGAACGTGGTGTTCCCTATGCTCGGACTGCTTGCCCTCCTGATGGTGCTTCCTTTGCAGGTGAACAGGCATATAAGGATTGAGGAGCGTTCGCAGAAGCACCGTGCCAAGCTGATTGACTTCGTGTGGTTCTTCTCGCGCAAGGAGATACTGCCTCACGTGGCGTTCCTGCTTCTCTATTTCATGGGCATCATAGGCATCATTTCGAACGTTCGTCCATATATGGTTGACCTGGGCTACGACATGAAGGAGATAGGTGTGTGGTTTGGTATGGTGGGCACGGCTACGTCGTTCTTCATGGCGTGGGTGGGCCACGTGATGATAAAGCGTGTGGGCATGTACAAGGCTCGCAGGATTGTGGCAATGATGATTGTCACGACTCCGCTGTATTTCTTGATGCTAACGTTCACGCAGCCTGTCCTTCCGCTTCTTGTGGGCGGTCTGCTGCTCGTCAAGACTTGCCATGCCTTTGCTTCGATAGTGGTCTATACCTCTGCTATGGATTGTGTGCGTGAGGGACGCGAGGGTACCGACTTCACCGTGCAGGTGGTGGTGGTTCATATCAGTTCTACGCTCATTTCGCTCATAGCAGGTGGCGTGGGCGAGTGGCTCGACTACCGTGGCCTCTACATCATTGAGCTTTGCATAGCTGTGGTGAGCTTTGTATATGTCATGCGTGTGTTCAAGCCTAATACTGTGGTTGCAAAATGGTGAAGCGTTTGTTCATAACGGCTCCCGAGGCTTATCAGTCGCGGTTCAGGGAAGCCTTTCGGCGTGCGGGCGTGCAGGAACTCGTTCCTGTGTTTCGTCCTTTTATCCGTACTGTGGCTACGCCTGATGCTGCTGAGTTTCGTGACTTCGTGAGCCGTCATGAGGACTTCGACTTCATCATCTGTTCAAGCCGTATGGCCGTTACGGTGCTTGCGATGTCGGGCATACAGTTTTCTGCTTCCGACGGCAGGATTATAGCCATAGGCAAGGATCAGGACGCCGTGCGCTGTATGCTTGGTGTGGAGCCTGCCTTGACGGATGCTGAGCCGAGCATGATGGGAATTGTGGAAGCCTTGAAGCGGCTTCCCGACATGGGCGCTAAGCGTGTGGCGGTGCTGCTGCCTGCGTTCTCGGGTTTGCCCGTGCCTTCTACTATAACTAATTTCCTTGAGGCACTCGCTTTGACGCGTGCCGACGTTACGACCGTTCATTGCTATTGTACGTCTGCGCTTGGCGCGGACGAGTATGACGACGTGGTGGCTGCTCTTGCCGGGGACGGCATAGATGCCATTGCACTCACGAGCGGCGGGGAGGCTCATGTCCTTGCCGATGTGTTGCGTCATGCCTCATGCAGGGGAATAGAGCTGGATGTGCCTGTCTATTCCTTCGGCCCTTACACCACTAAGTGTGCTCATGAGGCGGGTCTGACGGTTTGCGCCACTTCTTCCAATTTCCATAGCTTTGATGAGTATGTGTGCTTTTTTAAAAGGATTTAGAAAGCAGTAAAGGAAGGGGAAGGGTAGTACCTGGCGGCTTGTACTTCATGGCTTTCTGTCCTTCACGGTTCGCAGTTTGTTTACAAAGTCTGCGTTTTGCCGCTTTTTACTCTGTATGACTTTAGGGATATACTATGAATATGGTATGTATATACCGCATACGTGTGATTGGTGTATGTGGCTAATGTACGTACCTTTGCAGCCGAAAAAGAGGATGAATAGATGAACAAGAAACAAGCAAAGATTATAGGTTTAGGATTGCTTGCATTTATGTTGCAAGCTGTGTTATCCGTGGCTTATGCTCAGGACGACAAGCCTTCGTCTGTACCTATGAGTCAGGTGGAGCCGAAAAGGCCGCAGTCTGTCGTGCGCGAAGGCATGGTGCTGTTGCAGGGCGTAGTGAAGGATGCACAGGGCGAGACATTGCCGGGAGCACATGTCAGGATTAGAGATACGAAGGCCGGTGCCTTGACTGATGACAACGGTGTGTTTACACTGTCTGTACCTCAGGGCAAGAGCGTGGTCGTCGATGTCTCTTTCGTTGGTATGAAGGCTCAGTCAAAGACTTTCGATGCTAAGCGCAACCGTACCAACATTGTGTTTGTGATGCAAGAGGACACTCAGTTGGAGGATGTAGTTGTGATGGGACTTTTCGACTATAAGTCGTCAACGTTCACCGGCTCTGCATCAAGCTTCACTCAGGACGACTTGAAGCTTGTTAGCGGAACGAATGTGCTCAAGGCCTTGCAGAGTCTTGACCCTGCCTTCGTGACGGATATGAACGATATCAACGGTTCCAATCCTAACTATATGTCTGACATAACCATTCGTGGCAAGTCGTCGTTTAGCGGATTGCAGGGCAACTACAGCGGCAACCCTAATGCGCCTCTCTTTATCCTCGACGGCTTCGAGGTGGGGCAGCAGCAGATATTCGACTTGGATATCAATAGAATTAAGTCGGTCACTATCTTGAAGGACGGTGCTGCAAAGGCTATCTACGGCTCGAAGGCAAGCAACGGCGTCATAGTCGTGGAGACGGTGCAGCCGCAGGCAGGCAAGTTACGCATCAGCTATACGGGTGACCTGAACATAGAGGTGCCCGACCTTACTTCCTACAATATGTGTGACGCGGCTGAGAAGCTTGAGGTGGAACGCCTGGCTGGACGCTATACTTCGTCGTCGCCGTATTATCAGGCTTTGCTCGACGAGCAGTACAATGCCATAGCTGCCGAGATTGCCAGCGGCGTGAACACCTACTGGCTTTCGCAGCCGCTGAGAACGGGCGTGGGAAATAAGCACACGGTAAACCTTGAGGGCGGTACGGATGAACTGCGCTATTCTGGAAGCGTGATGTACAATGACGTGGAAGGCGTGATGAAGCAGTCGGACCGTCGTACCATTTCGGGCAATATCAACCTGTCTTACCGCTATAAGGAGTGGTCGTTCCGCAACTCACTCACCGTCACGGGCAACAGAGCCGACGACAGCCCTTACGGCACGTTTGGCGACTATGTGGTGGTGAATCCTTATTTCCGTGCGACTGACGCGGTGAGCGGCAGCGTGCAGAAGGTACTGGGCACTTACACTTCGCCGGGTGCCAACGGAAGCACGGTGACTTATTACAATCCGCTCTATAATGCTACGATAGGCACGAAGAACTTTTCTAAGAACACAGAGATAAACGAGAATGTGTATGTGGAGTACCGTCCCGACGACGACTGGCGCTTCACGGCACGACTGGGATATACGCATCAGAACAACCGACGCGAGGATTTCTATCCAGGCGACCATACGCGCTTCAACGACTGGACGGGTGAGCGTTACTTCAAGCGCGGAAGCTACTCCATCAGCAACGGCGAGAGCAACAGCCTTTCGCTCGATGTCACAGGACGCTATTCCCACCAGTGGAACAAGCACTTGCTGCTGTCGAACGTCGCATACTCGTTGCAGTCGGCAAGCTCTCTGTCCGACGGCATGACAGCGTGGGGCTTCCTTAACTCTCATGTAGATTATATCACCTTCGCACGTCAGTATGCCGACGGAGGCGTGCCTTCGGGCAGTGAGACTAATACGCGCTCCCTGGGAATTACCGGCGCATTCAATTACTCCTACGATGAACGTTACATGCTCGACTTGAGCCTGCGCTTCAACGGCTCGTCAGTCTTCGGAAGCAACAACCGCTGGGGAACGTTCTGGAGCGTGGGCACGGCGTGGAACCTTCATCGTGAGCATTTCATGAAGGAGGCAACATGGCTCGACCTGTGTAAGCTGCGCCTCACGTATGGCTTGACTGGTAACCAGAACTTCTCGCCTTATCAGGCCAAGGCAACCTATAAGTTCTACGACTCCGTAATCTACGACAACGTGTCGGGTGCCTATCTCATGGGAATGCCTAATCCCAACCTGAAGTGGCAGCAGACGGGCGACCTCACCATAGGCGTTGACCTCGGCATAGGAAAGAGGTTCAACATGCGCTTCGACTACTACAACAGCCGCACGCACGATGCCCTGACCGCGATGTCGATACCTTCGTCAACGGGCTTCTCATCCTACATGGAGAATCTCGGCAACGTAGTGAACCGAGGCATAGAGTCAACAGCCAACTGGCGTTTCTATCAGAAGGGACAGTCGTACATGAGCATCACGGGAAGCATAGCCCACAACGTCAATAAGGTTACAAAGATTAACGATGCCCTGAGCACCTTCAACCGCGAGCAGGACGCAGAGTCGTCCGTGCAGCCTATAATACGCTACGAGGAAGGGCAGTCGATGACGGCAATATGGGCGGTGCGCTCGCTGGGCATCGACCCTGCCACGGGACGTGAGCTGTTCCGCAAGAAGGACGGCACCATCACTTACGACTATACTACCGACGACTATATCATTGCCGGCGATTCCAATCCTAAGGTTCACGGCACGTTCGGTCTCAACGGCGAGTACCACGGCGCAGGCATAAGCCTCCTGTTCTCCTATCAGCTCGGCGGCGACACCTACAACCAGACGCTCGTTGACCGCGTGGAGAACGTGAACATAGCCAACAACGTAGATCGCCGCGTGTTCAGCGACACTTGGAACAACGTAGGCGACATGGCACTATACAAGCACATCTCCAGCACACCGACGACGACCTATGCCTCTACGCGCTTCGTGCAGCGTAACGACATGCTCCAGTTGTCAACGGTGTCGGCCTACTACGACTTCAAGTACTGCGACTGGATAAGACGTGCCCACTTGGAACGCCTCCGCCTGACGTTCTATGTCAATGACGTGTTCCACCTCTCAACGGTGCGTGCCGAGCGCGGTGTAAGCTATCCTTATGCCCACACGTTCGCCTTCTCGCTCTCAACCACATTCTAACAGCGAAGTAGTAATGACTCTTTATTGAAACGATTATGAACTATCTGCAATATAACAATATCATACATACCCGTGTGAGCCGTCTTGCCACAGCCTTGTCGTTGCTCGGTGCAACCTTCATGCTTGCCTCATGCAACGAGTGGCTTGACGTGCAGCCACGTTCGCAGGTGGAGGACACAGAGCTGTTCTCCTCAGAGAGCGGCTACAAGGAGGCGCTTGCAGGCGTCTATTCATCGATGGTGTCTGCCAACACATACACAAAGGAACTGACCTACGGCTTCGTGGGAGTGCTCGGACAGGAATGGGACTACTACTATTCCTCACAGTACGACGATGCAGCATCCTACAAGTACGATGCTGCCTATCCGACAAACTACATACGCAACATCTGGTCAACCAACTACAGCGGCATAGCAAACGTCAATTACCTGCTTGCCAATATCGACGGCGACGCAGGGCTGTTCTCCAAGGACAACTACGGGGTCATCAAGGGCGAGGCGCTGGCGCTCCGTGCCTTCCTCCACTTCGACCTGCTACGCTGCTTCGGAGTGAGCTTTGCCGTCAATCCACAGCAGCCGTCCATCCCTTACGTCAAGTCGCTCTCTTACAAGGTGACTCCTCAGTCCACCGTGAGCGACGCCGTGGAGGCTGTGCTTGCCGACATCGCCGCTGCCGCAGCTCTTCTGCACGACAGCGACCCGATAGCCACAGGACGCGTCATCACGGAGTCCGTGGACAACGGCTACCTCCTCAACCGCCGCGTGCATCTCAACTACTATGCCGTCAAGGGACTGGAGGCACGTGTCAGGATGTGGAAGGGCGACTACGACGGTGCAGCCGCTGCTGCAGACGAGGTCATAAGCTCCCAGGCGGTAAGCTGGGCAACCTTGTCCAACCTTCAGGCTGGCTACGACCGCAGCCTCGCCGACGAGCACTTGTTCGCACTCCATAACCTCACCCAGACCACCGACGTGGCAGAGCAATACTTTGCCGACGATTCGCCATACAGCTTCGCAGTGAGCCGTGAGCGCCTGCTCGACTATTTCGAGAACGCCACTCAGGACTACCGCTACACGTTCCTCTTCAAGCCAGGCTCCGCCACTCACGCCAACAACCGCTACCTGATGAAGTATGACGCTCCAAGCAGCTCGGCAGAGTTCTATTCCAACAAGATGCCGCTCATCCGCCTGGCGGAGATGTATCTCATCAAGAGCGAGGCGCAATACCGACAGGGCAGTGCCGCCGACGCGCGCGCTACGCTCAACCTCCTTCGCACGGCACGCAACCTTCCGTCGCTCGACGAACTGCCGTCCGACTTCTACGGGGAAATTATACGTGAGTACCGCCGCGAACTCATGGGCGAGGGACAGCTGTTCTTCCTCTACAAGCGACTGAACCGCACCAACATATTGTATTCAGACATCGACGCCGTGGCAGACAAGGTTTACACCTTCCCGCTGCCGATAACCGACACGGAGTCGGCTCACAGAGAACCTAACAAATAAGACGACGAAATGAGAAAGAATATATTATATGCTATATGCCTGCTGCTCGTGCTTACAGGCTGCGAGACGGAAAAGGTGGAACTGTTCGACACCAGCTACACGGCACTCAACGTATGGGTGGGCACGCGCGAGGGCGCAGTACACGACAATGCCGTGTACAACTATTCCTATGCCTACGAGGAAGGCAGCGTCACGTTCTACGCTCAGATTAGCGGCGCAGTAACCGACTACGACCGCACCTTCCGCCTTGAGATATTCGGTGCCGACTCAGCAGCCGCTGCTCCTACGGTACGCACGGAGGACTACGTCATCCCAGCCGGGAGCATAGGAGGCGAGTACAAGGTCTATTTCAATACGCTGAAGCTCGGCAGCCCCAGCCTGTTTGCCAATGCCGACGGCGAGGTGAGCTTCCGTGTCGTGCCGTCCGACGTCTTTGCCGTGGGCGTGGAGAAGCACCAGCAGTTCACCGTGGTGCTCCGTAACTATCTTGCCAAGCCGGCAAACTGGGACAGCGCCAACTATCCGCGCGTGGCTCTGAGCCAGTATTTCGGAACCTACAGCCGTGTGAAGTACCAGTTCATGATAGAGCACCTCGGACTCATCGACTTCGAGATAAACTACAACGCACAGACGTCCTACAACGAGACGACAAACGTGGTGTCAGCCTCATACGCCGTGTACCTGCGGCAGAAAATGCAGCTTGCACTTAACGACTACAACAACGCCCACGACATTCCGCTCACCGACGAGTTCGGCGTTCCCGTGGCATTTTGAACCAATAACGTAAGGAGAGACAGATGAAGACAAAGACTTTTGCAAACATACGTGTACGCGCTGCGGTGGCGGCTCTCGCCTCTGTGCTGGTCACAGCTTGCTACGAGGACAAGGGCAACTACGACTATCATGACCTCGACAAAGTGAGCATCGACACCGTGGGCACCGACGTGCAGCCCGAATATGCCGTTATGCGCTTCGACACGCTTGAACTCTCGCCCGACGTCTATTTCAACGGACAGAAGGTGACCGACGACACCGACGTGCCGCTCGACTATCAGTGGACCATCTTCAGCGCCGTGTCGGGCACTGGCGCAAACGCCGTCATCGACACCATAGGCCATCAGCGCCGCCTCAAGACCGTGGTAAGCCGTACTGGAGGCAACTACTTAGTGCAGCTTGTCGTGACCAACCGGCGCGACAACATACGCAGCTTCCTGCGCATACCAGTCTCCGTAAGCGAAGTGTTCGACGGAGGATGGATGGTCTTCTATGAGCGTGCCGACGTGCCAGGAACGTCCGACCTCGCACTTATCTACAATCCCTGGACAAAGCTGCACGCCAACTACAACCGCAGTTACACCAACCTCTACGAGACTACCAACGGTACGCCGCTGGAGGGAAGCCCCGTGCGTTGCCTCGACATAGCCGTGTCGCTCGCCTCAGGCAACAACTACGTAGGCCTGTGTACCGATAAGACACTCGTGGGAGTGAGCGAGAACGGCATCCTGAAGGCATTGTCGTTTGCCGACTTCTTCCATGCCGCTCCGTCCGAGGAGGCACCGGTGTGGTACGGTGAGCACGGCTCCGGCGTCATGTCGGGACAAAGCTCAGAGGTGCTTATCAACGGCAATAAGGTATATACCAACACCTACTCCTTCAGCGCTTCCGAGGGACGTAACACACGCTTCGGAGTGGCTAAGTTCGCCGACGGCATAGGCACGCTTGCTCCGTGGAATGCCGAGGTGCCAAACACCCTCAACTACGGCATAGTCGTTTACGACCAGACCTACCACCGTTTCCGCTATGCTGCCTACAACGACGCGCGTCTGCAGGAGTTCGGCGAGCAGGACCTCAGTACGGCGGCCTTCGACGTAAACAATACGGGCATGGAACTGCTCATGGCAGACTGGGGACGCGGTACGAGTCAGGCGGTGAGCCTCCGACCTTACGACTATCTTGTCATGGCGCGTGGCAGCGAGCGTTTCCTTGCCGTAGCCAATTTTGCCACTACGAATCCCGAGAGCACAAACATAGGCGTGGGGCTTTATGCCATGAACGACTTGTGCCCCGACGTGGCAGACATCACGTCGTTTGCAGCAAGTCATGTGGGCAGCTTCGTCTATTACTCTGCCGGCAGTCGTCTCTACGACTTCGCCTACGACAGCCAGCAGCCGGCAAGCATTGTGTGGGAGGCACCCGACAGCGAGGAGGAGATTACTTGTGTGCGCATCATGAAGTATTACCACGGCACCATCTACGGCTACGGACTCGTGCCTAAGGCCGATAACCTCGTACACATTGCTACATGGAATGAGACTAAGCGCGAGGGACGTGTCTATCAGTATCTCATCAATCCTGCCAGCGGAATACTCAACACCGACAGCCACTACGAATACAGCGTGCCTGGACGAGTGAAGGACATGGCGTGGAAGTTCTCAATGCAATGATGATGTAATTAATAATTAACTGAAGTTTCACAAATAGTAAACAGGAGTTAACTTCGTGAAGTAAAAAGGAGTAACCGCTTCGCTCAGGACGATACTCTTTCGCCTACGGCGGAGTGAAGAGTGAAGAATGAAGAATGAAGAATCCACCTCCGCAAACGGTCACTCGTCTCTTTACTCCTTTTTACTCCCGATTACTCCAGTTAACTCCTCAAAAGAATGAAGAATGAAAGTTACTCTGTTCATCAAATTAATTATTAATTAGTCAAACG
>JAFSSN010000041.1 GCA_017450985.1 Bacteroidaceae bacterium
CTACGCTACCGGCATATTAAACTTCCATGTGAAGGGGTTCTACCGCCACGGTACGGACATGATTGACTGGGTGAGAAAGACCGGCGAGAAGGTTTACACCACAGCTAACTCCGACATCAACGACATGGGAGCCGAGGCTCTGCTCAGCTTCGACTTTGAGCGTATGTCGGCTGCCGCATGGGTTCGCACGCTCACCTTCAGCTACTGCTACAACTACAAGTACCGCACCAACAAGGAGACGTCATCGACCTACGCCAACGACCTCACCTTCCTGCGCAACAAGATGGTGGCTTCGCTCAACCACAAGATTGCGCCGAAGCACTTGTTTGCCCAGTGGGACTTGCAGCTGAAGTCACGAAGCGGCGAGTTTGTCAATGCCACTACGAGTGAGGTACAGAAGTACGGCACTTTCTGCAACCTCGACTTGAAGGTGTACTGGACTGACAAGAACTATGAGCTATACACTACCTTCAACAACCTCACGAACCACACCTACTACGATGTGGCAAATGTGAAGCAACCGGGTATGTGGTTCATGGGCGGCATCAAAATTAAGTGCGACTTATAAAATAAAATTGCAACATCAGAGTTTGCAATTGACAAGTTAATATTATCCCAATAGTAGGAAAAGAATATCTATATGGATGTTCTTTTCCTCTTTTTTTCTTAAAAAGCAATGCCATTTGACACTAAATCATTATCTTTGTCACATTAAAATGGATTATTACGCATAAATTTATGCAACGTTTAAGAACTACAATTTATACCACATTCATTCTACTCCTTATCCTCACTGTCACAACAGCGAGCGCAAGCAATCGGAGTATGCGTCCTGCTGCCACGCCAAAGGCAACGGACAAGTACATCGTATGCCTTGACGCCGGACACGGAGGCAAGGATGCCGGAGCCGTGGGCTCCACATCCGCCAACAGGGAGAAGGACATCAACCTCGCCATAGTGAAGGAGATAGCGCGCCTGCTGCGCAACAACTGCCCGGACGTGAAGGTGGTGTGCACGAGAGAGACGGACGTATTCGTCGAACTCGGACGACGCGCCGAGATAGCCAACAAGGCTAAGGCCGACCTCTTCGTATCGGTACACACCAACGCCATACCGCGCAATGCCTCACGCCGTCCTATGGGCGTGCAGTCATACACACTCACCCTGCGCACAGCAGGTACGAACCTCGAGGTGGAAAAGCGAGAGAACTCCGTAATATCATACGAGGCAGACGGAAAGTACAACTACAACGTATATAATCCTAACTCTTCTGAAAGCGACATCATGCTGGAGCTGATGCAGCAGCGCGACATGGAGGAGAGCGTGAACTTTGCCAAGCTGGCACAGAAGGAAATGGTGCATACTGCCGGCCGTGCCGACATGGGAGTGCTGCAAGCAAACCTCGCCGTACTGCGACTGACATACATGCCGAGCGTGCTTCTCGAAGTGGGTTACATTTCCACGCCTGCCGAGGAGAACTTCCTCATGTCGAACAACGGACGCATAACGATGGCACGTTCAATATACAACGCCATCGTGCAATATAAAGCCAAGGTGACCGGACGACAGTCAACTTTGGTCTCTGTGGACAAGGAGGACAACAGCGACTATGACGACCAGCCTGCCCCATCGACTCCAACGCAGCAGACGACGAGCGGCACAAAGGGCAAGGAGACAAGTCAGAAGAGTCAGCCACAGCCTACGCTTTCAGCCGACCTGCCTGTATTCAAGATTCAGATTCTGGCAGGAACTTACAACCTGAAACCTAACGACCGTCAATTCAAGGGTCTGAAGACCGAGAAGGTCAAGGACGGTTCACGATATAAATACTTCTACTACGCATCAAACGACTACAACGAGGTGCTGAAGAAGAAGAACGAGATAAAGGATCAATTCCCAGGCTGCTACATCGTAGCATTCAAGAACGGCAAGCTTGTCGATGTGAACGCCGCGATTAGGGAATGGAAAAAGAAAAGGTAACAAGTATTATTTTTAAGGATAAAAAAATAGACAGAAATGAGTTTCTTAAACAAAGAGGTGAAAATAGGCATAGTCGCAATCATCGCCATCATCATTATTTATGTTGGTATCGTATTCCTCAAAGGACTAAAAATTTTCAACACAGATAACGCTTACTATGTGGAGATGGACAACGCAAGCGGTATCACCGTATCGGGCGAAGTGCTTGCCGGCGGTGTGAACATAGGATACGTAAAGACAATATCATACGTTGCCGAGAAGCAGAACATTCTCGTAGAGATTAGCGTCAAGCCAGATTTCCGCATACCAGAGGGAACGACAGTTTTTCTTTCCAAGGAGATGCTCGGCTCACCAAAGATGAACCTCGCGCTCGGACCTAACACGGGCAAATATATCAACGAGGGGGACACTATCAAGGCTGTGTCAAGTCCCGACCTCATGGCTGCCGTCGGTGACATGCTGCCACAGCTTCAGGCATTGGTACCTAAGTTGGATTCTATCCTCAACGGAGTGAACCACCTTGTGAACGACCCTGCCCTGTCTGGTACAATACAGAACCTCCAGTATGTGACCAACAACCTTCGCACTACTACCGACAACGTTAACACGCTGCTCGGACGCGATATGCCAAAGCTCATGAGCAAGGCTAACAACATAGCGGGCAATCTTGAGGTGACTACAAACAAGCTGAGTCAGGTTGACATCACGGGCATGGCTAACAACGCCAAGGGTACGCTCGACAACATGAACAGCATCACCACACGTCTTGACAAGGCTCTGGGCAGCAAGGACAACAGCCTCGGTATGCTCATCAACGATAAGAGTCTCGTAGTTCATTTGGATTCAACAATGCTTAATGCTTCGTCATTATTGGAAGACCTCAAGCAGAACCCAAAGAGGTACGTTCACTTCTCCATTTTCGGGAAGAAAAATAAATAGTAATATAAATATTGTTAAAATAAGTAACAACTAAAAAGGCACAAAGCAGGAAAGTACAAAACAGCGTATAACACAAAGAGATAGCCTTTAGAGACCTTCGGCAACACACAGACAAGAGTGCTGCGGAGCAAGCTTCTAACGTTCTAAATTTCACTAAGAACGAAAAACGCAATACTTGCGTAAGGGCCAAAAATGCTCTCATTTCTAAGGTGCTGAAAACAACATATTTTGTCAGCACATACAAAAGGGAGCGGAGAGAAATAATTTTGTGGATAAAGTTTTTTTTACGAACTTTGCACTCGTTAAGAATAAGAATGAAAGAATCATCAAAACAACTAAACATAATAATGGAACTAAATCCACAATCAGCGTGGGAGAGGTGCCTTGACTTCTACCGAAGCAACATTTCTCCCGAACAGTACAACTTGACATTTGCATACACTTCTATGGAGTCGTATTCAAACGGTAAGCTGATACTTAGTGTACCAAGTTCCTTTATCCGTGATTTGTTGGAGAAAGACTTTCAACCATTAATGCGTGCGAGTTTCAAGAAGTACTTCGGCAACGACAAGGTGGAATTGTACTATCGAATCATGATGGACAAGACAAACAACAAGACCACCATAGAGAAGCAGGAAGCACAGAAGCCTATCGTCAACGGGAAGCAGGAACGACCTGCAAATGTTACTCCCGACGAGATTATGGCACCTGCAGTCGATGACCTCGACTCACAGCTCAAGCCTGAGTACAACTTCGACAGCTATTTGGAAGGTGAAAGCAATCGTCTGGCACGCTCTGTAGGTGAGGCTATTGCCAACGACCCTGCCCGTGCCCACACATTCAATCCATTTTTCGTATTCGGTCCGTCCGGCTGCGGAAAAACTCATCTCATCAATGCAATAGGTCTGCGCATCAAGGACTTACATCCAAGACTGCGCGTACTATACCTGAGCGCACAGCTCTTCACAGTTCAATATACTGATGCAGTGCGCAACAATAGGGTAAATGATTTCATCGGTTTCTACCAGACTATCGATGTTCTCATTCTCGATGACATTCAAGAGTTGTCAGGAAAGAGTGCAACACAGAATACATTCTTCCACATCTTCAATCATCTTCAGATGAACAACAAGCACATCATCCTTGCTGCTGACCGTCCACCTATGGCGATTGAAGGACTTGAAGACAGATTGCTTACACGTTTCAAATGGGGACTTCAGGCTGAGATTGAGAAGCCAACCAAGTCATTGCGCTGCTCTATCCTCAACGCTAAGGTTACGAAAGAGGGTCTCCACATCCCGGAGTCGGTCATCAACTATATCTCTGAGAACATCGACGAGAGCGTGCGTGACCTCGAAGGAATTATAAACTCTCTGCTTGCATTCTCTATCGTATATAAGTGCGATATCAATATGCAGCTTGTGAACAAGATTATGCCTCGCTTTGCCGACGTCAACAAGAAGGAAAGCATATCTATCGACCGTATCAAGGAGATTGTGTGCAACCACTTCGGTGTGACAGAGGACGAGTTGTGCTCACGCAACCGTAAGCAGAAGATTGCGTATGTACGTCAGCTTGCCATGTATGTAGCCAGCAAACATACATCTATGTCAAACGTACAGATAGGCATTAACCTTGGCAATCGTAATCACGCCACAGTTATTCACGCACTCAACCAGGTGAAGAATCTGTTGGACGTAGATGCCCAGACGCGCCAAGAGCTAAAGAGAATCGAAGACGAATTAGCAAATTAAAGACTGTTAGTTCTTTTAGAAATAGGACAACACTGTAAACATATCCAATTCAAAAAAATCCGCAAGATGTGAGTCTTGCGGATTACTTTTTTTGTACGGTTTGGAGGTTTTACGGTTTTAAGGCTGGACGGTTTGGAGGTTTGGAGGTTTTACGGTTTTAAGGTTTTAAGGTTTTAAGGTTGGACGGTTTTGAGGTTGTAAGGTTTTGAGGTTTTGAGGTTTTGGGGGTTGGGGGTCGTAAGGTTATGTGGCACTACGGTCATTTGGTTGAACAGTTTTAAGGTTTTAAGTTTTTTTGATTATACGGTTATATGCTTGTAAAGCCTTATGTTTTTACGACCGCTCACGACTGTATGACTGCCGCCGAACCTAACAACCATATAACCGTATAACCGTATAACCGCACGACAACCGCACAACCTTATAACCGTATAACCCTATAACCGTATAACCTTATAACCGCACAACAACCTTACAACCTTATAACCGCATAACCGTATAACCGCATATCCTCCCCTACATAAATCCTTGCATCTTCAA
>JAFSSN010000004.1 GCA_017450985.1 Bacteroidaceae bacterium
GTTGGAGGAGGAGCTCATCATACGACCAACTTCAGAGACAATTATTTGGAATACATATAAGAACTGGATTAAGTCTTACCGCGACCTTCCAATCCTTTGCAACCAGTGGTGTAACGTTATGCGCTGGGAAATGCGTACACGCTTGTTCCTCCGCACTTCAGAGTTCCTCTGGCAGGAGGGCCACACGGCTCACGCTACACGCGAGGAGGCTGAGGAGCGCACTAAGCAGATGATTGCCATCTACGCTAAGTTTGCCGAGGACTACATGGCCGTACCTGTAATTCAGGGCGTGAAGAGCGAGACTGAGCGTTTCGCAGGTGCGCTCGACACTTACACTATCGAGGCCATGATGCAGGACGGTAAGGCTTTGCAGTCTGGTACTTCACACTTCCTCGGACAGAACTTCGGTAAGGCTTTCGACGTTCAGTTCCTCAACAAGGAGAACAAGCCAGAGTACGCATGGGCTCCTTCATGGGGTGTTTCTACTCGTCTGATGGGTGCCCTCATCATGACTCACTCCGACGATAACGGTCTCGTACTTCCACCAGCACTTGCACCTATCCAGGTTGTCATCATTCCGATTGGCAAGGGCGACGAGCAGATGCAGATGCTCGACGAGAAGGCTGCCGCTATTGTTGAGAACCTCAAGAAGTTCGGCGTTAGCGTGAAGTACGATAATGCCGACAACAAGCGTCCGGGCTTCAAGTTTGCCGACTACGAGCTGAAGGGTGTACCAGTACGTTTGGTTCTCGGTGCGCGCGACCTCGAGCAGGGCTTGGTAGAGATTATGCGCCGCGACACATTGGAGAAGGAGACTGTCAGCATCGAAGGCATCGAGCAGTACATCAAGAACTTGCTCGACGACATACAGTCAAACATCTACAAGAAGGCTCTCGCTTTCCGCGACTCTCACATCTACGAGTGCGACAACTACGAGGAGTTCAAGGAGCGTGTCAAGGACGGCGGATTCTTCCTCTGCCACTGGGACGGCACAGAAGAGACTGAGGCAAAGATTAAGGAGGACACACAGGCCACAATCCGTTGCGTTCCGTTCATGTTCGAGCAGACGCCGGGTGTCGATATGGTAAGCGGCAAGCCTGCCAAGTGCCGTGTTCTCATTGCACGTGCATACTAAAAAAAGATAAAGCTCGCACTCTGACACATCTGCCATAGTGGGGCTGACGTTTACAAATAATAACTAATAGGGCATCTTCGGCACATGAAAACAGAGGCCGAAGGTGCCATTTTCAAATTGCCCGGTCTGTCACACCATTGCGTTGGCACGTATTTTGTCATAGTGAGTATAGGCATGCTCCGTCAGCGGACATGCACGTACAAACCAAAAGATGATTTTCAACAATAGAGAATGAATAGTCAATATACAAAGAAACTAAGTCAGATTCTGACATACAGCAAGGAAGAGGCTATGCGCCTCGGCAATGACTTCATAGGTCCTGAGCACATGCTCCTGGGGCTTATACGCGACGGCGAGACTAACGTCATCGACATTCTCAAGTCAAAGTTCCACATCGACTTGGCTAAGACAAAGGCATTGCTCGAGGACAAGCTGCGCGACCAGACGTCAATCGTACACCATCAGGACGTTGCCTTCAACGACAACTCCTCCACGGTGTTGCGTCTGAGCATACTCGAGGCGCGACTGATGAAGAGCAAGGAGAGCGACGCAGAGCATTTGCTGCTTGCCATCATGAAGCATAAGAACAATCTTGCGGCACGTGTACTCGGCGACTGCAACGTGGAATATAAGGACTTGTTCAACTTCCTCTCGCAGCAGGCTCCAAAGCCTAAGGCAAGCGTGGGACTTGACGAGGAGAACGACGAGGACATGGACCTCCCTCCTGTGAATGAGGAGGAGACGGCAGAGAAGGATGCAGCCAAGAAGGGCGGCAACTCTTCCACGCCTGCTCTCGACGCTTTCGGCTTCGACCTCACCAAGGCGGCTGCCGAAGGCAAGCTGGATGCCGTCGTCGGTCGTGAAAAGGAGATTGAGCGTCTTGCTCAGATTCTTGCCCGACGCAAGAAGAACAACCCCGTGCTCATCGGTGAGCCGGGAGTGGGTAAGACTGCCATTATCGAAGGACTGGCTACAAGAATCAACGAGCGCAAGGTGAGCCGCATACTGTTCGACAAGCGTATCATCTCGCTCGACATGACAAGCATCGTGGCAGGCACGAAGTACAGAGGGCAGTTTGAGGAGCGAATGCGCAAGATTATAAACGAGCTTACGGCAAACAAGAACATCATAGCCTTCATCGACGAGATTCACACTCTTGTGGGTGCAGGAAACATGGCTGGGCAGATGGATGCCGCCAACATGCTGAAGCCCGCTCTGTCGCGAGGCGAAATGCAATGTATCGGCACTACTACGCTCAGCGAGTACCGAAAGAGCATCGAGAAGGACGGCGCACTTGAGCGCAGGTTCCAGAAGATTATAGTCGAGCAGACTTCGAAGGAGGACACGCTCACCATTCTCCATAACATCAAGGACAAGTATGAGAGCCACCACAACGTGACCTACACGGACGATGCGCTCAAGGCGTGTGTTGACCTTACGGCGCGCTACATTACCGACCGTATGTTCCCCGACAAGGCCATCGACGCTCTCGACGAGGTGGGTGCGCGCGTTCATATACACAACATCAACGTGCCTTCCGACATCGAGGAACTGGAGGCTAAGATTGCAGATGCCAACAAGAAGAAGGAAGTGGCTGTGAAGAAGCAGAACTTCGAGCTGGCTGCAAGTTTCCGCGACACGGCCCTTACCTTGACCAAGGAGCTTGAGGAGCGCAAGAAGCAGTGGGAAGCTACATGTACGGAGCAGAGGCAGACCGTCGATGCCGACATGGTGGCAGAGGCTGTGTCACTCATGTCGGGCATTCCTGTACAGCGCATGGCTCATGCCGAAGGCATACAGCTGAAGGGTATGCGCCAGTCTTTGAAGTCGAAGATTATAGCTCAGGATAATGCCATCGACAAGCTCGTAAGCGCCATTCAGCGCAGTCGCGTCGGCCTGAAAGACCCTAACCGTCCTATCGGCGTGTTCATGTTCCTCGGTCCTACGGGTGTGGGTAAAACCTACCTGACAAAGAAGCTGGCAGAGCATATGTTCGGCTCTACCGACGCGCTTGTGAGAATAGACATGAGCGAGTATGTGGAGAAGTTCAATGTCAGCCGTCTTGTGGGTGCGCCTCCTGGATACGTGGGCTACGACGAGGGCGGAATGCTCACGGAGAAGGTGCGTCGCAAGCCTTATTGCATCGTGCTTCTCGACGAGATAGAGAAGGCGCACAGCGACGTTTACAACCTTCTGCTGCAGATGATGGACGACGGCCGTCTGACCGATTCGCAGGGCAGGACGGTGGATTTCCGAAACACGGTCATCATCATGACAAGCAACGTCGGAACGCGTCAGCTGAAAGAATTTGGCAGAGGCATAGGATTCAGCGCAATGGAGGGCAAGAACGACAAGGAGGTGAGCAGGTCGGTCATACAGAAGGCTCTCGACAAGCGTTTCTCACCGGAGTTCCTCAATCGTATCGACGAGATTATCACGTTCGACCAGCTTGAGCTTGACGCCATACTGCAAATTATCGAACTGGAGTTGCAGGCACTTCAAAGCCGTGTTGAGGCCATAGGCTACAAGCTGACAATCAGCGACGAAGTGAAGAAGTTTATTGCCAACAAGGGCTACGACAAGCAGTTTGGCGCGCGTCCTTTGCGCCGTGCCATTCAGGAGCATCTCGAGGACAAGCTTTCCGAGATTATCGTAGAGAACGAACTGGCAGAGGGAACGGTACTGAATGCCACTCTCGAGGGCGAAAATGTGAAGGTAAGCGTATCGGCAGAATAAAAAAGTCTGCCAACGTAATATGACAAAATGTCAGTCAGACAATGGCTGGCATTTTTTTTGTTGTACCTCATGACGGATGTTTTTCCGAAATAATAAATAAAAACTATATATGGCACAGAAAGGTAATATCGGGGTAACGACAGAGAACATCTTCCCCGTCATCAAAAAGTTTCTCTATAGTGATCATGAGATTTTCCTTCGTGAGATTGTCAGCAACGCGGTAGATGCTTCACAGAAGCTCAGAACTCTGGCTTCAAAGGGTGAGCTCCAGGGCGAGGCTGGTGACCTTACAGTACACATAAGCATCAACAAGGATGCAGGCACCCTTACTGTCAGCGACCGTGGTATCGGTATGACAGAAGAGGAGATTGACAAGTACATCAATCAGATTGCCTTCTCAGGCGCAAACGACTTCCTCGACAAGTATAAGGAGGATGCCAACGCCATTATCGGACACTTCGGACTCGGATTCTACTCTTCATTCATGGTCAGCAAGAAGGTTGAGATTATCACCAAGAGCTGGCGTGAGGGCAGTAAGGCCGTGAAGTGGAGCTGCGACGGTAGTCCAGAGTTCTCTATCGAGGAGGTTGACAAGGCTGACCGCGGTACAGATATCGTGATGTACATCGACGACGACTGCAAGGACTTTCTCGAGGATGGCAAGATTAAGGAACTCCTCAACAAATACTGCAAGTTCCTCGCTATTCCAGTTGCCTTCGGTAAGAAGAGCAAGTGGGACGACAAGGAGAAGAAGATGGTTGACACCGACGAGGACGAAATCATTAACGACACGACTCCGCTCTGGACAAAGAAGCCTGCAGACCTCAAGGACGAGGACTACAAGGAGTTCTATCGCAAGCTCTATCCTATGAGCGACGAGCCTCTCTTCTGGATTCACCTCAACGTTGACTATCCGTTCAACCTCACAGGTGTGCTCTACTTCCCTAAGGTGAAGAGCAACTTCGACCTTCAGAAGAACAAGATTCAGCTCTACTGCAACCAGGTGTTCGTAACAGACTCAGTTGAGGGTATCGTGCCAGAGTTCCTCACATTGCTCCACGGTGTAATCGACTCTCCGGACATTCCGCTGAACGTAAGCCGTTCTTACCTTCAGAGCGACCAGAACGTGAAGAAGATTTCTACATACATTTCAAAGAAGGTTAGCGACCGTCTGAAGAGCATCTTCACCAACGACCGCAAGGAGTTTGAGGACAAGTGGGACGACATCAAGATTTTCATCAACTACGGAATGTTGTCTGACGAGGGCTTCTACGACAAGGCTAAGTCTTTCGCTCTCCTCAAGGACACAGAGGGCAAGCACTATACATACGAGGAGTACAACACACTCATCAAGGACAATCAGACCGACAAGGACGGCAATCTTGTATATCTGTACGCTCAGAACACAGAGGATCAGTACACATATATCGACGCTGCCCACAACAAGGGTTATAACGTATTGTTGATGGACGGTCAGCTCGACCCTGCAATGGTTGGACTCTTCGAGCAGAAGTTCGAGAAGTGCCGCTTCACACGTGTTGACTCTGACATCGTTGACAAGCTCATCGTGAAGAACGACGAGAAGAAGGAAGAGCTTGCTGAGCGTGACAAGAAGATTCTCAGCAAGGCATTCGAGGGCAGCCTTCCTAAGCTCAACAAGATTGAGTTTATGGTTGACAGCCAGGCACTCGGCGAGAGCGCATCACCGGTGGTCATCACTCAGAGCGAGTACATGCGACGCATGAAGGACATGGCACGTCTGCAGCCTGGTATGGCATTCTACGGTGAAATGCCAGACATGATGAACCTTGTTCTCAACACCGACCACCCACTCATCAAGAAGGTGCTCACAGAGGCTCAGGCTGTTGCAGAGGATATCGAGATTCCTGCACCAGAGCCAAAGGAGGGTGAGAAGAAGGAAGAGCCAAAGAAGGACATCAAGGTTGAGTTGAAGGATACTAAGGTTGTAAGTCAGCTTATCGACCTTGCTCTTCTCCAGAACGGTATGCTTAAGGGCGAGGCTCTCAGCAACTTCGTTAAGCGTTCTGTTGAACTTATCTAAGCTCCATATTGACTGTTAAGCATAAAATTTTATTTGTTGGCGATGCATAGTTTATGCGTCGCCTTTTTTATTGTGAGGTATTAACGTTTTTATTGTGGAATATTAAAGTGCTTATTGTGAAATGTTGGATTGCGGAAAGGTGTGTTCGGCAGTTCATGATAAAGAAAGAGCCGTCCGCATGAACAGATGTTCTGTGGACGGCTTGCAACTTGGATAAGTTGCTTGAAAAAAACTCATGAAATGGTGTTTGCCTATGTGTCGGTCCGTGAGAAGGACGGATGTGCCAATTTAGAATGGCGGTTCGCTCACGAAGCGTAGTTCCTTGCCCGTCGTGGGGTGGGTGAGCCGTAGTTCTGCAGCGTGCAGGCAGAGGCGGTCGGATGGGGTGCCGTAGAGATTGTCGCCGATGATGGGCGAGCTCATACCTTCGGGATGTGCAGAATGTACCCTCAGCTGGTGTGTACGGCCTGTTTCCGGGTAATATGCCACGCGGATGGCTTGGGGCTGGATGCTGATTATCTCGTAGCGTGTTACGGCGCGTTTGCCGTGTTCGTAGTTTACTATCTGCCGTGGGCGGTCGAACGGGTTCGGACACAGAGGAAGGGAGATTGTTCCTTCGTGCGGTTTGGCAGCCGTGGCGTCGCTGTATTGGAGCAGGGCGATGTATTTCTTTTGCGTGTCGTGGCGTACGAACTGCTGTTGCAGGTTGTGGTAGGCTTTGTCGTTGAGGGCAAGCACCATGATGCCCGATGTGTCCATGTCGAGACGATGTACAATGATGGAACCTGTGGCGTGTGGAAAAAGTAGCTGTGCCACGGATAGTACGGACGGAATGCCGTCGTCCTTGCCCGGTGCGCTCAGCATGCCCGAAGGCTTGTTTACCACGGCTATATCGTCGTCGGTGTAGAGGACCTCCATGTCGGCTGCAGCTGCCTTGTTTCGGGCGATGAGCGGGTTAGGCTCCACGTCGAGTCCCTTGAGCATGTGGGAGAGTATGGGTTTGCACTTGCTGTTGCACGACGGGTAGTAGTTGCCTTCAATCCTTATCTCGTTCTTGGGTGATGCTCCTGTCCAGAATTCAGCCATGCAGAGGGGCTTCCATCCTGCCTGATAGGCAAACTGGAGAAGCTTAGGTGCGCAACATTCGCCGGCGCCGCCTGGAGGAATGCCTACG
The DNA here is from genome assembly GCA_017450985.1 of Bacteroidaceae bacterium. Taxonomy (GTDB): domain Bacteria; phylum Bacteroidota; class Bacteroidia; order Bacteroidales; family Bacteroidaceae; genus Minthosoma. Next base: position 7,108 of record JAFSSN010000004.1, read on the forward strand.
GCAGGCTTCTCGTGGTTGCGGTATTGCTCTTCGGTGAGAGGTGCGCGGTAGTCCTTGAAAATTTCGAGCAGGTCCTTTGTCTCGCCGTGTGCGTTGAGCATGATGAAGTGGCGGAAGGTCCATTGCTGTAATGCAGCGGAACGCTGGCGACGCTCTGCTTTCATGGCTTCTGCCAGTGTGCTGTCGCAAGGGACGGACATGGCCTTTAGACGGCTGTTTATGTCCGTTATGCGTAGTTCTTCCTGTCGGAAATATCCGTCGGGGTCTTGAAGGTCGAGGATGGGCGGAACGAAACCGCTGTGGATGTAGCTGCCTTCGAGAATGCCGGAGAAGGCGCACAAGTAGCCGCGTCCGTGCGGTGTGTCAACGACAAGTACTCCGAACATCTTCCCCGATGTGCTGAGCGAGGGGAAACGCTGGTGGAGCGTAGGGCGCAGTTCTTCGGCTGCTGCCACGCACAGCGGATGTGGCGTGTAGCAGAACGGATAGGTGAATTGCTGTGGCGAGGGTATGTCGCTGGTTTGCAACGGTAGTTCGTGAAGGTATTCTGTCATCTTATCGTCAAGTGGTAGCATCCTTGTTTTACCTCATATTTAATGTAGCACTTGTTCTGGTTGCGCATGTCGTCGAGCACCTCGCTCAGTACTTGTTTCATCTTGAAGTCCCAGCGTGTTAGCGGCTTGGACTCGTCGTAGGTTCCTGTAAGCGGAACGAAGCGCACGTATGAAATATCGACCGTCGTGCCGTAGCAGTGGCATGAGTTCGTGGTGGCGTTGCCGTTTTTCTTTTGCAGCCGTTTCACATCGTCGGTGGTTCGCAGTACGGACGTTATCATCGGCAAGTGTGGGCTGATGCCCTTCATCTGTAGCGAGTCGATGAAGTTGAGACAGATGGTGTTGAGCAGATGCTGCGCCTTTGGCACGAGATAAGGCATGGAGTGGGAGAGGTCATCGATGACGTAGAAAGGTGAGTTGCTTATGTCCACCAGTTTGTGCGCCTTGACGAGCTTGAGTACTTCCTCGCGGTTGGCAGGCGGATTGATGCCGTTTTTCTTTGCAGCCTTAATCTGCACGTCGTTGATGTCGGGAAAGCATTTGTCGAAGCTCCATACTCCGTTTACTGCGTGCGGTCTGCCGTAGATGTCGTCGTCGGGAAATTCGAGCAGCTGTGTGTTGTCGTCGAGTGAAGTGTAGCTGTCGTTGTTTTCTTCTTCCTCTTCTTCAAGTGGCAGGTCTTCCGGGTCGAAGGACGGGTCGTAGGACGAGTCGCGTAATGCTGTTCCTGCTTTTGCTGCAGCCATTTGCGTGTCGCTGAAGGCGAGGTGACGCACGGCCGCGAAGATGATGGTCACGACGATGAATGTGGCTAAGAAGCCTTTCTTACTGCGTTTCTTCTTGTTAGTATTGGTCATTATCTTTGTTTTTTATGCTCGTCCAGAGTTTTCGATGAGTGCTGTAATCTTGTTGTTGAGGTCTTTGGCTTCCATAAGCCGTTCAATAGTCAGGTGCATCCTGTAGCGCCAGTAGTGGTGTGGGTTGGCTGGTATGTTTATGCGTTCCTTTTCTGGGTCTGCAAGGCGCAGACGCTCGTCCATAGACAGCCAGTCCTGAAATGAGAGGACGCACAGGCATGAAGGCGAGAATAAGTGTCGTGAGACGATTTCCTCGCACAGCCAGTCGGGTGCTTCCTTCGGCGCGTTGCCGTCTTTTTGCAGTATGGTGTTGTAGAAACGCTGCGCGCGTTTGTAGTCTTCCTTCCACCACAGGCGCAGAGGCGACATGTCGTGGGTGGATATTGTTGCTACGGAACGGTATGGATTGTCTTGGAGGTTTCCGAACTCGCAGCCTTCCTTCTTCGGCATGGCTTGTATTTCGAGGCTCAGAATCTTCAGACGTTCCATGACCCATGCCACGCAGCTTGGAATCATGCCGAGGTCCTCGGCGCATACGAGCATTCGTGTGGCTTGTGTGAGGATTGGCAGTTTCTGCATGGCTTCGTCGTACCAGAAGTTGTTGTGGCGCTTGTAGTAATAGTCGTTGTACAGGCGGTTGAAGGCGTCCTGCTCGTGCTTTGCGAGAGTCTGGTAAACGTAGTCGGTCTGTGCAGATATGCGTGGATGGTAGAGTTCCGGGTAATGTCTGTCTGGAATGAAGAGCACGCTGCTGACAAGGCGGTAGAGTCCGTCGCGTATGAGTATGCTTTCTTCGTCGGTCTTGCCGTTGAAGGCAGCTTCAATCTTGCGCTGTGTGTTGTATTGCACTTTGAGGTCGTAGCGTCCTTCAGCCTTGGCGTACAGGTAAATGGCTTTTATTATGTCCTTGCGGTAGCCAAAGATTTGTTCGAGGCTGTCGTCGGTAATGTACGGCTTGGTCATCAAGTCCTTGCGGAACTTAAGGCCGTAGTTCTCAATCTCGTTTATGCTTAGCGGCAGCGACGGTGCAAACTGGCCGAGAAGTCCGTGTACGCTGTGTAGCGGAATTTCCCAGATGCGGAAGAAACCTAATATATGATCGATGCGGTAGGCGTCGAAGTATTCTGCCATTTTCTTGAAGCGGCATTGCCACCACTGATAGCCGTCTTTCTTCATCTCCTCCCAGTTGTAGGTCGGGAATCCCCAGTTCTGTCCGTCGGCTGAGAAAGCGTCTGGTGGAGCTCCAGCCTGGCTGTCGAGGTTGAAGAGCTTAGGCTCGGTCCATGCCTCTACGCTTGTACGGCTTATGCCGATAGGAATGTCGCCTTTGATAATGATTCCGTGGCGTCGTGCTTCGTTGCGTGCCTCGGTAAGTTGGGTGTGGAGCTGGTACTGGATGTAGAAGTGCAGAGCGCAGTCGAGGTATGTGTCGCTGTCCTTATCGCACAGAGCTTCAACATCTTCTTTGACGTATGTGCTGTGTTTCTCCCACTTGGTGAAGTCGGCGGTGCCGTATGTGTTGCGCAGATGACAGAAGGCTGCGTAAGGCATGAGCCATTCGCGGTTGGCGTTGAAGTATTCTGTGAAACCGGTTGACTTGAGCACTTCCGTTCCTTCCTGTGCGAATATGAGACGCAGGTAGTCCATCTTTAGTTTGAATACAGCTTCGTAGTCGGTTTCAGCAAGCTGGTTGAGATTCTGCTGCTTGATGAGGAATTCCTCCATCTTCACTTTGCTCTTCAGACGCGGTAGCGCGTTCAGATTGCAGTATATAGGGTGGAAGGCGTAGATGCTTATGGCGTTGTAAGGATAGGAGTCCGTCCATTTGCCTGTTGCCGTTGTATCGTTGATTGGGAGTATCTGTATTACGTGCATCTTGACTTTCGATGCCCATGCTACAAGTGTTTTCAGGTCGCCGAAGTCACCGATGCCGGCGCTGTTGTTCGTGCGCAGCGAGAAGACGGGGATGACGATGCCGGCAGTCTTCCATTTAGGAAGGTCGAAGGTTGGGCGTTTGTCGGTCTTTATCCACATTTGTTTGTCTGCCATCTTCGGAAGGCGTATTTTGCGGTTCATGCCTTCTTCCCATTGCGTTATGTTGTTGCGGTCGTCCACGATTACGTATTTGTATTCTGCGGAATGGTAGAGCAGCGAAGCGTCGATGTTTACCGCCCATTCTTGCAGTCCTGTGTGTGCCATTCTTATAGGGCGGCCCCATGCTCCCAGTTGAGGTATGCTGCCGCAGATGGCAAGACGCTGTCCTTCGCGCAGTCTTGGCTCCACCACGCGTAGTTGCAGGGTGCTGGCGTGAGTCTTCTCAAGTTTGTCGAGTGTGTGCTTGCCGATGCATTCTGTAAAAGCAGACGAGTAGAGAGGCAAGTCGTCCGGGATGGGACACCAATAGTCGTTCACTACGTAGCTGTCGGTGTCTGCGTCGAAAGTTATTTTGTGTGGGGCTACTTCCCATTCTGTCCACACGAGCCCTTCCTCGTTGTAAACGGCGTATTTGTACTTGACGCCTGTAGCGTCCTCGTGCGGGAAAGTAATTTCTCCTTCCCACATTTTTCCGTCAAAGGTCTCCAAAGGACATTGGCGTGTCACCAGCACGTTGTCTTCGCGGTCCAGTATGTCTAAGTGTATGAGAAGGTATTCTCCCCAGTTTGTATGGTAGTCTATGTTGAAATGTATCTTCATGCCTTATACTTGTCTCTTGTTTTATACGGGCAAATATAATACTTTTTGCTCAAATAAAGCCTGTTGTTGCAGAAATGTGGGGGTGACGAGCCAAAAACATGGCATTTTGTTTTGTGTGATGTGGCGGTAGTCTTTATTTTTGCGAAAAAAACAAGCTATGGATAAATATTCGTATTTGGCGGAGGATAATATAAGAAGGTCGGTGGGAGATGTGGAATATCATCCGCTTCTGCCGTTCCTTCCATCGAACACGAAGGTATTGTTTCTCGGTAGTTTCCCGCCACAGCGCAAGCGTTGGTGCATGGATTTCTTCTATCCTAATTTTATCAATGACCATTGGCGCATAGAGGGACTGTTGTTCTTTGACGACAAGAACCATTTCGTGAACCTTGTTTCTAAGAGCTTTCGTTTGAAAGCCATTGTGGACTTCTTGAACGAAAAAGGCGTAGGCTTCTACGATACTGCCACTGCCGTGCGTCGTTTGCAGGACAACGCCTCCGATAAGTTTCTTGAGGTTGTGGAGCCTACAGACATACGTGCCTTGTTGGCAAAGGTGCCGTTGTGTAGGGCTGTAGTTACTACGGGCGAGAAAGCTACATCCACGTTGTGTGCTACGTTAAGCATAGACGTTGCACCTAAGGTGGGGGAGTATGTGCCTATTCCCGATACGTCGATGGTTCTTTATCGTCTGCCGTCGTCGTCGCGTGCCTATCCTATGTCGCTTGAACGTAAGGCGGAGGCATATAGAAAGATGTTTGAGTATGTTGGACTTTTGTGAATATTGGTTTGGGTGGCAGGAAATGGTTGTGTGGTGAAGGTGTGGATGGTTGTAGATGGTATAGTTGATGGAAATGTGAATGGTGAAAGGATTTTCTTGCCATGAATAGGTGAATGTCTAAAATACTTTTTGTTGATGGGGAGATGGGCGGATGAAATGTTTTGGTGGTGAAGGTGTGCATGGTTGAAATAGGTGTGTGAACGTCTAAAAACGAAAAAGACTTCGAGAAATCTCGAAGTCTTTTAGGGTGGAGGGTGGGACTCGAACCCACGACATTCAGAACCACAATCTGACGCTCTAACCAACTGAACTACATCCACCATGTTGGTTGCTTTTGGGAAGTTGTTTTGTTATTCCTTCCGTTTTGCGAGTGCAAAGGTAGGGACTTTTGCCAAACTGACAAAATATTTTAGGTGAAATTTTGCAATTTGAAAGGAAAAAGCTTGTTTTTTGAAATGAAGGGTAATTTATATTCTTTTATGTACATTGCAGAGCGGCTTTTTATACGTTTGTGGCGTGGGAATGGTAGGTGCGAAAAATAAAAGCGCAACGTAGAAAATACGCTGCGCTTTATGGAAAAATATGCTTTTCTGTAATTATTCGTCATCGTCGTCAACGACTTCGAGATTCTCGATGTCTTCGATTTCTGGATTGCCTTCCTCCATTTCGTCGTCCATGTAGTCGTCGTCGCCGTCAGGTGTACGGTCGTTGAGGTCGTCATCCTCCATGTCGTCGTCATCTTCTGGTTCGATTTCTTCTGTATCGCTGTCAAAGTTGTCGTCATCATCGTTTCCTGAGAGACGGACATTGTTGACGCCGGAGTTGTACTTCACGCGCTCAACCTTTGGCTTAGCCTTGATGAAGATTGCCTCAATCCATGCTCCTCTTACAATTTCGAGCACTTCGTAGCCGGCTTCCTTGCGCTTGTCGATGATGCCGCCGGCACGGTGCATTGTGCTTGCAGGGAGAACGCTGCAGTCAACGAAGAAGTTAGATTCGATGATGTCCTGAATGGCCAATGGCAGTCCCTTCCATCCTGTGCCCATGTTCTTTTCGATGAGTGAGAGTATCTCGTATGGTTCGAGGTGGGCAATGTTTTCGAGTGTGAGGTCTGTGATTTTCTTTATTGGGTGCTTGCGAATGGCAATGGCGTTGTTGTCGCCCTCACTTGGTGACGAAAAGATTTCGTAGTGTAGAGCTTCGAGTTGAGCTACTTTCTTTGCATCTTCACGATTCAGGTACTGAATGTCGAACACGGTACGAATGATATTCATGTAGTGTGTTTCGTTTTCTGCAAAGTCATCGTGTTTCTTTGCGTCCAAAATCATCTGATGCAGTTCTGTTTCGTCAATAGTCCAAATGTTGCCCTTTGTGAGGCTGTCCAGTGACATCTTTGAATTTTTCTTCATCCTAAATTCTTTTTGCTTACAACAAATAATATTTGTATGTTTGTTATTTTGGCTGCAAAAATACTAAATTTCTTTTTAGTTGCAATATGTTTTATATCTATTTGATGATATTTGCGGAAAAATGTCTTACCTTTGCGGGCAAAATATTATTCTTACAAAGTAAAATAGACAGATGAAAGAGTTAGCATTGAAGTACGGGTGTAACCCGAATCAGAAACCTTCTCGCGTTTATATGCAGGAGGGAGAGCTTCCAATTGAAGTGTTGAACGGACGTCCAGGATACATCAACCTCCTCGACGCGCTGAACAGTTGGCAGTTAGTAAAGGAATTGAAGGCAGCTACAGGTCTTCCAGCCGCAGCATCCTTCAAACATGTCAGTCCTGCCGGCGCTGCCGTAAGCACTCCGCTGTCAGACACTTTGAAAAAGATTTATTTTGTTGACGATGTGAAGATTCCATTGTCACCAATCGCTACAGCCTATGCGCGTGCTCGTGGTGCTGACCGTATGTCTTCATACGGCGACTTCATTGCGTTGAGCGATACTTGTGATGAGGCTACTGCTACGCTCATCAAGCGTGAAGTGTCAGATGGTGTTATTGCGCCAGATTACACTCCTGAGGCTCTTGAGATTCTGCGTGACAAGCGCAAGGGAACTTACAACGTTATAAAGATTGACCCAGAGTACAAGCCTGCTCCAATCGAGAGCAAGCAGGTGTTTGGAGTTACATTCGAACAGGGACGCAACGAGATTGACTTGTCAAAAGATTCTCTCTTCGAGAACATCCCTACGGTGAACAAGACATTCACAGACGAGGCTAAGCGTGACTTGAAGATTGCCCTCATCACACTCAAATATACTCAGAGTAACTCTGTGTGCTACGTGAAGGACGGACAGGCTATTGGTATCGGTGCTGGTCAGCAGAGCCGTATCCATTGTACTCGTCTTGCAGGCAACAAGGCTGATATTTGGTGGCTTCGCCAGTGTCCTAAGGTAATGGCACTTCCGTTCAAGGAGGGCATTCGCCGTGCAGACCGCGACAACACCATCGACGTATATATCGGCGACGAGTGGGAGGATGTACTTCGTGACGGCGTATGGCAGCAGTTCTTCACAGAGAAGCCAGAACCACTTACAAGAGAGGAAAAGAAGGCGTGGATTGCAAAGAATACTGGTGTTGCGCTCGGTAGTGACGCGTTTTTCCCATTTGGCGACAACATTGAGCGTGCGCACAAGAGCGGTGTACAGTATATTGCACAGGCAGGTGGCTCAGTACGTGATGATAATGTTATCGAGACTTGCGACAAGTACAATATTGCAATGGCGTTCACGGGAATCCGCCTCTTCCACCATTGATAATAAATGCTTATGGCAACAGAAAATGAAATTATGTACGCCATGATGAATGGCATCAGCTTTAGTGGAGCCAAGAAGGAGAAGAAAGAGAATCCAAACAAGGTCAAGACTAAGGCAAAGGGAAAGGCGTACAGAACAGGTGCGCATGCTTCGGGAGCGGCTAAGCACAAGGCTGAGATTAAGCAGCGTGTGCAGAATCGTCCGAGTCAGCGCAGAAACAAAGGGTGAAAAGCAAATTAACATATAGTGTATTTGCACTTCTCGCACTAATGATGTCTTGTGGCAAGGGAGACAATGCCGGTGAATCGGCAGTTTTCTCTTCCCATGAGACGTGTGCGGAGGAAGGAGACTTTGATCTCCACGATATTCAGGATAATGGCGAACTTATAGTGCTGACGCTCTATGGCTCGTCAAGTTACTTTGAATATCGTGGAGAAAATTTTGGTTCCCAGTACCTGTTGGCTGATGCTTACGCTAACAGTATCGGTGTGGGCATCCGCGTAGATGTGTGCCGCAGCCGTGAGGAGATGCTTCGAAAGCTGCTTGACGGCGATGGTGATGTCATCGCTTACGGGATGTCTGTAGGGGATGAAGCAGAGGATGACGACAGCGTTGCTTATTGCGGTGCCGGCCAGTTGACGTCCTTTCTCGACAGCCTTGCCGTGGTACGCGGCGAGGAACGCCCGAACAAGGGCGAGCGCGTGGCATGGGCTGTGCGCAGTACTTCCACCTTGCTTGCCGAGTCGCTCGACGGGTGGATGAAAGATAATGAAAAACACTTCTTTGATTACGCTACTTTCCGTGTACGTACTTCCAAAGGACGACGTGGACGCTATTATGCTCCACGACGTAAGGTTTATGCGCCGATACTTAACCTTGCCAAAGGACAGATATCGGTTTATGACCATTTGTTCAAGACTTATTCAGCGCGTTGTCGTTGGGATTGGAGACTGTTGGCTGCTCAGGCATATCAGGAGTCAGGCTTCGACCCTAATGCCGTGTCGTGGATGGGAGCCTTGGGACTTATGCAGTTAATGCCTTCTACGGCACATGATGTCGGCGTAGGGGAGAACGAGGTGTTCAATGCTGAGAGCAGTGTGCGTGGTGCTGTACGTCTTATATGTCAGTTGGAACAACACTATTCTGACGTGCGTGATGAAGACGAGCGTATAAACTTCGTCCTTGCTGCTTATAACGCCGGGGCAGGGCATGTGGACGACGCTCGTGCTTTGTGCCGTAAGTCCGGCGGTAATGCTGATGTATGGCAAGGTGGCGTTGCAACGTATGTCTTGCGTATGAGTGATGCTGCTTATTATAATGATGAAGTGGTGCAGCATGGCTATTTCCGCGGTTCTGAGACGTATGGATATGTGAATTCCATCCGTGAGCGCTGGCGTATGTACAAGTCTAAAATAAAGTGAAGATAAAGTGATGGAATGTGAAAGGTGGATGACGAAATGACGGCCGCATCCATGTAGTGCTGTAAGTGGAAAGCTTTGCACATTCTTGTTTAGGTGCAAATGAATTTCCTCTGTATTCCAGATTTGTAATTTCTACGATTGTAAAATATATAGTGTATGATTTGTTCGTGCATGGCTCGTGGCTGCTATGTACGACGTTTGGGCTTTGCGTGTGGTGTGAAAGCGCGTGGTGAGTGGCGTGAAAATGTTTTACTGTTGGATGCTCCCGTGTGTGAACGGTGGAAGGGAAGTGAAAATAAACAAAAAACAGTCTTTCAAAAATGAAAGACTGCTTCTTTGCGGTGCGTACGAGACTCGAACTCGTGACCCCATGCGTGACAGGCATGTATTCTAACCTACTGAACTA
>JAFSSN010000042.1 GCA_017450985.1 Bacteroidaceae bacterium
GAGGTGAAGAAGAAGTTTACGTGGAACGGCGAGAAGTTTGTGTTGGATGATTGATGGTTAATTAATAATTAACTGAAGTTTCGCAAGTATCGCTAACGCTTTACTTGTTTGGAGTAAAAAAGGAGTTAAACGGAGTTAATTCCGCTACGCTCCATGGAGTAAAAAGACGAATGACTAATTAATAATTAATAATTAATTTGAAATAATTAATTTGATGAACAGAGTAACTTTCATTCTTCATTCTTCATTCTTCACTCTTCATTCTTCACTCTTCACTCTTCATTCTTCATTCTTCATTCTTCACTCCGCCGTAGGCGAAACTTCAGTAATTAAGAGTTACGACTTGATAAGTTAATGACGTTATATAGGTTTGATATGTTAGGTGTGATGAAAAGAAGATGTGCTGTCGTGGCATTAGGCTTGTTTCTCGTGGCTGGCGTGCAGGCGCAGTCAACGGGTGTGTATGAGCGAAAGGATTTCAGCATTAAGCTTTCGAAGGATAAGGATACGGACGGTTTGTATCGTGTGGTGAGGCTTGTCGTCAGTGCGGGCAATAAGCTCGTCAAAGAGTATCGGTATGAGCTGCCGGAGGCGATGGGTGAGGACATGGTTGAGGCTGTGTCGGTCACGGAGCAGGATTTGAACTTCGACGGCTATCTCGATGTTGATGTTTATCTGGGCTACGTCGGCGGCTTCTCCAACAACACTCGCCACGAGGCTTTGCTGTGGGACCAGAAGCAGCATTGCTTTGTACGTGCTCAGGGCTACAACGAGATTGGCGAGCCGCAGGTGGATGCTGAAGCAAAGTGCATTACTACGGCTATGAGTGCCGGCCCCGACGAGAGGGTGGTGACATACTATCGCTGGGACGGAACGGTGTTGAAGGAATATCTAAGCAACACTTGGAAGATGGACGACGAGGAGGTGGTGAATTACAGTGATATGCTCAATCTGCCGTTCTACAGCATCGACGCCAAGCTGGACGGGCGCGTGTCGGTGGTAATAGCGTTCCAGAAGAATGCCGACGGCATTGTGGCAGGTTACATTTATTATCCCAAGGCTAAGAATCCTGCTCCTATCATGATTGCCGGTACTGTGAGCCGGGACGGCAGCGGGGAATATTACTTGCTCAACGAGTATCAGGCGGACGGCTCGGTGTCGGGCATTATCAATCTGTCGGGCAGCGTGGATGAGGGCAGGCTTGAAGGCGCATGGGTCAATCCTAAGACTCAGAAGCAGATGAAGATTGCTGAGCCTTATGTCAGTCATGAGGCGGTGAAGTGGTTCAACAAGTCGCTGCTTGTTCCCGAGGAGCCGAGCAACATAGGCAAGAGCTATGCCTTCCAGCAGTGGAACGAAAGCTATAAGAGCATGATGGGAGGCCAGATATCCTTTAAGGCTGCAGGCAAGAACAAGGTGCATTTTGATTGCGGCAATACGGCGCATAACATAGCCCTTGGGAAGAGTGCTGTGGGAAGGCCGGCTGTGCTTCGCGGCAATGTCTTTGAGTACAACAATGTGAACGAGTGCGGATATGGCTTCCGTGCCACGTTCTTCCCCCGCTTTGTAGTGCTGACCACTACTTCGGCTCCGGCAACGCTAAAGTGCTTTGGCATGGGGGCTTCGTTCGATGGAATATATGTAAAGGTTAAACAATAAAACAACAAGTATATGCAGTTACCAGAGGATTTTTGGAAAAAGGTGTTTAGAGGCTGTGGATGTATGTCGATAGGTTTTGTGATTCTGTTCACGGCATTTATGATAATGGTGTTTACAATCGACTTGGACGATGAAGAGGAGACGACGGAGGAGCAGACGACGGAGCAGCCTGCCAAGCAGTCGGCAAAGCTGGACAGCGTGGTCATAAATGCTCCTATGACAGGCGACCCTTACAAGGAGCTTGACGAACTTGTGGGACTTGAACAGGTGAAGGAAGAGGTGCGTTCGCTTGCCAACTTCGTGAAGGTGCAGAAGCAGCGTGAGGCGCAGGGACTGAAGATTCCGAAGATGTCGCTTCACCTCGTGTTTACCGGCAGTCCTGGTACTGGTAAGACGACCGTGGCACGTATCGTGGCGCGTATATACAAGGACCTTGGCGTGCTGAAGAGAGGCCATACGGTGGAGACCGACCGCTCGGGACTGGTAGCAGGCTACGTGGGACAGACTGCCGAGAAGACTAATGCCATCATCGACTCTGCCATCAACGGTGTGCTCTTCATTGATGAGGCTTACGCCCTTGTGCCTGTGGACAAGCACATGGATTATGGCGAGGAGGCCATTGCCACCCTGCTGAAGCGTATGGAGGACGACCGCGACAGTCTTGTGGTAATCATAGCAGGCTATACTGACGAGATGAAGCGTTTCATAGATTCTAACCCGGGTCTCCAGTCACGTTTCAACCGTTATATCAACTTCCCTGACTATACTGGCGACGAACTGCTGCAAATCTTCAACATCTATGTCAAGAAGAATCAGTATAAGCTTACGCCAGAGGCGTCCGACTACCTGAAGGGATATTTCAACTATGTGGTGGCTCATAAGGACCGCAACTTCGGTAATGCACGTTTTGCCCGTAACTTGTTTGAGAAGACTATTCAGCGGCAGGCCAACCGTCTGTCAACGGTGCAGAACGCTACGAAGGAGGAACTTACGCTGCTTACCATCGACGATGTGAAGAACAAGGCATACAAGCATTAGTGTTGTCTGCCTTAATTGTGATTGGCAGGTTCTAAAGCGATTTAAGTTTCGCAAGTGGTTAACTACAGTTGACTATTTGCGAAACTTTAGACAAATAATAAACTCAACTTTCGCAAGTATCGCTAACGCTTTACTTGCTTGGAGTAAAAAAGGAGTTAAGCGGAGTTAATTCCGCTACGCTCCATGAAGTAAAAAGGACGTTTGACTGTTTACGGATGCGTTTTAAGCGAAAGAGTATCGTCCTGAGCGAAGCGGTTACTCCTTTTTACTTCACGAAGTTAACTCCAGTTTACTACTTGCGAAACTTTAGAAAAATAATAAATAGTAGGAGAAATGAGAGCAAAATCTTTTGTTATGAAACGGGTATGGGCATTACTCGGCGTGATGCTTACTTGTTGTGTGAGTACTGTGGCACAGACTCGCCAGATTAGTTTCCATTGTGCTTCGCTGGACGAAGGACGGCAGTTGATTGACAGCCGTGCGGACTATTATGCCGGCTTGAGCCGTAACGACCTGGAATGGCGTATGAGGAAGACGGACGCCACTCTCGACGAGTTCAAGGCTTACGCCAAAGAGCAGGTGCAGGAATTTACGCAGGACGAGAAGAACGTATTGCAGCAGGCTGTTGACTCTGCTGAGAAACATCTGGCAAGGATAGGGTGCCGACTGCCGTTCCCCGCAGACATTGCCTTGGTAAAGACTACCATGAGCGAGGAGGGCGGCGCCGGCGGCTACACCAACGGTTCGGTTATATACTTGGGTAGTGACGTGCTGAAGTATGTCGTGAACTGTAATAAGAAAGACGCAGACGAGAGGACAAAGTGGATGGGCAACATGAGCTTGGAGTCTCTGCTGCTCCACGAGATGTTCCACTGCCTTACCCGTGCCAATTCTGACTTCCGCAGCAGTATGTACAACCTTATAGGCTTCAGCATCTTGGACCATGACATAGACTTCCCTGCCGAGGTGAAGCAGCAGATACTGACCAATCCTGATGTTGAGCACATGGACAACTATATCGAGGTGACTATCGACGGCGAGAAGCGTAAGTGTGAACTTGTTGTAAGGTTCGTAAAGACGTGGGCTGATGCTGCTGCCGTGGATGGCAACAATGCTACGTTCTTCAATAATATTGAAACAGTGCTTGTTCCGCTTGACGACTTTACCAAGGCTTATCCGGTGAACGACATGGCGGAATTTTGGGAAAAGGTAGGGCGTAATACTGCTTATGTGGTTGCGCCGGAGGAGTGCCTTGCCGACAACTTCTCGTTGGCCGTTATAGCTTATGGCGAGAAAAATGCCAAGTTCCATTCTCCAGAGTTGACTGAGAGTCTTGTCAGTCTGTTGAAGGTTAAGTATGGGAATCAGTAGTGCCGTGCATTCGCTTTCCTGATTCGCTTGCCACGGCCTTGTTTCGTTGGATTGACGTTTAACAAACATCCCGACGGGTGGGAGGTATGCGGCGGTCTTGATTTCTATTGAAATGATAGTCACCATGTTTGCAGTTTTGCATCTGTAAACATGGTGACTTTTTATCTTTTTTGGCCTTATAATATCATGATAATTCGCCAATATAACTTGTGAATAAGCCTCTTTTTTTTATACAAAAACAACATAATTAGACCTTCAGAATAACAATATTTTGTTTTTTTTAATATTTTTTATAGAAATATTTTGGTATTTTAATATTTTTACATAGGTTTGCAGCCGGGTACATTTATGTACATATTATTTGTTTTTCCGTGTCTAACGGGTTAAAAAAACTTGTGTGTATGGTTAAAAAGTGCTTTACAACATTGCTTAACAAAAAATATTACACGCACGCGTCTATTTATAGATTCCGTCTATTCTTAACGTTGTTGGCGGCCCTTTCATTCCTCTTTCTTGAATCGGCAACCAGCTCAGCGCAAACTGCGCAATCTGTTGTAAACGATACTATAAAAGAAACTACTCGCATAAATTTCCCAATCGGCTCGGCAAACATATTACAAAACTATAGTCTCAACAAGTTTGAGCTAAGTAAAATTGATACAATATTAGGTCGCATGGCTTCGGACAGTACGCTCACCTTGCAGCGACTGATTATCGTAGGCTACGCTTCGCCTGACGGCAGATATGACCTTAACGAATATTTGGCGCGCCTGCGCACAGAACGGCTGAAGAATCATATATCTTCCATCAAGGGTTTGGCGCCAGAGCGCATTGTTACAAGCTTTGTGGCAGAAGATTGGAAAGGCGTGGCATCTTTTGCCGAACAAGCTACGACGGCACAGCTTCCTAATCGAGATAAAGTTATTGAAGTGGCACGCAGTGCTATCGACCCTGACGAGAAAGAGCGTATCCTGCGCAGCACTTATCCAGGTGATTTCCGCTATTTGCTCGTTCATTGTATGCCTGCCTTGAGAAGAACCGACTGGAGTCTTGAATATCAGGTGGCACGTCCGGGTGATGTGCTGGTGGTCATAGACCAAAGTGACTTGCAAACTGATACTGTGGCAATCGACACAGTAGTGGCAGTGGATTCGATTGTGCAGGAGCAACTGACTTCACTCTCCGATGTGGATGAAGTGGAGCGCACGTTCTACCTGATGTTGAAGACCAACCTGCTTTTCGATGCCGTAGCCATTCCTAACGTGGGTGTCGAATTGTCGTTGGGACGTCGTTGGAGCATTGCGGGTGAGTGGATGTATGCATGGTGGAAGTCTGACCGCCGTCACCGATACTGGCAGGGCTATGGCGGTTATCTCGGTGTACGAAAGTATTTCGGCAAGACTGCTGACGGTCATCCTTTCACGGGACATCATATAGGAGCTTACGGCTCAACCATGACCTACGACGTCGAATGGGGCGGACGTGGCTATCAGGCATCTCGTTTCGGCTTTGGCGGAGGTGTGGAGTATGGATATAGTACTGCCCTGGCACGCAGGTTGAATCTCGACTTTGCCATCGGACTGGGTTTTCATGGTGAAGAGTACAAAGTATATGATCCAATAGACAGTCACTATGTATGGCATTCAACGCACAAGCGTAATTGGTGGGGACCAACCAAGGCTTGCATTTCGCTTGTTTGGCTTATTGGACATGGCAATGTGCATAAGAAGAAAGGAGGTATGTTATGATGAAGCGACTCCTGATTTTGATGCTTACTGGCGTGATGTTAGCCAGCTGCGAATATAAGGATCTGTGCTACGACCATGACCACTCGAAGGACGAGAATCTGCTGTTAGTGCTTGATTTGCAGCTTGACCTGAACCTGGCTTTGAAGCTGGATCTTGATTTGGATGTCAAGATACCTACCAAAATAGAAGCACCGGATTACATGAATGCAAACTTCTATTCACCAGCGAGCGGCAACTTGAGTTCGAAAGATCTCGTGAAAGGATATGGAGGACCACTCTCTACTCCTCCTGGTGTCTATAACATGGTTGTATATTCTTTTGGTACAGAATATGTGCAGGTGCGCGGTGAGAATAACATCAATACACTCGAGGCATTCACCTCTGACATCACATCTACAAAGCGTGCTACGCTCGAGGCTCTCACCCGTGGTTCGATGGATGCAGATGCCATTCAAGGTCCTATCATATATGCACCAGACCACTTTTTGGTGGCACGTGACCAGGTAACGGTTCCTGAGTGGTATGGTACGAACAAGGTGATAAAGCTCTATGCCAAAGCCTCTACCATCGTAGAAACTTATGGCTTCGAGGTACACAGCGTTATCGGAGCTGAATATATAGAGAGTTGCGAGGCCTTCGTCACTAACCAAGCTCGCAGCAGTTTCTTCGGACGCGGCGAGTTAAATACAGAGCCTGCCACTATCTGTTTCCCTGTTGGCGTGGACAAGAAGAAGGGGTGCCTTTATACCACGTTCAACACCTTCGGTAAACTGCCAGGTGAGAGTCGCAGCTATCTGCATATCGTGATTCGCGATACAGGTGGTAATGAATATCACCTCTCCACCGACATTACTGACCAGTTTGAAAAGAGTGACCATCAAATAATTATCGAAGAGACCGTGGACATTCCAGTGCCAGAGGCTACAGGTGGCGGTATAGCACCTACCGTGGAACAATGGCAAGAAGAGATACATGAAGTAGGAATCGGTTAGTTAAATATTTTCAATATATATGCATTATTGTATTTATCAATTAACTTTTTATTAACTATTAAAAATTTAACAGTTATGAAAAAAAATCTATTTTTACTCTCAGCTGCAATGCTTGCCTTAGGCGCTTGCACGAACGACAATGTGATGGAAGAGAACCACACAATTAACAAGCAGAAGGAAATAGTCTTCCGCGCTGTTACGACTCCTACAACTCGTGCTGCTGTGGATGGAACAGTTTTCCCTACTACTCTCGACATGATGATTACAGCCTATCAGGTTGAAGCTACGGGAGGTTCTGCCGGTACCTACTTCGATGCCACTGCGTTCAAGTATCAGTATGCAGGTGGTGCAGCTTCTGGAGCTGGTTCGTACTGGGGCGGAGCAACTGCCAAGTTCTGGCCGCTTACAGCAGCTTACATCAACTTCCTTGCCATTGCCAACGCTAATGCTGACAATGCTACAGGCGTAACATGGGGCACTGACAAGGCTGACCAGGTGGTAATCGTTATGAGCGACAACTCAACTGACCAGCGTGACTTGATGTATGCAAGAGGTGATGGCGAAGTAACGCAGAGCGGCAACGCATTGACTTTCCCTACCAAGGTGGACATGGAATTCAAGCATGCACAAGCATGGATTGATTTCCAGGTGAAGGCAAAGACTACTGCCGAGACAGCTATCACAATCAACAGCATCACACTGAATGGTGCTAAGTATAATGGTACATTCACAGTAAGTCATACTGGCTACGATGCCAAGACAGGACAGAGTGTTGCAGGAGCATGGTCATCTCTTCCTGCTACAGGATCAAATGTTGCAGTTCCTGGTTGGTCAGCAACTGCCCTCACCACGAGCTTTGCAACAGTCGGCAATGGTTTGATGATTGTACCTGATGATGCTGCAACTCCAGACTTCGACAGCTTCACTATCAACTACTCTTTCGATGGTAAGACTTACGAATACACCTATACTCCATCAGATAGAAATGTAGATCAGAAGAAGCACTACATCTACGAGATCACTTTCGAGTTGCATGAGATCTTCATTAACCCAACTGTTGAGGACTGGGCAGACCAGAGTGCTACATCTGTTAATATTTAGTAATAATCTCAGCATATAGGGAACTAACCTTGTATGAAACACTAACAAACCAAGTGGGGGAGCAATTCCCCACTTGGTTCCTAAGAAGAAACGAAAATGGCAAATAACAATTGGCATATTGGTTTACTTCTGCTGGCAGCAAAGATGTTTGCAGGATGTTCTGCCGACATCCCGGAACTCACCGTGCAAGATGAATCGTCCAAGGAAATCAAGATTCAAGTTTGCAGTACATCATCTACTGATGCCACCCGTGCCAACATCATTAGTGACAATACGGATTTGCAGAGCCATGACATTCGTATCGATGCCTATTACCATGGAACATCGACTTCCCTATTCGACAATGCAAAGTTACGATACCGCAGTGGTTACATTACTCGCTGGGAATTTTATTCGACGTCAAGCTCTGATTGGACACATTATTATTGGCCAATTGCAGGTTCTGTGCATTCTGAAGCTGGCACAGTAGGTGCAGTTGACTTTGTGGGCTATGTGCCTTATACTCCGCCTTCAGGAATTATTACCATCAATGATTATTCCGACTCCAACGGTCCATCGTTTTCTGCAGCCTTGCCTTATACTGCAGGCTCACCCAACACTTTCGACGAAAGCAGTCAAAATGACATGCAGGAGTTTTTGTATGCCTATAAAACCAATCAAAGGAATGATTACGATGGTGCTACGCCCAAAACTGGCGACAATATAGGCAAAGTAGCATTAGATTTTCAACATCCATTTGCCTTGGTGAATATCTATTTGAAATCAGTTCGTCGCGGTACTATTATCAACACAGTAGAGCTTAGTGGAATAGCCACAAGTGGTACATTTATTTACAGTAGTGGATGGAGTTCGTTGGGAACAAATGCCACGCTATCGAAATCTGTTGGTAAAGAGAGTCCAATTCAACTTAACCTTAACACCCTGATAGGTGGCCCCTACATAGTAATTCCGCAAACATTATCAGGTTCTAATAACCTGACGGTGAATCAAACCTATAACGAAAGCACTGGTGATATTCATGGCACTATCAATGATACTTGGCTTCCAGGCATGATATACAACTATTACCTTGACTTGGGAAAGGACAATGGTCGAATATTGATTGACGTGGAGATAGAGCCTTGGCAGACGCATGAAGTACCTACCATAGATGTGAAATAGTTTTATGAAGAATACCTTATATATAACCATATTGTGCAGTTTGTTCTGTATGACGGGTTGTCAGAACGACCAAACTGATTTGGTGACGCTGAAAGATAGGAGCATTAGGCTTTCCGCCAGCATCTCTCACGCAGCGACCACCAGGTCTGCATACGAACTAACTACTCCCACTACAGAGAATTCATTTGATGCCATAGTATGGGCTTCTACGACATCATGTGATTACCCTTATAATAGTGCTGACCCCAAAACGGGAGCAGACAACACCATGGGATACCACACAACAGTCTATTTTCTGGATGGCGCAGACCAAATGACGAGAGATGGACTGGTATATCCTGCAAATAATGCACCAGTATATTTTGTCGGCTTGTATCCCAATGCAGGATGGGAGGACAGACATGATGGAACAAGCAACACATCCACCAGTTTCACCTTTGACGGCAGCAAAGATTTACTTTATGCTCCACAGGTGTCTGGAACTTTATCTTTATCTGAGGCTACACCAACCCCGACGCAACCACACTTGCATTTCTTCCATCTGCTCACACACTTGCGCGTGAAGGTATATGCAGAAGATGAGTCTGTTGCATCGTCATGGGGAAAACTGACTAACTTGAAACTGACAAGCCAACAGAATTCTTTGAGCATTGATTTAAGTAGCGTGCCAGATATCAGCAGCGGTATTTTTAGTACGATGCAAGGTGAGGTGGAGTCAAAGGTGTCTTTTTCAGGTGCAACGTGCGACTTACCATTTTATGCCACAGGATCAGATAATACGTTTGCAGCAACATATTCCTCAGGATATACAATACCAACAACATCAACAGAGGTGGCATACATTCTTTGCAAGCCTGTTTCGGCTACAGCAGGGGATGTTGGCTCGCGAACCAATGAATATGTCTTAGAACTGAGCACAGAGAACCGTTCGAACGTAACAGTCAATGTTGATTTGAAAACAGCATCAGACACATGGTTTACAGGCTCAACAATGGGACACCAGTTTGTACTTGAGTTTAAGCTTTGTGCAGGTGGCTACATTTCTGCTTCTGCCACCGTCACTGACTGGACGACAGGAGGCTATGTCACAAAAGATGTAACAAAATGATGCGTAACATGGACAAACTATTTTTTTTCAATCTATTAGCAATAGTGCTTTTGACCTGTGGATGCACGAATAAGCAGGAAGAGGAAGATATGTATCTTTCTAATCCACGAATAGGGGTGTCGGCATACCTGACAGCCCCCCTTGTTACTACTCGCACAGCTGCCTCCGCCAATCCATATTTGGGTACAACTCCTTCCGTAGATAATATGTTAGACGCCTCCGTATGGTTCTCTAACACTTCCGGAACGTATGAAGCCGGGGGGACGCCTAACATATTACCGCGCCACACAGAAGTGCAATTCAACAGTAGAGGTACGGTCTATCCAGAATCCGATGTATTGTTGTATCCCCCAAGCGGAACTGTATATTGCGTAGGGCTTTATCCATATTCGACAACGGAATGGACAAACACCGATGCGTCGGGAACGGCAAGTAACACTCATGCATCGCACGCTATCGATGGCTCACAAGACCTAATGTTTGCTCCAGAGATAGAAGGGACACTGGCAAGCCGATTCGGAGCGCTGGCTTTCACACATCAACTGACATGGCTAAAAATTAATGTAATAGCAGAAAACAACAATGCCATATCCTCATGGGGCAATGTTACGGACATAACCGTCACAAGCCCAGGAAACAGGCTAACAGTAGATTTAAGTACAGGAACAGCTTCGTGCAACAGCACACCAACAGACATAAAAGCCTTCGAAGGCTCAAGTGCATTGAAGATTACTTCACAGCAGTTTGGCTCAGTCTTCTGTGCACCTGCTACATCGTATAACATTTCTGTAACAACATCCAATGGCGGATTAATCAATCTGGGCAGCATAGCACTAAAGCAAACAGACGGAACGACATTAGTTCCTGATGCTGCTTATGCCAAAGGCAAGATGTTCGTGATAACCCTAAATTTCAAGCCAATCTCTATGGTTGAAGCCACTTGTACACAGACATACTGGGACGATATCTACCAAACAATTGAAGGCTATTGATTGAAAATGATACTTACAAACAATTAATGTATAGTTATGAAATATAGACTGCGCCCATATATACAGACCGTTTTACTGGCTACAACGCTCACAATCTGCAGTTGTGAGGACGATTGGCTGAACCTCAAAACTGATAATTCAAAGTACATTTGTTTTGACACAGAACTATTAGAGGTTACAACCAATGCCACAACACGCAGCCATTCCGAGCATCTGATGATGGACAGCGAAGACTGGCCATTGATAGGTACGACAAGTAACACTACACGCATTATACCTACAAAATCCCTTTCAGGAGAGGCTGGAGTCATTGGCTACAAAGA
Source organism: Bacteroidaceae bacterium (assembly GCA_017450985.1). Taxonomy (GTDB): domain Bacteria; phylum Bacteroidota; class Bacteroidia; order Bacteroidales; family Bacteroidaceae; genus Minthosoma. The sequence goes on from JAFSSN010000042.1 coordinate 11,494, forward strand.
CAATGAAACCAGTCCCGTAACCGAGCTCAACGACAAAAGCTATACCTTTGAAAACGATGCAATGAGAGCTACCGGCAGTCCTGTAGCATGGGACGACGTAAATAATGTCACCACAACATTGCATTTATTTGCCTATGCGCCATATAGTGTCGTACATGGAGAATCTCCTGCAGCAATAATAAATAGCGCAGCGGCTACGCCAACGCTTACTTATACCGTACCCGACACTTACGACACTCAGATAGACTTACTTTCAGCAAATGCTGACGTAGCGAAAGCAAGTTTTGGCAGTTCCGTGCCACTTACTTTCAATCATATACTTACCGCCCTTCGCTTCAAGGTGGATTTCCCGTGCAAGGTAAAGAGTCTTACCGTCAATGGTGTAAATAATGTCGGTACATATACTTATGGTAGCGGATGGTCCAGTCAAACGGGTTCGCAGGACTATTCTTTCGGAGAAAGTTATTTTACTGCCGATGGAAAAGACTACGAAGCAGATACATACTTGAACAGAAACGAAAACACGCTGATGCTGTTACCGCAAACTGTACCGGCAGGAGCAAATGTACAATTGGTGTATTCCACAGATGACGGCGCGAACTGGAACACACTAACTGCCAGCATAGCAGGACACGAATGGCAACTTGGAAAACGTATCACTTACACCATAAGCAGATCTGGCATTAATTACATTTACTTTGATTTGGCTCTTGGAGATATAACAATAAATGCCTCCACTTATTCTGGCAAAATAATGGTTAACGGAGTGGAAACAACAGTTAATGGCACCCACAATTCCAGCAATGAGTATTACGTATTTCAATCCAATAGCATAAATAAAACCACTACAGGTTGGGAAACAACTTTAGGGTCTGGAACTTGTAGAATTCCTAATTATACTTCCATAACATATGAAGGAAAATCATGGAAAGATTATATCACAAACAGAAATGAAGATCCAAACACTCATGCAAAAGGTGCAGTACAATTAGTTTCGGAGGCTTGGGCTACCTCAGCGGAATCTGTTGGAAGACAGTTTGCAAATGCCAGTACCGACGGCTCTTATTTTACAGATTACAGAATAGATGTACGTGGAGCAATCGGTACATGTAATATGTTGCTGGATAACATATACACCAGATATCAGCCAGAAAATAACGAAGCCGGAACATTATATAATTCTAACCACACAGGAAGTATAACATATTTACCAAGTGGAAAAGATAACAAATTAATATTGGATTTCGTTGGAGATAATTGGCTTGGCTCTATTCGTTATTATAATAATATTAGCGATAATGGAAACCAATTGATTCTCCAAGGAACAGGTTCATTGAGCGTTGCAAACAATCCTGCATGTATTAATTATGCGATGAAAAACTGGGCCTCTTGCATCGGTGGAAGTAATGACGGACAAAAGAATGCCTATGGTATTGTAATCAACAGTGGTATATATTTTGTAGGAGCTACAATCCAAGATAATGCATCAGCTATCGGAGGTGGCAGTAACGGCCACGCAAGTATTACTATCAACGGAGGAACAGTAACTGCTGTAACTGCATCCAATGCTACTGCACTTGGTGGAGGAGGTGGCAGAAATAGTATAGGAGGAAATGGAAACATTATAATTACTGGTGGCAACGTATATGCATATAATTTTAAAAATCCATTGAATCTTCCGAGTGCAGCAATTGGAGGCGCAGGAACATCAAACACAATTGCAGGAGAAGGAATATTTTATATTTCAGGCGGTAATGTGTATGCTCAATCCTGTATCGGCACAGCCATAGGTGGAGGAAGTAGCTTATATTTTAGAGGCGGAAATGCCACAGTGAATATTTCTGGTGGAAACGTAATAGCCAAAAGCACTTCGTATCTTAACGAAGGTGCCCCTGGCTATATTCCTGCCGGATGTGGTATCGGTGGAGGAACAGCATGTAGTGGTGGCGGTAGTTCTGGTACACAGAACGGTGGAAGTGCAACTATAACAATCCGTGGCGGAAATATCCTTACAGGCTCTATAGGCGGCGGACGTACTGGCGACACTGGTGCCAAGAACGGCTATGCAAATATTACAATTGAAAATGGCGATATCCAAGGACAGTTTGTAATGGAAGCTGGAACAAGCGGAACGCCTTCATTCACAATGACTGGAGGCAGAATCCACAACAGTCATACTACTGACAATTCTGAATATGCAAATATAATGCCATACGGCGGTGCCGTTTATATCGAAGACGGAACCTTTACTATGAGTGGTGGCATGATAGAAAAATGTTCTGCAACAAAAGGAGGAGCTGTATATATTAAGAAAAACGGCAGCTCTTCGCCTTCATTCACAATGTCTGGAGATGCAACTATCAAGGATTGTTCTTCAACCTCACACGGTGGAGCCGTGTATCTGGAAGGTGGACAAGTAACCATTAACGAAGGTAGAATTGACAAGAACAGCAGTTCAGGCTCTGGCGGTGGAATTTACGTCTGCGATGGTTCGTTCACGATGAATGACGGCGACATCACAGGTAACTATGCGTCAACACATGGCGGAGGCGTTGCCGTAACATCAACTACTTCTGATGTGTACGTAACCATCAACGGCGGTAATATCAATGACAACTGGACAGACAAAAGCGGTGGTGGCATTAGTGTTATCCCGTCATCTGGTCATTCCGCATTCGTGACATTAGGCGTGGATAACCAAGGTTATAGCAGCCCTGACATATCACGTAATGGTGCAGCCATTTCCGGCGGCGGAGTATATGTCAAGAAAGATGCAGGAGTACCTTACGCCCGCCTCACCATCAACAGCGGAAAAATCAAAAACAACTTAGTATCAACTCTCGTAGCCAACCCTGATGTGGCAAACGACGGAGGCTTTGTAATTCTTAAAGATGGAGATGTAAAGCACGTGATTGTGACTTATCACATGAACGACGGTTCCATACCAGAGACAACATCTACACAGAAGATAGTTACAGCAACACGAAGTACATTGAACATGCCAAGTTGGACCATCAGCGGATATACCCTGTCATGGAGTGACAATCCTTCTGGCGGTGGAACATCATATACGAATGGGCAAGAAGTAAACCTTACATCAGGCCTTCACATCTATGCTCACTGGACAGCGCAATAATATATTTCGCAGCGACATACAAATAACCTTATACCAACTACAGCAGCTAACGCTTCAAACGAAGCATATAGCTGCTGTAGTTGTATATAACACTCACTACCTTCATAATGTGAAGATACAAACCTATTTCGTACTTATCTGCCCCCCCCTTCAGCAAAGCAGAACAATCCTTTCATTTTCTTAAAGCACCTTCGATGAAATCATTCCACCCAGTTCTCGCGGTCCATGCTTCGATAGCCCACAGCCTCGGCAATGTGCTGACGCTTGATGTTCTCGGAGTGGTCGAGGTCGGCAATGGTACGTGCCACCTTCACGATGCGGTCGTAGGCACGTGCTGACAGGTTAAGACGCTTCATGGCTGTGCGGAGCACCTCGGTACACTCAGCGTCGAGTGGAGCGTACTGCTGCATGAGCGAGGAAGTCATCTGTGCGTTGCAGTGTATGCCGTTGTGGTTCTTGAAACGCTCGCTCTGTACGTTTCGTGCCGCTATGACGCGTTCGCGTATTGCAGCCGACGGTTCGCCCTTAGGGGCCGTTGCAATGTCCTCAAACGGCACGCTCTCCACCTCTATCTGTATGTCAATGCGGTCCATCAGAGGGCCGCTAATCTTGTTCATGTAGCGTTGTATCTGTCCAGGGCTGCACGAACAAGGGTGGGTAGGATGGTGATGATAGCCGCACGGACATGGGTTCATGCTTGCCACGAGCATGAACGAGCATGGAAGCGTCAGGTTGTACTTGGCGCGTGATATGGTGATTATTCTGTCCTCGAGCGGCTGGCGCATAGTCTCGAGAACGGTGCGCGAGAACTCTGGGAGTTCGTCAAGAAACAAAACGCCGTTGTGCGCGAGGCATATTTCGCCAGGCATGAACGTTGCTCCGCCGCCTACGAGTGCCACGTCCGATATGGTGTGGTGGGGCGAGCGGAAAGGGCGTTGTGAAATGAGCGACGTCTCCTTCGACAGTTTGCCCGCCACGCTGTGAATCTGCGTCGTCTCCAGGCTCTCGCTCAGCGTCAGCGGCGGCAGTATGCTCGGTATGCGCTTAGCCATCATCGACTTGCCACAGCCTGGATTTCCGACGAGAATAATATTGTGCCCGCCGGCGGCAGCCACCTCAAAGGCACGTTTCACGTTCTCTTGCCCCTTGACCTCGTCGAAGTCAAAGTCGAAGGAGCATTGGCTGGCGTAGAACTCCTCACGGGTATTTACAACCTCAGGCTGTAATTTCATGACACCAGTGATATGGTCGATGACTTCCCTCAGCGTCTGCACTCCATATACTTCAAGATTGTTTACCACGGCAGCCTCGCGTGCATTGTCCTTTGGAACGAACAATGCCTCATAGCCCATCTTTCGTGCCCTGATGGATATCGGCAGGGCACCTTTTATGGGCAATATGCGTCCGTCAAGTCCAAGTTCGCCCACGAACATGTACTTTGACATGTCGTCGAAACGCATAAGGTCGTAGGCCTGCAGCAAGGCAATGGCTATAGGCATGTCGAAGCCTGTGCCTTCCTTCCTGAGGTCGGCAGGAGCAAGATTGACGATGGTGTTCTTCGACGGACATTTGTAGCCATAAAACCTCAGAGCAGCCATTATTCGCTCCTGACTCTCCTTGACGGCGCTGTCTGGCAGTCCGACTATGGCGAAACGCAGCTGTGGCGAGTTGGTGGAGTAGGAGTCGGCCTCGATAGTCACAGGCGTGGCTTCAAGTCCCAGGAGTGTTGCACTTTGTATCTGAGTTAACATAATGTTTTATGGTTTTAATGCTTATTTTCTTAAAGTGTAGGAAGCGAGTCCGCGGCTTGGCTTCCATGTGGCTTGGCGTTAGTTGACGTTTGTCGGCAGAGGAGAAATGTATGATGGCGCATTGTTAAATGCGCCATTATGCATATAGTAGTTTCTTAGTGCTTCATAAAGTTCAGACTGTCATCCCTCATTTGCTTTTCGCCTTGAGGTATTTCTTCATGTCGTCCATGAGCTTCTCGCCGTTGTATCCTGTGGCCACAATCTTGTGCTTCTCGTCAGTAATGATGTAGTAAGGCAGTTTAGCCACGCCCAACTTCTTTATCACAGGCGATTCGAAAGCCAGTCCGTCACAGTATTGCTCGATGTTGTTGGTAGAGTCGGGACGTATGTCTGTCTCGAAGCGGAACAGCTCAGTGTCGAGTGATACGCACACGCACCTACCTTTTATGCTGTCGTTGTTGTTGCGCCTCGATGCACGCACCTTCCACAGCAGGTCGTAGCTGTCGGCAGCCCATGTAGCCCAGAATATTATGAGCGTAGGCTCGTCCTTATGCTTTCCCCACAGCTTCGTCTTCTTGTTGTTCTTGTCGCTTATGTCCATGTCGGCAATCACCTTGCCAATGCTTGAGCGTTCAGTCATTTTAAGCATACCCTCGGCGTGCATCACAATGTCGTTCTTCGGCTGAGCCTTCTTCAGCGTGTTCAGCAACTTGTGAGTATTCTTGCCGGTAGCGTTTGCCTGTACGTAGTAGCGTTCGAACAGGTATGCAGCAACAGGCGATGACGCGTGCTTGTTGATATATTCGGCTGCAATCTTCTGCACCTCGTTCGGCGACTTTGATGCAGTAGCCTTTCGAAACTCGTTCATGAGTTCGTTTTCCTCATTGCCCTTGACCGTGCATGACCTTAGGTCGTTACCTTCAACCTCGTAGCTGATTTCCTGTCCGGCTGCGACGAAGATAACCTGCTCAACGGCATTGGGAAACACAAGCATGTATGGCACCACATCCTTAGTTGTCTCGCCCGAATACTCAAACTGCCCGTCTGCGACGTTAATGGTGTCGAGGCGTGCATACTCATCTGTCAGATTGTAAATGTACAGTTCTCCGCCCTTCATGCTCTCGAACGAGCCGTTTATTTTGAACGAAGAACCGCTGGGGCCACATCCCATAAGGAGTGTGACTACCAGCGGTATAATGTAAATGATAGAAAAATCTTTCTTCATTTCGTATTACTTAACGATGCTTGCAATTTCAGAAGCGTACTTGTTGAACTCAGCGTCAGTAGCAGCCTTCTTAGCGTATGCGCTGTTGAGAGAGATTGCCTTCTTGAGGTTAGAAGCAAGCTCAGACTTAGAGTTAGTACGTGCTGCGAGAACTGCAGAGAGGTAGTAAGTAGTAGCGTCTGGGTTCTTGATGCTGTTGAGAACAACCTTAGCCTTAGCGTAGTCCTTGTTCATGATTGAAGCAAGAGCAGCGCTGTTAGTGTATGACTCAGCGAGCTTAGCAGTAGCCTGCTTGTACTTACCCTGTGCGATGTAGAGGTCACCGAGAGCCTCGTCGTAGTTGTTAGATGCAGAACCCTTAGCGATGTAAGACTCAGCAGTCTTAGCGTCACCGTTCTGGAGAGCGATGAGACCGAGGTTTACGTTTGGCTCAGCAGCCTTAGAGTTTACAGAGAGAGCCTTCTTGTAGAAGTTAGAAGCTGTAGTTACGTCACCCTTCTTGTAAGCGAGGTTACCGAGGTTGTTGTAAGCACGGTAGTCCTTTGGATAGAGCTCAGTAGTCTTCTTGAGGATAGCCTCCTTCTTAGCAGCGTCAGTAGTGAGCTTGTTAGCAGCGTAGAGAAGCTCCTCTACAGAAAGCTTAGAAGCATCGTCGTTGAACTGTGCAAGAATCTCGTCGTCGCTACGGCCGATAACGTCGTAGTTGATAGTGAGGCGAGAACGACGGAGTTCAGGGAGAACAGCGTCAGCGAGTTCCTTGTAAACGCTTGAGAGGTTCTTGATTTCCTGCTCGCGCTGCTCTGGGTCAGAGTACATAGAGAGTACGCGGAGTACTACGTCCTTGTCCTGGAGGTTAGACTGCTGAACGAGAGTCTTGAAGCCCTCCCAGTCCTCAGCAGTGTACTTAGTGTCAACGTTGCCAGAGAGCTTCTGCTTCTTGAGCTGCTGGTTAACGTATGACTCAGAGTTCTTACCACGGTTGTTAGCGAGGTTCTCATTGAGAGAGAATGCACCATCAGGAGAAGCGTAAGAGCTTACCTCAACATTGTTGAGCTTCAACCCCTTCTCGTCGTCCTTGATGTTCTTCAACTTAGCGATGAAGTCCTTGATGTTAGAGCTGTTGAGCTCGCTGCCACGGAGGTTAGCCTGACCGATGAGGAACTTGATTTGAGCTTCCTGCTTCTGTGCAATGATGCGCTGGAACTGGTCAGCAGCCTCACCTGAGTTGCCGCTCTTTACAGCGTCCTTAACGAGAGTAGCAGTGCACTGAACACCCCAGTCAATCTTAACGTCGTTGAGTTCAACTGACTTGCCACCCTTAGTAGCTGCGAATGTCATGTAGAGTTCAGATGACTCCATGCCGTCAGCCCATGGGAAAGAAATCTTCATTGTTGATGCACCACCGTTCTTGTAAGAGATTACAGTGTTGTTACCCTGAATCTTCTCACCCTGGAAAGTCTTGCCGGCAGAAGTTGCCTCGCCGCCATTGTAACGGAGTACAGGAGTGCAAGTTACGATACCCTTCTTAGGGAATACCTTTGAAGGAATGTTTGCACTAACAGTTGCAGGAACTTCACCACCTACATACTCCAGTGGAGTAGGTGTTACGTTGAACATGTCAGAAGTGAAGTTTCCGAACTTGCTACAGCCTGTGAGCATGAATGCTGCTGCGGCTGGAACTAAAACATAAATGTTCTTCTTCATTTTCTTTTAATTTAAGTACTTAAAAATATGTTTAATTAATTTATTATCACTCTTTTTCAAGCCCCTTCACGGCGCGTACACAAGGATACCACACCGAGAGGAAACCGACGGCGAGAACCGTGGCAAGCACGATGATGACGTCAGTAACGTGTACGCTCACCGGATAGCTGTCGATGATATACGACTCGTTGTTGCCGTCGCCGAACCTTATCAATCCGTATTTCTGCTGAATGAGACACAATGCCACACCTATTACAATGCCTATCACGGCACCTATGGCCGAAATCATTCTGCCCTCCAGCAGGAATATATCCTTAATCTGCTTGTCTGTAGCACCGAGGTTGCGGAGCGTCAGCACGTCAGCCTTCTTGTCGATGATGAGCATCGTCAGCGAGCCTACGATGTTGAAACAGGCGATGAGCAGAATGAAAGTGAGGAAAACGTAAGAGATGAACTTCTCTATCTTCATCACCTTAAACGTATCCTGCTGCTGCTCATATCGGTCGAGCACCTTGTACTTGTCCCCAAGTATGCTCTCCACAGCCGCCTTGCCCTCGCTCATGCTCACTCCGTCAGCGAGCTTAATCTCCACGGCAGTGGCATACCCTTGACGCTCAAAGAGACGTCGTGCCAGTGCTATGGAGGTTATGACGTAGTTAGTGTCATACTTATTCTGCTTCACCATGAAAGTCACCTTTGGCGAGAACACCTCCTCTTGGTTGAGGTTCTCCAAAGGGTTGGTGATGTCCAGTTTCTCTCCCTTTCTAGGGGCATAGAGCGTGAAAGGCGCGTTGCAGTCGGCCGTCACACCGAGCTGCGCAAGCAGTCCGATGCCGCAGATGCCGTAGTCAATCACGTCCGCGCTCAGTTCGTACACACCTTCACCCGAGAGGATGTCGTCAATCGACGTCAGTTCCTGGAAGTTGTCGCCCACGCCCTTGATGGTCACCATCTTCTGACGGTTGTTCACCATCAGCAGAGCGTTGTCCTCGACCGTCTCCATGTAAACGGCAATCTTGTCGCACTTCTTCAGCTCCGTAAGCTCCTTCTCGTCGGCAGCCATGTACTTGCCCTGTGCAGGCAGCACCTTCAGTTCAGGGTCGAACGTAGTGAACAGGTCAGCCACCATGTCCTGAAAGCCGTTGAACACCGACAGGATACATACCAGCGCAGCAGTGGCGATAGCCACTCCGAACACCGATACGCCCGATATGATGTTGATGGCGTGGTGTGACTTCTTCGAGAGAAGGTAGCGACGTGCTATTTGAAATGAGAACATCCTCTTCTACTACTTTATGAAAGCATACTTATACTTTGTGAAAGCGTACTTGCAGTCTCTTACTCTTCCTCCTCCTTGCTCTCCTCCTCCTTGCTCTCCGCGCTGCCCTTCTTCAGCAGGCGGTCTATGTTGTCCACATAGTCGAGCGAGTCGTCGATGAAGAACTTCAGCTCAGGTATGATGCGAAGCTGGTGGCGCTCCAGCGTTCCCAGCTCGTATCTTATCTGCGAAGCATGAGCATTGATGTTCTCAAGAATCTCCGCAGCCTTCTCGCTCGGGAAGATGCTCAGGTATGCGCGAGCCACGCTGAGGTCAGGACTTATGCGCACCACGCTGACACTGATTAGAATGCCTCGCGTCTGGCGCGTCTGAGCCTGAAAGATATTGCTTAAGTCTTTTTGAATAAGACGTGCAATTTTATTTTGTCTAGTTGTTTCCAATTCTGCTTTACAATTAAAAGTTATACACTCGCAACTTATTTCTTGCGTATGATTGTCAGGCCGTCTCTCAGCGGCAGGATGACCTTCTCTACTCTGTCGTCCTTTGCCACGAGGTCGTTGAACGCTTGTATTCCCCGTGTTTGCAGGTCACACTCCTTAGGGTTCTTGTCCAGCACGTGACCGTCCCACAAAGTGTTGTCAGCCAAGATGTATCCACCGTGATTAAGATACTTCAGCACCAGCTCGTAGTAGTCGGCATAGATACGCTTGTCGCCGTCCACGAAAGCCATGTCGAACGTCAGCCCCAGCTGCGGAATGATGTCCATGGCGTTGCCTATGTGCATCGTAATCTTGTCGGCAAACTTAGAGTTCTTGAACCACGGCAGCGTGAAGTCCTCCTGCTCGTCGTTAATCTCTATGGTGTGGAGGTGTCCTCCTTCTTCCAGGCCCTCAGCCATGCACAGGCTTGCATATCCGCTGTATGTGCCAATCTCAAGAATGAGCTTAGGCCTAATCATCTGCACGAACATCTTGAGCAGACGCCCCTGAATGTGTCCGCTTGCCATGCGCGGGTATAGGAGGTGCAGGTGTGTGGCTCTGTACAACTTATGAAGATATTCACCCTCGGGGTCGATGTGCTCCTTGATGTATTCTTCTATCAGCGAGAGCTCGTCTGAAAATTCTGATATAAGAGAAACGTCAGAGTTTTTCATCTTTCTGCACAATGTGATTATGACTCTTGTCCTTTCATCGCTATGAGAGCCTCGACTCCCAGGCGGTAGCTGTCAAGTCCGAAGCCGCATATCACTCCTGCGCACGCACAGGAAATCATAGACTTGTGCCTGAACTCCTCACGCTTGTGCACATTTGATATGTGAACCTCTATGACGGGAGTATTCACGCCGCGGATTGCATCCTGAAGCGCAACCGAGGTATGGGTATATGCACCGGCGTTCAGCACAATGCCGTCCCATGAGAAACCGACCTCGTGAATCTTGTTAATCAATTCTCCCTCTATATTGGACTGATAGTACTCGAACTCTACATCCTGATATCGTCCTTTCAGCTCCTCGAAATAGTCGAGGAAGCCTCTTGAACCATATATGCCAGGCTCACGTTTGCCAAGCAAATTCAGATTAGGTCCGTTCAGTATCAATATCTTCATTTTAGTCATTAAGAACTTTATTTTTGCAGACAAAGATACAGATTTATTTTGATACATTTGTTCTTAGGCGCAAAAAGTTAGTGCTTTTGCCCTGATTTGATTACTTTAAGGTATAAAAATCGCACCATTTTCCCTATGGCGGTATAACGTATGCCCCAATCTCTTATTGCCTCCGCAAAAAGAGATTCTGTAATTTTGTCCTTGGCAGGATTCTCCACCTTGCACAGTTGCAGGTGGTGATTGTAAGGCTCGCGGTCGAACTCGTACCATTGCAGCAAGTCGAACGAGCGGAAGTGCGTGCCGTTCTTAAGCCCTATGTTCCGCACCATCGTCTTGTTAGGCGTCAGGCACAGTCCTTTTGCCTTATATACAGCCATTTCCCAGCAGATGTCCCACGGGATAGGCTGCTTGTCGAGGCTCTTCAGACAAGGGAATACACCGCCATACTGCATGGCATCCATGTCGTCGGCAGTCATGCCCTCCAGCGCCTCCTCGCGGCTCTCGTAGTGGCGGAAATGCGCCTGCCACTTGCTGCGCCACGTGCCCCATCCCCAGCCCGACATGTGGGGCGTGAAGTAGAAGTCGCGTGCAGCCCTCTCGCCTGTGGCAGCCGTCCCGCACGGAAGGTCGAGGTTCGTGAATCCCGAAACGTGCATCACCCTCTCCTCGTCGCGGTATAGCTCGAAAGCCTCGTTCATGTATTCGAGGAAAAACCTTGAAGTGCAGATATCATCCTCGAGCACTATGACAGTGTCATAACGCTCAAAGACGAAATCTATACCAGTCAATATGTTTGCTTCGAGATAAATGTTCGTCGCACGTTCAATGATATTGAAGCTTCTGAACAGATGTCTGCCGTCAATATCCGTCTTCACGGCGTGAAGATAACTGCGCACCGCATCTACCCCTGCCTTTGATTTTCTGTCAACAGAACCGTCGCCATTCCGTTTTGCGCCGTCCGAAAACACAAACACATCCGTCTCCGCCGCCAACGTGTTGGCAAGCAGATGCTCAATGGTTTTCTGCGTATTATCCGCACGGTTATAGACAAATATGGCAACAGGACTGTACATGCTCAACCTTTATTTCTTCTTCTTACCCTTCTTCTGGAAATCATTGTAGAAAGGCTGGCTCTCCACCTGACCCTCGAAGTACTTTGCCCACTCGGCAGCACCCTTAGGTCCTCGCTTCGACGTGTAGCCCCTCTCCTCGCGGCTTGGCTTGTCCGACTTGGCGCGCTCCCTGCGTCCGCCCTGCGCGTTACGCTCAGCGCCGCGCTTGCCTCGACGGTCGTCCTCGCTTCTGCGTCGTCCGCCCTTGGCGTCGCGTCCGCGGTCCTTATCCTTGCTTCGGCTGCTGCGAGCCTTGCCGCCGCCGTTGTCCTCAGTCAGCTCCACGTTCACCTTTCTGCCGTCATACTCCTCGCCCGACAAAGCGTCGATGGCAGTCTGAGCCTGGTCCTCAGGCACTTCGAAGAACGAGAAGTTCTGCATCAGGTCTATGCGTCCGAGGTCAATCTTCTTGCCCTTGGCCACACGGTTGATGAAGCCCATGAAGGCCCTTGGAGTGATGCCGTCCTTCTTGCCGAGGTTGATGAACAGACGCGCATAGCCCGACTCCGCATTGCGTGAACGCTTGCCGCGCTTCTCGTCGTCGCCCTTTGAACCGCGCTCTGAAGGCTGCTCAATCTCAGGAGCATTCTTGTAGTAGTTCAGGAACTTGTTGAACTCCATAGACACCATACGCTTCACGATGTCCTCCTTCTCCATGAGGTCGAACTTACGGAACACCTCAGGGAGGAACGGAGCAATCTCGTCCTCGTCAACCTCCACCTTCTCGATGTCGTCGATGACCTTATACAGCTGCTTGGCACATATCTCTTGACCCGTAGGCAGGATGCCAGGCACAAACTTCTTCTGAATCTGGTTCTCAATGGCTCTCACCTTAGCCTTCTCGCGCACGTGGATGATACATATACTCGTACCAGCCTTTCCGGCGCGTCCTGTACGTCCGCTTCGGTGCGTGTAGCTCTCTATGTCGTCAGGCAGACCGTAGTTGATGACGTGAGTGAGGTTGTCCACGTCGAGTCCTCGTGCAGCCACGTCGGTAGCCACGAGCAGCTGTACGCGGTGCTGACGGAACTTCTGCATCGTCAGGTCGCGCTGTGCCTGCGACAGTTCGCCGTGCAGCGACTCAGCGTTGTAGCCGTCCTGAATCAGCTTGTCGGCAATCTCCTGCGTCTCCATACGTGTACGGCAGAAGATGATGGCATAAATCTCCGGATAGTAGTCGGCGATACGCTTCAGAGCCTTGTACTTGTCCTTAGCCTGTACAAGGTAGTAGATGTGGTTCACCTTCTCCGCACCCTCGTTGCGGCTACCCACCACAATCTCCTTCGCGTCGCGAAGATAGTTCTTGCTGATGCGCTCAATCTCCTTGCTCATAGTGGCAGAGAAGAGCAGCGTGTTACGCTCCTCAGGCACACCCTCGAAAATAGTGTTGATGCTCTCGGTGAATCCCATGTTCAGCATCTCGTCAGCCTCGTCGAGCACCACGTTCTGCACGTTCTGCAACTTAGCCACGCCGCGCTCCATGAGGTCAACGAGTCGTCCAGGCGTAGCAACCACCACCTGCACTCCGCGCTTCAGCTGTCGGATTTGTGGCTCGATGCTTGCGCCGCCATACACAGCCAGCACGTGAAGACCGTCAATATATTTGGAATAATTCTTCAAATCGTCGGCGATTTGAAGGCACAATTCGCGAGTAGGTGAAAGAATGAGGGCTTGCACCTCATTGCTTGTAGTATCTACTTTCTGCAACACTGGCAGACCGTATGCGGCAGTTTTTCCAGTACCAGTCTGGGCAAGTGCCACAACATCATTGTTATAACCAAGGAGGTAAGGAATCACTTCCTCTTGCACGGGCATTGGATTCTCGTAGCCCATCTCCGTAATAGCTTTGAGTATCTCGCTTGAGACGCCCAATTCTTCAAAACTTTTCAAATTGCTTGTTTCTTAAAAATGTATAATCCTAAAATTTCGCTGCAAAGTTACCACTTTTAATTTAAGTAATCAGATAATCAACCCATTATTTTGCAAAAATATAATGAGAGGACGAAAAATTAAAAGATGGGAATTGAAATTGCAAACTAAAGAAGCGGAGAGAATGAAGAATAGACCCTCTCACCCCCGCGCCCCTCTCTTCACTTCCCCTTAGTAAAAGGGTTGAATATTCTCCGCATATTCTCTGCATATCCTATGGATTTTCTCCGTATTTTCTCCGGGTTTTATCCGTAGAAATCCGTAGCAGACCCGTAGAAAACCCGTAAAATATCCGTAGCAGACCCGATGAAGCATCGTAGCAGACATGGAAATCCTCCGTCCTTAACAAGCTCATTTACATTGCAAAAGTAGTAATTTTTTTTGATAATATTCCCCTCTTTCCCATTTTTTCTTCACTCTGTGGTTCGCAACTTTTCACTCTTCACTCTTCACTCACGCCCTTTCCGTGGTCTCCCCTCTCGCCTTAGAGGGAGAGAGTGGCGCGGAGGGGAGAGGGTCTATTCTTCATTCTTCATTCTCTCCGCGCTTCGCGCTCTGTTATAAATAAAGACAACTTGGACAACCTTTAAATCTCAACAACACGTTGAGATTATATAAAACAACTTGGACAACTTTTCTTTATTGCCATAGCATGGCAATTCTGTTGCCCAAGTTGTCGTTTTTCCTTTCACTCCGTGGTTCGCAACTTTTCACTTTTCACTTTTCAC
>JAFSSN010000043.1 GCA_017450985.1 Bacteroidaceae bacterium
ATCATCTTCTTCATACTCGTTGTCGCGACTGCTGTGAGGTTTCACCCACTTCTTTGTGTATGGTAAGCACAATTCCACTGCATGGGAAAAGGCCAGGTCAAGAACGCGCGTCACACGTTCTATGTTGCCTTCTTCGCAGATGTCGGCTACCATATGACGAGCATGTTCATCTTCGCTCTTCATGGTGTCCCATTCTTTGAAGGCATTTCCCTTGATGTCTGCAAGCAATTCCTTCCTCTCGAAGCGAAGCGTTGCATGTCTATTGTCGTTGATACATCTGCACTCCATCTTGAAAAGTAATTTGTTGTTAATCGTTACTGTGCCTACTCGGCCTCTTCCTGTGATATATCTTCCTTTCTACGTCGACCATGAAGCCCAATGCATCTGCCGCATACTTGGCCTCATCATCAGGACTGGTTATCTTGTACCACTTGCTCGCTATCATGTTCACGAAGAAGTTCTGAAGACTGTCCTCTATGGTTGCGTTCAGATTGGTGTCGTACAGACTCGGCATTTCCATCACTACCTTGTAGCACGGATTGTCGCCTTCCACACCGCTCTCGATGTCACGCGCATAGTGCATCAGCTTTTCTGTCGCTGCTGAACATGCTGCCTTCCAGAACTGCTCAAGCTGAGCCGCGTCGCTGTCGGTTGCCGACATACGCTCGTAGCTGTCTTCTTCTCCTTTCTTGCGACTGCCACCGTAGCTCGTCAGACGCTTAACCTCTTCCAGTACAGTGTTCTTGTCTATCGTATATGTTACTCGCATAGCTAAAACCTTTTCATGTATAATTTTGCGACTTGCCACACACTCCATACAAGCATCGCTATCATCGCCAATGTCCCAACCGTTATCCGCGTCACCTGCCACCAGCTCAGTTGCTTTTCTACATACTCGGTGACAGGGTAGGGGACTGGCACGCTGTCGGTCCTGCTTATATAAGTGGTGTCATGAACATTCTTCTCGATATATTTAGTGTGCCAACGCTCTTGCCAAAGGTATATCGTGTCGCCTTTCTGCTTCTCACTCACGTAGATGCTGTCGTGAAGCCATATCGAATCTCTCTGCTCCTTTGTGATAAAGCATGTGTCGGTGCGGACTTCGGGAACAGTTATCACCATCATCTTCGTCTTGCAGCCTGCCAGCAGTATTGTCAGCAGTAATATGAATATCGTCTTTTTCATAATGTCTTCTTGATGTACTTGATTATTCCTTCTGCATGCGCACAGGCCAGCTTGTTGCAGAATGCGTTGTCGGCCAGCAGCGCAACATCTTCTCTGTTGTCCTGGAACAGATTTTCTGTCAGTACGGCTGCACAGTTGGTGTCACGGCAGATGCCTAAGTTCTGCGTCCAGTATGGCTCTTTCGGCAAGTACTTCCTTACCTTGATGCCATGTGCCGACACTTCTTCGGCCAGGCAGGTCGCAAGCGTCTTGCTGCGAGAGGAGGCATTGGTGCTGACGTGCGACGAGAAGCCGCGGGCATCGTGCCACTTGCCATCGCTGCCTGCTGCATTGTTGTGGATTGACACCAACAGGACATTCTTCGCACCAAGTGTCTTGCAGATAGCGTTCACCCTTCTGCACCTCTCCTTGATGCTCACATCGGTGTCCTCCGTCACTATCCGCTCCGCATCTATGCCAAGCGATTTAAGCACACCGACAAGACGGTCTGCAAACTGACGTGCCCATAGGTATTCGCGGTGCGTGCCATCTGGACTGCGCTTGCCGGCTGTGTTACTTCCGTGGCCGTTGTCAACTAAGACTTTCATCTTCTCCTCCTTCTTCGTTTAGTATTTTATCCACTTCATCCTCGCTGATTTGCAGCTTGCTCGCTATCTCTCCTGTCAAGGCTTTCTTCATCAGTCGCAGGAAAAGGAATCGCGGATATAATATCAGCATGCTTGCGCACGAGCTCCAGAACTCCACCAACACAATGGCCGCGCCTATAATTGATGCCGAGAAGGTAGTGTCTGTTATCTTGTCCAATCCTACGAACACAAACAGCGCACAGCCATAGACAGCCAGC
Source organism: Bacteroidaceae bacterium (assembly GCA_017450985.1). Classification (GTDB taxonomy): domain Bacteria; phylum Bacteroidota; class Bacteroidia; order Bacteroidales; family Bacteroidaceae; genus Minthosoma. The sequence goes on from JAFSSN010000043.1 coordinate 2,030, forward strand.
TTCGCTATCGTTAGCCGTGCAAGCTCGCTCAAGGTAAACTTCCCCTGCTTAACGCTTACTGCGATGCCCCAAACCGCATCGAGCAATGTAACGGCCACAACGAGCAAGACCACGAAGCTGTGTCCGGCAAAGTAATCGAGTATGAACAAGCCGAGCAAGGCGCACCAACCGCCAAAGGTGGTCAATGCGCTTGCCAGCTTCAGGATGGCATGCCATAAGATATTTCCTATTACTTCCATCATACCTCGAAATACTTCCTGATGTTGAACACTTTGTCCTTATCTTTCAGCTTGTCAAGAGCAAGGTGGTAGCACAGTTCGAGCATCTGGCTTTCATCGCTGACATACTTAGCCAGCGTCTCGCCGCTGTCGCTTGCAATCATACTAATGGTGGTAATGAGCGCACACTCGTTGTAGTATGGCTCCTCAGCCAATGCAAGCCCCTTAGCCTCCAAGCCTCGCTTGATGTGGTCGCGTGTCCACTTCGGAGCAGGAGACATCATCGAAACGATTTCCTCTGCTTCCTTCCTTGTAAGGTAGTTGTCCCAACAAATCGCGCACAGCTCTTCAAGCAGTTCTTCTGCCTTTGCTGGTGCGTGTTCGCTTACATAGGTCATAGCCTCGCGCATCACCTTTCCATTTAGTTTACGTAAACTTTATGCAAAAATAGGTAATTTTAGCAGTATAATGATTTTAACTTTAACACTCCATGCATATTTTTTAAGTTTCTATTTTTTCTTCAATCTCACTCTCAGGTTCCTGCCAAAAAATCCGCAGAAAAGATACTTCCAAAAACCACATTCTGTGCTCATGGCTGTTCTATACCAAGCTCGGCGCAGTCTGCGTCAATCTGTCTCTTGATGGCTGCACGCTCGGTAAGGAAGTTCGTGTATCTCGCTATCTTGGCCTGTGCTTCTTTTCCACTATATACCCCAAGGTTAGCAGCATTGTACTCGTTCACAAGCTTCTGCTCGTAGTTGCTCGGCCAGATGTGGCTTACAACGGCTTCGGTTATCTTGTTGCTCGATACTGGAGGCCAAACGGTAACTTCCTCACACTGCCATTGCGTGCGCTCGCCTTCGCTTTCTGAACTCTCGGGAGCGGACACTTCTTGAATGTTCCAACGGTAGATATAGCTCCCGTTGCCTACTGCCTCGTATTTCGAGGGCTTCATGTCGTAATATGCCATAATAGGTTTCGTTTTTGATTATTGATTTCAATAGATGTTTGCTGTCACTATGTTTTGCCCATCCTATCCAAGGTGCGATTGCCATCTTGTACTCCTTATACGGCACTGACGGCTCCTTCGCGTTCAGCTTCGCTACTGCCCTGCACATGTTCTGCTTGATGCTCTTGCGCAAGAGCTTCTGGTTACGGTAGAACTTGTAGCCTACATAGTCAAGGGCGCGACCATGCTTGTCGTAGCGGTTATATGCTATGGGGAAGACCTGATAATTGTCCTTGACGTTCAATTTAAGCTTGTCATGCAGGTAATGACGTATGGACGTGAATGCCTTGTGCAAATCCTCCTTGTTGTCCGAGAAGAATACGATGTCGTCTGCATACTCCGTAGCATCGAAAGGATTCTGCCTGCCTATCTCTGTGTGCAGACGCTCATTCACCCAGTGCATGAAATAGGAAAGCATCAGGTTGGCAAGATACTGACTCAGGTAATTGCCTATCGGAAGTCCGGGAGCGGAGTCTATAATCTCGTCAAGCAACCAAAGCAAATCCTTGTCCTTGATTTTCCTGCGCACGATGCATTTCAGCACATCGTGGTCTATGGACGGATAGAACTTCTTGATGTCGATTTTCAGACAATAGAGCGGCCTGCCTTCAAACTTGCGGATGATGTTGTCCACTCGTCTTGCACAGCCTTCTATGCCTCTGTCCTTAATGCATGAATACGTGTTGTAAGTGAATACGGACACCCAAATCGGCTCCAGTACATTCAAAATGGCATGGTGCACGATACGGTCAGGGTAGTATGGCAGTCGGTAGATGATGCGCTCCTTCGGCTCGTACACCTTGAAGATGTCGTATTCCGATGTCTTGAAGGTCTTGGTGCGAAGAGCTTCGTGCAGACGCAGAATGTTGGCCTCGCGGTTGCGGTCATGGACACGCACACCGTAGCTCTTCTGTTTCCCTTTGCGGGCCTTCTCGTCTGCCAGCCGAAGGTTATCCAGCGAGATAATCTTTTCGTAAAGGTTTCCTACACGTTTCATCTTTTGCCATTGCTTCCGTGCTTTTTTAGCACGGCCTTTCATTCTTTGCTTACATAATCGGGGCGTTCGGTTTCCCTACTAACTCCTTTCTGATTTCTGATGTTTTTTGCCAAGAGGCAGGGCTGCTGTTCCGTTTTTTCGTTCCTTATTCTGTAAGTATAGGTGAGAGCCGATGTTCGCATTCGTGTTCGAGGGGGTGTTATTCGAGTTCGCATAAGCGAAGCCCGCATTCGCACCGTTATTCGCGTTACCGCCGAAGAGAACACCACGCTCGGAAACAGCCAACCGTTTTGTTTCGTATGTGGCGTTGTTTACGCCGCCACCTTGCATTTTGCCCGCATTCTTGCGGGCTTCCACTCCTCCATCACTCAAAGTAAAACCTGTTGCCTTCCGAGCGCATTGTCACTCGTCTTGGGAACTTGTTTAGTTCTTTGATTTTCTGTAACACATAGAGGATGTCCGAAGAGCCTGTGAAGAACTTCTGCGCTTCACTCTCTGGGCTGTTCCTGTCTGGCCGTATCTGAACGAGCGTCTGCCCGCTCGTTCCCTTGGCCTTCGAGAAGCGTGTCGGCACATCTTCGATGAAGTCAAATACCCAAAACGACGTGTTCACAATCTTCGACTGCTTCACCTCGTCACCTTTCAGAGAGCGGCTGTTGGTGTCACGCGGAATGTTTAGGAAGGCAAGACTGCCATCATCATGTTCCATATTCTCGTTATTCATTGTGTTGTTTGTCATTGGTTAATGTTTTTTTTGGTGTCCGCTGCCCATTGGCTTTCGCTGTCAGGGCAGCGGACGTAGTTTCGTGGCTTCGCCTATTCGGGGATGAAGCAAAGGCGAGAGCCGACGGCCGCATCCGCGTTCGAGGGGGAGTAATGCGAGCCCGCATAAGCGAAGCCCGCACGCGCACCGTTACCCGCGTCACCGCCGAAGAGAACACCACGCAATGTTGTGGTAGTAGGTATGTCCGTATAGTGGTAGTCACAGAAGTAGGTAGTGCTGCCACCGCCAACCTCCGACGGCATAATCTCGCCGCCTTCACCGAAGATAATCTTCTTGACATAACCGTCTGTGCGTGCCTCATGTCCTACAATGGTGTAACCGTCATAGCCTGAGTCGGTGAACTTCGACGGGTCGCTGCATACGAACACCTCCGAAAGTTCATTGCCGCCATTCGCTTCTGTTGGATTGATGCGGATATTGATGCCGTCCGTCCATTGCCATACATGGCCGAATGGGTTTTCAACACCTCTGTACCTCGGTACGTTCACCGTTACAGTATTCTCGCTGTCGTAGGCCGTCGGCATCGTGAAGGTCACTACACCTGTACCGTTGCCAAGCGAGTCTGTGTGTCCGCATGGAATAAGGGGATTGTACGAATTGAAGCTATTCCACTTCGTACTGTTAATCGTCGTCACGCCATCGCCAAGGCCTCCCTGACGGTAGCCGTTGGAATCCAGCTGTGCGTTGTAGGCTTTCTGCGAGTTCAGTGTGGCGTACTCAATGACAAACAGCCAGTAGAGCGTTTTCTGCATGTCGTATGTCATGCAGTTCCATTCTGCGCTGTTCGCCTTGCGGTTTCTTGCGTAGGTGCGGAAGTTTGTCCTGCTGATGCTCGTCGCGGGCATTCCCAGCAGAGATTCCGACAACTCATCCCAAGCCGATGTGTTGTTGCCACCGCGATACTGCATCGTGGTGTTCACGACAGAAGAAAGCTTGCTGTTCGTCCTGTCAACTGTTGCTTGGTAGGCCGACACATACTGCTTCTTCACTTCATGATAACCTGGCAGAGGGTATTCCGAGATAAGGACACGGCGTTTTGTGCCTTCCGTCTCAAACTTACGGTAGTGCTTGGGTATCTCAACCATCACCTGACCGCGAGAGCCGTCGCGCACCGCTCCAGTCCAATCTGTCGGGTCGAGGTAATCAACCACATTGCCATCGTCGTCAAGCAGACAACCCTTCATCCTGCTATGCACAGGCAACGTCTTGTGCAGCGACAGATTACCGATGCGCGTACAAGCAGGGCTTGACACGCCTGTGTCAAACTCTATACCGTAAGACAAGTTCTCGGAAAGATAAGGTATCTCACCCTCAAAAGTTCCGATAACGTCCTTCAAGGATCCCAATTCCTTCGCTGTCTTGGCATCTATGCCTCCCATTGGAGCACCGATGACTTCCAAACCATGAATGCCTATTGATTCTAATCCGTTGTTTCCCATATCTTATGCCATTGTTGTGTATGTTGTGTTGTTCACACATCACTTAAAACTCATTGATGATACACGTGTCTACAGGACCATCGCTCACGAATTTCAAGCTGTTAAAACCGTCCATGTTCACGGCTCTCACTATCTCCTTGCCTTCCATCTCGTGGATAAGCATATAACCTGCACCGGCATCACCATAAACCTTCACCCTCGCACCCATCTCGTGCCTAAGCTGCAGGATGCCGCTGCCACCTTCGTATTCCGATATGTAGTCAGGATGCTTCGCCTCATGCTCGCATTTCATCGTCACACCGCTCGACTTTGAGGCCAGATACAGCAGCTCGTACGACGATGGGGCGGTAAACGTCTCTCCTGTGTACGAGAATACAAAAACCTCACTGCCGTCATTGCCAAGCAGAACAATGTTCTGATAAACGTTGGATGGGCTCGTCAGCTTCAGCTTGTCACCCTCTTTCAACTTAATCTTCTTGCTGGTGTCGGTGTAATACGAACTAAGGCGGGTTATCTGATAGTGACGCTGATTGCTGGTGTAATAGTATAAGGCACCAAGGTAAAACTTCGTCTCTTCTGTGGCCGTGAAAGTCGGTTCACTTGTCCTCAACTCTATAATCTTGTTCTTGAGATACAAAAGAAGCAGCAGATTACCACCTTCAATAAAGCTGTCAGTCATGGTGATTGACTCACCGGCTGCAAGCGTTATGACATCCGTCGTACTGTCATAGAGATAACTTGTCCCTTCTAACATCATGGAACTGTTGACCGTGCTCGTTTCTATGTTGCCGACATTTTTCCATGCCGACATTGCAACACCCGCAATCAGAGAAACTTCTTGCTTCTCTGCCGTAAAACTTAATGTGTTCTTTGCCATTTTCGTATATGTACTTTTTATTGTTACTTCACTTTCAGTCCGGCCAAACGGGCACGATAGTACAGCTTCTCATCTATGTTCAGAAGGAAACGCTTGACAGTTGCCTTCGTGGAGGAGTCCCACTTGCCATTGCCCTGCAAGTGCTGATACCCTATCTTGTCTGCTATATAGGTCGGCTCCTTTGTCGGCAAAAGTGTGTGAACATTGAAGCCGATACTCATGTAGCTCAGATTTATCTGCTCCAGTATGAAGTCGAATGACAGACAAGCATCTTTGTTCTCCTTCTTGTACTGTTCAAACTTCTCTTGCGTGTATATCTTCAGCGCATCGAAGTAGTTGCTCATGTACTTAGCTGCCAGGAAGGGGCTATTGAAACCGATAATACCCGTATTCATCGAGCCGTTCCAATTCGGACGGGTGGAGGCCGGATAGCCAAGCGCGTACATGTGCTTGATGATATGGCTGTGATTTACAAGAGACATATCCTCGTCCATCTGGCAGATAACATCTACACGACTGTCCCTGTAGAACTTGTCAAGCACACCTGGCTTCTTCAGGAACACGTCGATGTCTACATGAACCTTGCCGATTACTCCCTCTGCACGCATGGCAAAGAACTTGCCTGCTGCAAACAACTCTGTCGGAACGATGGACGGAATGCTGTCAAGCGTAGGGAGTAGCTTGTCGTAGCCGTAACCGTCCAATAGCTTCATGCCATAGCTGTCTGTGTGCATGTGAACGATATAACCGCTCTTGTGGGCGTAAGCAAGACTCAATGCGGCCATGAACAACGTGTCGCGCATACGAACCTTGTCTGTGATAGGCTTCGTCCAAAGAGACTGTATGATGATGTCCTTCTTTCCTGTCGGTTTGGTGGAATCTCCACCAAAGTTACCTATGCCGTTGTTGTTCGCATAGGACGCATGATTTGTTTTCGGTTCTGTCATAGTTTGATTCGATTTGGTTTGCGTTATCATTTAACCCCAATTACCGATGGAGCTGTTGTAATAGTACCATGCATCGGGATTATATTTTTCCGTAACGAGTATCTTGTTCGAGTCGATGGTAATTTTTATTATCTTGTCTCCTGTCGCAATCTCACCGATATACCTGTCTTTCGCTACCCTGATTACAGGCACTTCTACATTGCCATTGTCATAGCTCAAAACGGGCAGCTCTTTATCGTTCCATATCTTGTCAACTTTCGTCTTAACAGTGTCGCTCGTGGCTATACGATACGTAAATTTGTCTACAAAAGCTATTGTTTTCTGTACGTCGATACCTACCATTGTGCTCTTTGTTCGCGTCACATCGTCGCTTTCTGTGGGGATTGCTGCATCCTGAGGAATTGCGTTGTCTTCATCATTTGCAAACTTGTCACCGATGTATTCACCATCATCAAAGCCCCATGGCTTAACCTCCAAGCCAACGATGGTGTCTTCGTTCCTGATAATGGTGAAATCGTCCTTGTCAACCACGGAAATGTCTTCCGATGATATGACTTCCTTATTGAGCAATGCAGTAATTAGCTTCCATAGCAAGAAGATATTATCCTGCAAGCGTACCTTCTCGCCGTTCACGTTGAACACGATGCCGCCATTGCGCCAAAACTCAATGATGTTCCTGCGGATGATAGCGCCATTCTCGTCGCTGTAGCCGCCTCCGATACTGCCAATAAGATAGTCTCCTTCTCCATCGCCTCCCTGCGCTTGGTCGTCGTTAAATGCGCCGAGAGCGAATCCTCCACTGCGGCTTGTGCGAACATTCAAACCATGAGCAAAGCTGTTGTTGCCACTGGCTTGGCTTAACAAGCCTCCTGCATGGGAACAATCGCCTGAGGCATGACACAATTGACCTTCGGCATGACTCGAAGCGCCTGAGGCTGTTGTGATAAATCCTTCGGCATGACTCGAAGAGCCTGAGGCTGTGCACAGACTGCCTTTCATGCGAGCTGAGTTAGCACCAGAGTCGTGAACATAAGCTAACATCGACTCTATCTCTTCTTCAGTGAAGCGCATGCTGTCCTGACGTATCAGCTCATCAAGCTCTACCTCGTCTACAACCGACATGAGCGTCCACATGGTATCTACAACGTAGCTCTGCTCGCCTTCGTACTGTTCACCGCTGACAAAGCTCTTTGCGTTGTTCTCGACTATCTTGAATACCTTGCGTTCGTAGCTTCTGTACTTGCGGCCGGAATACTCATACCTCACCTCCAAACCATACCAACCGCACGCAAGACCGGCAGCACACTTCACTCTGAGCTCGCTATCGTTGATGGTAAAAGACACAGGTATATTTGAATCACAGCTGCAAACAAGATTCACAGAAATAGAGGAACAATCAGCAAGGTTTACAGGATGCGTACCGCGAACCACGGTGTTCGTACCATCGCGGAAGAATATAATGCTACGCACTGGAACCTTCAAATAGAAGTCGTTATCTCTTACTATCCTCAAATCATTCATAGTTCTTTTCGTTCAGTATGTTGCAATTCCATTGCAACCTTAGTTCTCAATCAGTGATTTCGCTATCAAAAGTAGTTTCTCTGCAGCACTTTCGTCTTTCACGGCAAGAGCTGTCAGGTACGCAGCATAGTATATCGTCGGTCTCAGCATACGCTCCCCAAGAAGCATCCTCCAACTGGTGGCGTTTGACGTAGAAGTGCTATCGGTGATTCGGACATTCTTACGTACACGACGCTTGAGAACCGGACGCACATTCTTGCCAAGACATTTTTCCGCCGTTACACTTTTATATTGCGCGTAGTCCTGTGTGTCGCCAAAAAGAAGGCACTCGGCATACAACTTAGTATCTGGCCTTTTACGTGATTTAGACCACAAAGAACAAACATGCCCTGCTTGCTTCACTGATGATGTTTCACGGGTGTTGACATCATCCCAATTATAAAACCCGCCAGCAGGAATGAATATTCTGTTGTCCTCGTTTGCTTTGCTTATTACCATAAGGCCATTTACGTCATTCTGTAAAGCCCAATTGGCTTCAGTGTATCGAGAGTCCAACAGCTCATTAATCTGTTCTTTGCTTGGCATCTCCCAGTCAGAACCTAAGCTTTGAGTTGCAGCATCATCGACTGGTTCCAGCTCATCCAGGTAGTCTTCGTTGTTGTATTTTGAAAGGCTTACGTTTGTTGTGTCGCCTTCGTTTAACTCGTAGCCGTCCCATGTGTATTGGTCATCCGACTTTGGCTCTACCTCGCCCCAGGCGAAGAAGTCACCACACTCATAAGGAGTCTCCGCACCAATATTCTTCGTCGCCCATAGTGTGCCGCTTGGCAAACCAAGGTCTACATAATCAGGATTCGTTACTACTGGGGTATCGTCACCACCTGTATCGTCACCACCTGTGTCGTCGCCAGTATCGTCACCACCTGTGTCGTCGCCTGTATTGTCGTCGCCTGTATTGTCGCCAGTGTTATCACCTGTATTGTCACCGGTGCTGCCGCTATCACCGCTGTTATCATCATCGGTAGCGATTCCCTCTTTCTTGGGCGTTGCTGCATACAGACAGCCGTCAAGCGTGTCTTCGGCCTTCCCTGCACAGAACACTTCAAGGGCAAGGTCGCTTGCGTTCGAGGTGGATGGAACAAGGAACACTACAGGACGGTCTTTCGTGCCATATACACTAAAACCGCTGTTAGCCTGTTCATACAATGGCGTGAATGGTGGCTTTGTCTCAAAGAGCGGATGTTTCCAGCTCGACATCTTGAAGCGCACAATACGCTCAAAGTCCAACGGCAGTGACACAATACCCTTATGGGGCGACGTTACAGATATAACTGGAGTCGCTTCGAGGCTCTGCGCTATGTCGCCAAGCTTGTCGATAGGCGCGGCACGCAACACAGAGAGAGCTGCATCCTCCGCCTTGCTGCTGATAATAGCGTCAAGCGAAAGCGTATCAACATCTTTCAATGCCGACAACGCCTCACTGCTCATGTTCTCGTCAAGACAGACGCGAACCTGTTTCGTAAACTCTCTCTCTGTTACGTACCTTGCCATCGCCTAAACTCAACCTTGAATGTCAAACGTTACATTGTTCTCCTTGCAGGCACTCTCAAATGCCTCCTTGCCGCGAAGCTTGAAGCCGGTATAACCCTTGTCGGGATAATGCTCCTTCAGCCACTCTACAGCCTCGGCCTTGTCGGACACCTTTATAACTGTTGCGGCTGTCTCTGAATCCGATTCGGACGATTCTTCAACATCCTCTTCAGCTGTCTCTGCGGGCTTGGCCTCTGCGGGCTCAGGTTGTTCCTTCGGCATTGCCATGCGATAATGCTCCCCAGGCAATTCGTGCATCATCTCCAAGTGGATGAAACCACTCTTAAACTCGTTCGAGTTTTCTATCACGAACTGAGTAATAGGGTCTTTCGTCATAAAGTATGCTGGCTGAGCACCACTCGGAGAGGCTGTGCCGCCAGTAAATGACACCCTTACAGAAATTGCACCGGCTTTTACATCGCCATGCCACTCCGTCAGACCGTTAATTCCGTATGTTTTGACTTTCATCTCTTTGTGTTTTGTTTGTTACTATATCAATGCAGGCTAAAAAAGGGGACGGACGGCTTGGAGTTGCGTCCGTCCCCATTGGCTACCATTTCAGGCGGTTCACTCTGCAGCAATAGGGCCGTAGAACTTAGTCCATCCGCCGTTGCCGGTGTTGGCCCTGGAATCGTACTTGTAGGCTTCGCCTGCATCAACCTTAACGGTCTGATAGGTCGTCCCACCGCTTGCCACGTTGAGTGTCAGAGCCTGCGCGAATACGTAAACAACGCCGTCTTCGAGGTCGCCGCTCGTGGGCTCGGTCGAACCACCCCACAGACGGAACTCCTGTGCAGAAGGTGCTGTGGTGTCGTCGTCATCGTCGCCACCATCAATCCAGATGTGGCAGTTACCCTTCAGACCAAGAGCGTCGCTCACCAGTACACCGTTGCGGGTTGCCTCTTCACCGAGTACGTCCTCTGTGTAGTTCGATTCTCCCTTGCGTACGTAGTGAACAAGTCTGTTCTCACCGATGATGATACCGCTGTTCTCGTAACCGCAATCGTTGAGAGCAGGCTCAATCTTAATCTGAATGTCACCAAACAGACAGTGGAACTTCGTTACTTCCCAGCCAAGGGTTTCGTTCTTGTACGGAGACATGATAACCTCGGGATGGCCTGTCCAGTCGATGAGCTGGAGGTTGAGGCCAAGATTGTCACCGCAAAGCAGAAGACCGCTCTGAGGCTTGTCTGCACCGCTGTAATACAGCTTGACAAGTGCAATTAAATCCTCGGCTGTCCACTTGCCCTTGTGCTTCACCTCGCGCTTCACCTGCCAGCGAACACCATTGGTGATGTAGTCCCACTGGTCGTCGCCCATAGAGCTGCGAACAAGCATCTTGCACTGCTGAGAGTCGATAAGGGTACGGTTTCCTTGCGACTTGAACTCGCGAAGCTGTGCCTCGGCCTTCACTGCCTCATCGTACGGAATCTCCATGTTCTGGTCGGCAAGGTACTTGGACACAATGTTTGTCATGCCGCGCTTCTGCAGATACAGGTCGTCGGGTACGGGGATAACCGTGTTCGGGTCTACCCACTTCTGCGTCTCGTACAGGGCATTACCCATGCGAACCAGCTTCGTGCCGGCCACAATCACATTGGTATTGCTGGCTGCTGGAGAGGTACTTGTGGGAAGACTGCCGTACTGGTCGGTGGCGGCTTGCTTCACACCATTGGTTGCTACGCAGGTGATGGTGTCGTCGCTGTTCACACTCTTCACAAACAGCTGCAGAGGACGGCGACTCTTCACGTTACCTTGGCCGGTAACATAGTCGTAGCCCTTCACACCCTTAACCTTCAGCGTGTCGTAGGCACGTACCTTGCCCTTGTCGGAATTGACAAGAGTGATAACGTTGCCGCTAACCGATGCTACGGTTACCATGGGAGTGCCCTGGTCGATGGCATAATGTTTTACCTCCATACTCTTCACGTTGACACGCTTTGCCATCAGCATCAGCTGCATGAAAGCGTTCTTGTCACGCTCAAACATGAAGATTCGCTTGTCAACTTCGGGCATGACAAGTTCGCCCATACCGCCGCTCGCATTCTGCACAGCGCTGACGGTAGTAGGTGCACCACCTACATGTGTATCAAGACCGGCAGTGCCTGCACCTGTGGTAGGAACAACGCTGGTCGGAGTACTTGCACTTCCAAACTGCTGAGTCTGGGTTGTTGTTACTTCTTGTGCCATTTTCTTTTCTCTTTATTATTGTTAATACTATGTTTATTCTCTTGTTCTTTTAGCCTATGCTTCTCTTTATGAGGCTCGCGTTTCCTGTAGCCTTTCCTGCCTCCATCAAAGCACTTACCGATGTCATGCAACCACATAGTTGTGTCTGCAGACCTGCGGTGCCTTTGGAGGGCGCTCGCACCTTGGGAGGAGGAAATTCCACGCTAACACTCATTCAATCCTAAATCGTCAATGGTTAATGCTCTTAGCTTGCTGCCTCTGCATAATCGAAGATGCTATAGCTTTTATTCCTTGCTGATGGAGTATTGCCCTTGCCGCCAAGACTGGGCATGCCGTCGCCACCTTTGGGCTTGCGAAGCTTCTCTTCAATACGCGTGTTCTTGCCCTGAACAATACCTTCCTGGTTCGCGGTCTCAACATCGGCATCGTGGTTGATGGCCTTCATTGCCATGTCAAGCGCATCAGATGTCAACTTGCCTACTACCATGTCGTTGACGATGCTAACAAGCAATGCGAGCGCAGCATCTATCTGCTCGTCGCTCAGACCATGTTCCTCTTGGTAAGCGTCTCTTACCGACTTCGACTCAGAATGGTTCTGCTCGTAAAGAGCATCCAGCTCCTTTTCCTTGGCAGTACGCTCGGCAAACTCCTTGTCGGCTGCTTCTATCTGTTCCTGCCATTCGGGGTCTTCCATTACATCCTTGAACTCCTTGCCGTAGCGACGTACTAAAGCCACTACGGGATGAACGCCGTCATGCCATTCGGACATGAAGTATGCGCTCCTCGGGTCGCTCGCGTACATGTCTACAATGGCCTTCTCTTCGGCCTTGTAACGCTCTAAATCCTTGTCGTAAACATCGAAATCATCGGAGATTTGGCCGTAAATCGCATCATCATCTGAGAAATCTTTGTCAGGATAGCGATTTCTCAGGCGTTCAAGAACTAAATCGCGCCTGCTTTTAACTTGTTTATTATCAACTGCTGCCATACCTTACATTTGTTTTATATGATTTTTTACAGCACAAAAATAAGCATTTATAAGCGACCGCTGATGTTATCTTTATCAATGCGTGTATTAACTTTGCAATCGAATATATATGAATGAAGTCTGAAATGAAATACACTTGTACTAATACCTTGCAACAACAGAGGGACAAAGACCTCATGCGTGTATATCATGAACTCATAAGTTCTGCCAAAGAGATTAGAATGATGAATATCTACGAGCAGATTGTTATGAGGCCGGCTAAAAGATTCTGGGTGAGTGAAGAAAGGGCTGCTGTAGTTATTGCTGCCATGATGAACGGCAACAGGCTGCAGAAGATGAGGAAGACTAAACGAGAGATGTTCCAGGAAATCTTCAAGCGTGCCATGCGGATAAAAAAAAGGAATCCTAATATGACACCGTTCGAACTGGCGACGCTCGTAGTCAAACAACCTGCACCTAAGTTCTACCTTACTGCTGTATCGGCAAGAATATATATCTTAAATGTCAAAAAGAAATGTTACGAAGAACGAAGAAAGAAACTGCGACATCTGTTCTGTTAGGGGATGATGCCGTTCGCAGCGCATCGCTTTCTGGGGCCATCAACAATATATTAGCTGAGAACGAGCTACGAAACGAAGCAATTCGCGCCATGTTCAATCCCATAACTGGTGAAGGCTCTATCGGAGAGAGGAGAAAAATCGGGATTTCCGATTTTCCCATACCGGTACAGTATATACCGGCACGGATGATGCAGGTGCTGCTTGTCAGACAGCTTGTTGAGGCTGGCTCAGTGGAAGCGTTCTTCCATGAGCTTACAGACGAAAAGGCTGAATATACCAACGAGGAAAGGCAGAAAATCATTGAGCAATATGTTCGCATTCGATGCCGACACGACTTTGCATTTTGGGCGGCGCTCTATGTGTTCATCAAGAAAAAGGGTGGGGGAGAAGATATACTCTTCCGGCTCAACCGTCCACAGCGCAAGTTAATCGCACGCTTGGAAAAAAAGAGGCTTGCCGGGAAACCGATACGCCTCATACTTCTTAAAGCGCGTCAGTGGGGCGGCTCTACGGCCATACAGATTTACATGGCATGGCTACAGCTCATTCATAAGGTCGGACTCAACAGCCTCATCGTCGGACACGTCAAGGATGCTTCCAACGTGGTGAAGGACATGTTCGACCGAATGATTAAGGAGTACCCCATCAGCATGCTCTATAAACTCGGTGAAGAATACAACGAGAAGGAGCCTAAGATGGTCGGCGTTGGTAATAGCGGTAACATTCACCGCATACCGCAACGCAACTGCAAGATAATGATTGGAACTGCTGAAAAACCTGATTCAGCCCGTGGTGGTGACTACAATCTCGTTCATTGCACGGAGGTCGGACTATGGAAAAAGACGGAAGGAAAAACGCCGGAGGACATCATTCGCTCTGCTTGTTCGGGTATTCTCCTGAAGCCGTACACCATGATTGTGTACGAATCCACCGCCAACGGTACTGGCAACTTCTTCCATCGTGAATACCTCGCAGCGAAGAACGGAAAAAGCCAGTTCGATGCCATGTTTGTCGCATGGTATGAGATTGAGCAATACGCCGTTCCGTTTGTTTCGATTGTATCGAAACATGACTTCGCATCATGGCTCTACAACAACCGAAACAATGAAGCGGCCAACTCGGACCGAGAGGAACCTGGTACGTATCTGTGGTGGCTCTGGCAGCAGGGAGCTACACTCGAAGCTATCAACTGGTACATTCAGGAGCGCTCTAAGTACACTTCGCATGCCGACATGGCTTCTGAATACCCATCTAACGACATCGAGGCATTCACCTTCTCGGGGCGACGTGTCTTCTCTGCAGAGGATGTCGAGCAGTTCAGGGCTGCATGTCGGCCTCCAAAATGGAAGGGAGAAATATACGGACGTGCTGACGAGGGTGAACAGGCTATCGAAAACCTGCGGTTCCAAAAGGAAGAGAACGGACGATTGTTTATGTGGCAAGATGTGGAGAGGGATGAGGAGGAGGAAGTGCTCGACAGATACCTTGTCATTGTCGATGTCGGGAAGGGACACACCGAAAAAGCTGACTTCGCGGATATTCTTGTCATTGACCGACTATATATGATGGACGGAGAACAGCCTACAGTCGCCGCAGAATGGCATGGACATATCGACATGGACAAACTGGCATGGAAAGCTGCACAGGTGGCGGCATACTACAATAACGCGCTGCTTGTCATTGAGAGCAACACGCTTGAAACAAATAATACTAAGGGTGAAGCAGAATACATCCTTACGCTTGTGAGAGACGTGTACGGAAGTCAGCTCTATGCACGTAAGCAGAGTGCAGAAGATGTGAAGCAGGGACTGCCGAAAAAATACGGGTTCCACACTAACACGCTCACAAAGCCTCTCATCATACACAACCTGAAAACCGTCGTGCGCGAACATCTCTACATCGAGCGTGAAGAAGAGTGCCTGGACGAATACCTCACATACGTCGAAACGGACAAGGGAGGATTCGAGGCAAATGAAGGATACCACGATGATAGACTCATGACGCGAGCAATCGGCATGCAAATCTGCTTCCACGAAATGGATATACCACGTATCGTGAAGAAGAACGAATCAATAAATAAGATAATGAAAAAGAAGGCTGTTTCGGCAGCTACAATTTAATTATTAACTTTTTAATTTTACAACTATGTTCAACAAAATCAGACGGTTTTTTGATGCAAATCGATTCCACAATGCCATTAAGATGGCTGACAACAAATTCGAGAAGACTGGAGAACGCCAGTACATACTTTTACAAACTGACGGACAGCTTGTCGTTATGAATAGGCGCATCTTCCGACAGATGAAGAAGGAAGGACGCTTGCCGAGCAACGTTGACATATTGACGCTTGAACGTGATTGTCTCTACCATACGCCATACGCCAACGGTTCAGGTGCATGTAGCAAGGAGAAGTTAGCGGACAGCCTTGAACGATACCTACGTTGGTGCAAGCTTGACAGAGAGCAAAAAAAATATATCAAACGCCAACAGAAACTTGCCAGGAAAGCTAAGAAGTAACAAAAGGGGAGGGGTAGTCACATTGACTGCCCCTCTCTCTTATGAAACTCATGTCTTGTCTGTTGCGTTTCCAACGCAAACATATCACGCCGCACCGCGCATCGCTCCATACAGCTGCTCCACTGCCTGCTGGTTCGCTCCCTGATGAGCTCTCTCTGCAAGCTCCGGAGAAAGTCCTTCTGGCATTTGCCCCTTCTCCAGCTGCAGCTTCTGACTCTGTATGTTCTGCAAAAGCTCGTCGCCAAAATCAAACTTACCTATCTGTAGCATCTGCTCAAGGCTGATGGCTTGCATCTCGAATAGCTTAATAAGGAAGTCGTTGACCGTATTCCTATACACGGGACTGGCCTTGCTCTGCTGGATGCTGATGTCTACCTCTATGTTGCGTATCTTCTGTGGGTCATACACTACTGCCTTGCCACCTACGATGCTCAACGTCTTCTTATGGTCATAGAACTGCTGTATGTTCTTGATGTCCTTGTATGCCGCGTCAAGCGTGAAATCTTGGAACGACTGCAAGATGTCGATGAGGCTTACGCTTGCGTTCTGTGCCATCAGCACGGCATGACTGCCACTCTCGCCCGAGAAGCTGGCTTTGCCCTGTAATGCTGCATTAACACCGCTGATGTCCTCGAAGAACTTCAACTGCAAGCTGAGCATTTCGTGCAATCCAATGTTCGTAGAGTTGGCGCTTACCTGCTGAGGAACGACACCGCTCTTGCTCGGCGTATAGACAATAACACCATTGAACTTCGCCCATGAGTCTGCAAAATCCTCGGGACTCTGACCCTTTAGGCAGTCTTCGGGAACAAGCAAAGCACCCTTCGCGCTTGCTCTGATGATGAAGTCCTGCATCACAATCAAACGGTTCGTGTAACGCTGCTGGTCTAATACGTCCGAAACGAAACTGTGTATCTCGCCATCAAGGAATGGATATGCCTTGAACACGTAGGGGTGACTGCCATGGGCGAAAGGTGACTCGCCTTCGTCTATGATGTCACCAAACGGAGAAAGGATATAGTAATACCAATAGGAATCTATAAACCACTCTGCCTTGATGAGGGGAATGTCCTCTGCTTCCATACCGGCTTCTGTGCCACGCTGCAGGCGGCTCGCATTCTCTGCTGCTACCATCACGTCATAGTCCTCCATGTCTATCTTATACAGTTCGCCGCTGTTGTAGTCACGACATCTGTACCTCGGCTTGCTCTCCTTCCGCCATACCTCTATGATGCGGCAACGGCTTTCGTCCTTCGGCATCAAGAAGTCTGTGTCAACATGGTCTCTTCTATAGCCAAACTCATTCCAGTACGTCACAAGGCCGTTTTGGTTACGAGCTGCTTTGTAGATTTCTGCAAGACGTACATAGTCGGAAGGGCTCTTGGCAAGCTGCTCGCACATCTCGCCATAACTTACGTCGTGTATCTCACCGATAAAGGTACAGTCCCAACCGCGAAGGTCACGCATATTGTTGTCAAGGATGATGTTATCTGGCTGAACATAGTCCGTCCAGTTGTCCATCTTGCCATTGCGCCAACAGAAACGCTTCTTGTGGGCAACCAAGCCACCGATAAGGTATTCCTCCAATGTCCTCGCGTACATCTCCCTCATGTGGTTAAGCTGCATGTTGTACTGCAAGGCAACGCTCATCGTCTCGGCCTGCTGCTGCTCTTCCCTGTCACGGGCTATACATACCGGCTCTGTGTCGTCACTGCGATACACACCTACAACGTTGCGGACAAGCCTTCGTATCAGGTTTGTCTTCAAGGGAATGTTGCCCTGGCGCTTGATGTATTCCTCTTCGGTCATTTTCTCACCATCTACACAGATGATGTCACCCCATTGGTCGCCAAAGGTGTAACGCTTGCTGCGCAAACGGTCACGCCTGTAACGATACATGCCAAAGTTGTGCAGCTGCGCCTCCATCAAGACCTGCTGGCCTCGCGTCCTGCTGTCGCTGTTTATCGCACGACTCCGCACCAAGCTGTCCGCACTGTCTTCGTCTCTCAGTGGACGAACACGTCTCATCGACAATAATCTCTCTGCCATATTAAAATCGTAAATTGTAAATCGGTTAATTCGTAAATTACTCTACTGTTGTCTCTCCTGTTGATTCCACGGCTTATACACTGCCTTTTCCGCAGCATCTACAGCCTCATTTATCAATTCCCAGAACTTTTCGCTTCCGAACTCTGCCTTTTTAATATCCTTCACAAGCTCTCCATCGTCCCATGCCGAATATATTGCGGCGGCTTTCGGATGTCTCTTTGCAAAATCTGCAAATTGTCTGTCCCATTCCTCGTCGGTAATGTCCTTCTTGTTCAATGCAGAAACCTTTTCCTTCGCAAACTCATAATCGTCCTCGAAGTCCTTGTACATGCCATAATGCACCCAATTTTCACGCTCTTCTGTAGCCTTTGTGTAGAAACGCTTTGCTATTGGCCACTGGCTGCTGTCGGTCTCCTTATCATCACCTTTGTCTATTACCATCGAAGCAATGTCACCGACCATTTCTGCCACACCGCCACCATAGTTCTGTATCACATGCTGCCATGCCGCTGGGTTCATCCATCTGCCGCTCATGTCGCCTGCGACATCATCATCATAGCCAAGCCACTCATTCATTTGCTTTGAAATAGAAACCAGCGGCGACCATGTGCTTGGCTTTGCTTTCTTGTATTCGGGCAAATGCTCCTTGTACATATTTTCATACCACAGCGTGCCACCCATGAAGTTCTCATTGTTGGCAATGTCCGCTAAAGTTCCGTATTGCTCAGGCATGATAAAACGCAGCAGACTCCATTGCTTGTAGTTCGTTTGACCCTCTAATGAGAACATCGTGCGTATCTGCTCCACAAGTGAATATGCCAATTCAAAGTCATCACACTTACCAAAGTGGCGTGTCGCAATGGCTTCGCCCATGCCGTAGAACTCACGGAACCCTTGCGCTATAGGCATCTTGATGTAGCCATTACCTGTGAATATAAGAATATTGTTCCGTCTGGTGTACTCGTTCTGAAGCCAGTAGTCATACTTGTCCTTATCATCGTCGCCGTCGCCTCCTGCAAATGCCTCCACAAGCATCATATTGACGTATGGCATGATTGCACCGAGAATAGGAAGATGCAGAGTCGCAACAGCCATACGCACGGGGTGCTTCTTTCCCAATCTGTAGAACTGTTCCAGCGACTGCACTATTGGATTGAAGAACATTTTTTCATAACGTAGTGTGTTGGCTACAGCCCCCCACACTCCAGGCGTTACCTCTGAACCCTTCTTGTTGAAGTTAACCGTTATGTCCTTCGCCGCTTTTACACTTGTTAGGATGTCCTTGCCATCCCTGCGCTCAGCAACGTAGGTGTTAAACCTCGGTATCAACTCCAGCGTCTCGCTGAGCCAGCTAATCGCAGCCATCAATCCACCTATGGCCTTCACAGGAGCATATCCTGCCTTCTGCAAGGCATTCAGACTTGCCCACCTTCGCTTGTTCTTCGCCTTCCACTGCTCCACGTCCTCCAAGTGCGCGTAGCCTGTCATGCCGCCATTGTCAAGGAACTCCCTGAAATATGTGCTCATCTTGCTGTCGCCAGCTTTGAAGCCAGATTGACCCTTGATGACGTATGCCATGCTTACAGGGAGATTGGCAATGTACTTTGCCATGTCAATCAATCCCTTGTCAACGTATGTCATTGCAATGCTGTGACCAAGGTCACGCACAAAGTTTGACACGGCAAATGTTGGCTTGTACGTTGTAAGCATTGAACTATAGTAACGCTTTGTATCCTTGAAGATGAAGTCCACCAACCTTGCAAGTGGATTGTTGCCGGGCAATGCATTTCCGGTTTTGCCATTTACGGCTTGTGCCGCTCTTGGGTTGCCGTTGATATAGACGATGTTTGGCTTTCCACCTATATAAGCCACTACTGCATGTTCGGGAATGTTCTTCTTGTCTATATGGAAACCGATGTCCAAGGCGTTACGCTGCCTTTTGGCTTTCCCTTGCTCTTCCAACGCACTCATCTCTACCTCGTGCGTTTCAAGTATGTCAGCAACCTGTTCGGGTGTAGCATCTTCAGGGATTGCCGGGAAATTAGATACCCATTCGCCCCATGCATTCTCCACAAGCCACATATCACGGACACTGCACACGTCCGTTGGATAGCGACTTGCCATATTAAACAGGCGTATCTTCATATTATTCCTGTTTCCTTGCAGTATGGAACTGTAACCCATATTGCCAATTGTTGCCAACACATCGTCGCTGGTGGTTGTTCGGCCTTTTGCAGCTTTCAGCGTTGCATTGAATGCACCGCCATAATCTCCCCTCACATAATCATACACATCTTCTGCCGTATCAGCATCCCATCCGCGCAAAGGAACATAATACTTGAACATATCGCGCACCTTCTCGTAGGTAGCCTTGCTCATCATACCGCATTTGAAGCCATGCGCCAGTGTCTCTTTCGTGGCAGTGTTGATGGCTTCCCACAGCTTGGCGCACGATTCGCCGTGCTTCGCCTCAAACTCCTGTACGATGCGTTCAGCCTCAGCCTCTATCTCCTCGATGCCTTCCTTGCTTGTTATCTCTGTCAGACCAGAGTAATCACGTTTGCGGAAATCGTCAAGTGTCTTTTCTCCATCGGGATGCTCCTTCTTGTATTTCTCAAAGTCGCGTTCCGCAAACACTCTGTTGCGCTCCAATCCATGCTTGCATATCAGATACTCGTTAAGTTCCTTTACGCTTGCGCCTTCCTTCGCAACAATCTTATCCGCAATCTTCATCATTGGCGTATAGTAATCCTTATAGAACTTCTCCTGTTGACGCATGTTGAGACTGCTGAGCGTGTTCTCGTACTTGTACGCATCCTCAAAGCTCGCAAGTTTCACCCCGAATTTCTTCTCCACAATCTCTTGCAGCTTCTTCAATGCAAGCATAGAGTCTTGGAACGCCTCACGGAAATTAAAGCTTGTCATACGGAGCGTTCCCTTCTTTCCAGTGCTCACAGCCTCGTTATAGGCTTCCTTTGTTCCGTCAATATCACCATCCCTGAAAAGAACCTTACCGCCTCTCTCTGCCACCATGTCTTCTTCAGCCTGTCTGCTCATGTCCAAACGGCCTATGCTGAATATGTTGTAGCGAGACTTCTCATAATTGCCCACATCAAGCCTGTCCTGCATCACAACATCTTCCGCAACACGGAAGGGATTGCGATAATGTCCTGGCTCGGCAAGGTTCTCATAACTGCGCCATAAGATATAGCGAAGCTCGTTGTCGCTTATTTCAGCGCCGCCGTAGCTGGAGAGGCCTATGCTATGCAGCATGTCGAAGAATAGCATCTTTATCTCATGCCACCAACCTTGCTTGTCGGCATTCTCAAAGTCGGTCTCCTCCGCAAGCTTACCAAGATACTCCTCCGTCGCTGTACGGATATTAAAGCCATACTTCGCGGATAGCTCGGCTATCTTCCTGCGTATCTCGGGCGTTGCGTGCTCATAGACATTATCAAGGAACTGCAGGAAGTTCTTGCCAAACAATTCACGAAGGCCGTAGTGGTTCACACCCTCATGCAGCATCGTCTGCAGCACATCATGCGGACTGGCATGGTTGCCAAGAATAATGACTATCTTCCCTGTCTTCGGGTCAAACCATCCCTTCGACTGCCTATCCTCGTCGGTCAGGTTCTCAAAGCTTATGCCGTCAAGCTCGTCGGCACTATCCACTATTGTTACCCTGTCGCCGAGGTGCATCTTTGCGGCCATGTCCTCAGCGGTGTTCCGCTTCTCGCGTTGCCTGCGATTCCACCAGGTATCATGCTGCCTCTTCGTGTAGCCAGCTGCCTTACTTGCGGCAAGGCTCTCGTCGTAGGATAGCTGCTGCGCTCCATCGCGCTCTAATGTTCGGGATTCGCCCTGCGGCTCTTCTCCTCGTCCTCCGCCACGAAGCTGTTCTTCCTGAACTCCTCCCAAATCTGCCAAAGTGTTCTCTTCGGCTTTGGACTTTCTTGCGGCTTCTTCTGTTCGTCTGTCATAACCTATAGTGCTTTGTCCGTTTCGTCTTCCTCCAGATAATGAGGGTAAAAATTTTCCATGAGTTTCTTCACTATCTTCTGAGTCTTCTTCGCCTTTTCTTCTTTCTGCCTCTTCTCTTCCTCTTTCATATCCTATACTCTTTAATATGTTCTCAATACGTTCACTGTCCTCCCAATCAAGCATGTCAAGTATCTCTTGCGTGCGACCTTCTACCATCGCCTTGCTCAACCAATAGACAAAGAACTCTTCTTTTTTCTGTTTTAACTCTTTCCCTTCATATCCTTTCTCTATGAACGTCCAATCCTTAAAGCCTCCGTCTTTTGGTGCTGCATCGAAGAAGTGTTCAGCAATGCCTCTTGGCTCTTCTTCGTACCAATCATGTAGAATGCCATGTATATTCTCATGGAAGAATACTTCTTCTGCTTGATTAGGCTCAATTCTGTCTGCAAAGATAGTGATTTTTCTGTTAAGCCTGCTATACCCGCCAATGGAATGTCTTGATTTGAACAGTTTTTTTAATTTCTCGGCCTGTTCGTGCATTTCTTCTACCGACATTTCTGCAATATCCTCTTCCGTTGCCCCAATCGCTCTAAAGAAATCCTCGTCGCCTACATTGTCAAGCCTGATAAACTGCACTGGCTTCCCATTATACTTCTCGTTCAACTCATCGAAACGCCTCTTAATCTCCTGCACTTTTATTTCCTTGTTCAGTGCCTCTACTTGTTCGTCGGTCACCGCTCCTGCCTCTCTCTGTTGAGGCTCACGACCTGCGGCCTTCACAAGTTCGTCAACTTCACTTGGCTTCAGAATGCGCCTTACCTTCATGGCTCCAGTGATAATCCAAGGGTCTGTTGCAGGGTTGGGGTTGGTGCGGTATCTGTATGAGCCATTAACGGGTATATGGGGCAGTCCGGCAAGCGAATCTTGGTAGTTCCCCGACTCGTTAATGCCGTAGCTCATAGCCTCTTCCTGATAGTTCACATCATTGGCATATTCGACCTCAGCCCAAACAAAGTTACCGGGGAAATACTTTCCTACCTTGATTATCTCGCCTTTCTGATTGGTAATGCCAAGAGGGTTATCCACCTTCTCGCCTCTGTTGAACTGCAAGGCGTAGGGAATGACACCAAGATGCCAGCCAGGACGGTTAGCGAGGGTTCCACTGCCTCCCTGCGTTCCCTTGCCTCCGGCTTTCACTTTCTTGCGGCCAGTCTTTGATGTGGCAACTATGGGTGCAGCATCTGCATCGAGCCATACGCCTACGGGCGTATCTTCTCCGTTGGGGTTGGCTACCATAGGAGGATAGAGTTTGCCGTCCTTCAACACAAAGACTTTGTTGCCTGTCCCTTTGCGTACAGGAGGCTCTTCTTCGCGCATACGGTAGAGCTTGCCATCCTCATCATCGTTGTCCTCTTCTTCTGCTTCCTCTGCCTCTGTTATGTTGGTGGCCTCATCTACGTCAGCATCCATTTCGGCATACTTCTTTTCCTTCTCTTCCAGTTCCTTCTTCATCAGTTCGGCATACTCATCAAGACGTTCATGGGCTGTTGCAAGCTCTTTAGAATACTCGAAGGGCTTGCCAAAACGCTCACGAATCTGTGCAAGTGACTTTTCGCACCTGTCTAAGTTCCGCTCACCACGTTCTATAAATTCTTGGAAGTCCTTTCCGCTGACAACATTCTTCATGATGTCTTCAAGTCCTTCGCGTAGCAATGACTGGTGAACAGGCACGTCTTTCAGGCCAAATGCTTCACAGGAGTACGTCATTTTGCGGCGCACGGCACTGAACAGCGTACCTTGGTCTTGCTTCGTTTCTATGCTTTGCTCGGTGGTAAATACAAAGTCTATACCTCCGACATTCACAGTCAATCGGCGCGTCTCAGAGTGAAGGGATGGATTGTCTCTCAAATTGCTCTCCACCTCTTTTATGGACTTGTTGTACTCCTTGATGAACTCTGCCATTGCGTCAACAGAAGCGAAAGTCTGTTTGCCTACGGTAATGGTTTTCTCGGCAGGCAACGACTCTGTTGTTGCAAGGTTGGTGCGGTTCTTTTCAAGCCATTCCTTCCACATCTTTATTTCGCACTCTAACCTTGGTATCTCGTTATGGCAATACGTCTGGTCTGCCTCGTACTGTTTCTT
Source organism: Bacteroidaceae bacterium (assembly GCA_017450985.1). Taxonomy (GTDB): domain Bacteria; phylum Bacteroidota; class Bacteroidia; order Bacteroidales; family Bacteroidaceae; genus Minthosoma. The sequence goes on from JAFSSN010000043.1 coordinate 25,839, forward strand.
CTTAGCCTCGTACTTGCGCACGTCCTTTTCGGCCTGATTCTTCAGCATGGCATACTCAGAGCCGGACAACTGCGCAACGGTATCGCCGAATACATCTTCTTCCTCTTCAAGTGCTCGGTTCTCCATCGTGTTAGCCATCATCTGTTTGCCGTTCATGATGCTGTCGGCAATGGCTCCTTTGGTCTTTAGACGCTGGTATGCGGTTACGTCCAAGGAATCCTCTACACCGAAGCGGAGCACACGGACTGGCTTGTTCATGTCCTTATGGAGATTCCCTTGTCTCAGGATGCGGCCATTACGCTGTGTATAGTCCATCGGCCTGTTTGGTGCGTCAAGATGTATCAGGGTATGCAGGCGTTCCTGAATGTTCACGCCAGTACCGAGCGTAAAGGTGCTGCCCATGATAACACGAACATCGCCACGATTTACCTTGTCGAAGATTTCAAGCTTCTTCTTAACGCTCATTCCGCTCTTCATCACTACTATCTGCTCGGCTGGCACTCCTTGCGCAATCAGCTTCTCGCGGATGTCCTCGTAGAGATTGAAACCGCTCTTCTTATTTTGATAGTTGTCGGCAAAGACTGCCACCGTACCCTTGTAGGAATCGGTTTCGCTAAGGCTCTTCAATATCTGCCTTACGGCTTCATTGGTCTTGCTCTGTGGCTCATCGGTTGCATCGCTCATTACCAATCGTGCATCCACGGCTGCGGCCTTGGCAATACCGTACATCGTCAGGGGAATATGGCTATTCTCCTTCTTCTCCTTGCCGCTCATCTTGTCGTATTCGTCAAGCTTCTTCTTCACGAACTTCATAATGCTACGAAGGGCGCGTGTCTGCGGTAGGTAGATGTCAGTTGCCTTTCCATCTTCCATATCTGGAATCTTGCTTTCCTTTCCTTCTGCGATACGCTGTGCCTCAATATCCTTGTTTAGCACAGTGTCGGCCACACCTGCCCATATACGCACAAGCTCAGGAAGGTTGATGTAACCTGCAAAGCGGTTGTTCTCCTTGAACTTGCCACTGGTGGTAAACTCCAGCATCTGTGTAAGGTTGCCGAAGTTGCGCACAAAATCGTCAAAGTAGAAGATGCCGTATTCCTTCATAGTGTCGGATGGCATCAGGTAGCGCATGAACGTCCATATCTCTGCGGCTGTATTGCTGATTGGGGTTCCAGTGGCGAATATGACGTTACGGCCATTGTTCTTCTCCAATACGGCTTGCGTCTTTAGATAGACACCTTGTGCCTTCTTGCTATACGATGGGTCAACGCCTTTAACGCCTCTCTGCATGGCAGTGGCAAAACCAAGGTGTTTGTATTCGTGAGCCTCATCAACCAAGATGGCATCAATGCCCATATCGTCGAAGTTCTCCACATCGTCCGTCTGTCGGTCGAGCATTTCCAAAGCCTTCACCTCGGCGTTCTGCATGGTGACGGCACGCTTCTTTTCGTCGCGCTCCTTGCGCTTGGTGCTGATGGTGTCGGTCAGTCCTGCCAGTTCGTCTTTAAGGCTTTCAATCTCCTTTTCGGCCTGACGTACTATCATGCTTTGTCCTTGGGGGTCTGAGTCCTTCATCTGCTCCAGAACGAGAAGCTTTTCCTCTATCTTGTCCTGAACGAACTTCATTTGACGCTCTTCACTGTCAGGAATACGCTCAAAGACAGACTGAGGAACAACAATCATATCCCAATCGTTGTACTTGATTTTAGCATAGAAATTACGTCTGCCTTCTCCTGTATGGTCTTTATCATCCAGCGTCAGCACCTTGGCGTTAGGATATAGTTCCTTTGCGCTCTCAACAAACTGGCCTACTGTTGCATTCTGCACTACTGCCATTGGCTTTCTTGCTATACCAAGACGGCGCATTTCCATTGCGGTAGTGATAAGCGTGTAGGTCTTGCCGCTACCGACTTCATGGGCAAGCAACAGGGGTTGTGTTGTTCCTCTTATGGCTGCTTTGGCTTGATGCGGACGAAGTGCGAACTCTTTTCCGTCAACCATTGTGGCTGCTCCACCAAAGTGAGTCGGAACAAACTCGTCAGGTATCTCCTTCGGAACATAGTTGTTGAACATCTCATTATAGATGCGCTCTATGTGCTCACTCATGGTTGGGTCGCTTTGCATCTTTGCCCTTGCCCAATCCTTGAAGTCCTGACGTATCTCGTCTATCTTGTTGGAACAGGCTTGGGTGGCCTCTTTATCCGTTATTGTCTCGGTGGAGCCGTCCCATTTCTTGTGTGTCTCGCTGACGGTGATAGTCTTGTTCTGCATGGCAGCTTCAATGAGCTGTGTTCCCATGATGGTTTTGTGAAGCATTTCACTGACTACGCCCATTGCACGGTTCTTCTGTTCGGCTACATAGAAGGGTGTTTTCATAAACCATGTACCGCCAGCAGTCGTGAATTTAACGTCGATATCGGTCTTTTCCTTCACATACTCTTCATACAGTTTCGGGTCTATCCATGACGAACCGATGCTAAAGTCTATCAGGTGTGCAGGAATGTTCATGGGGATAACAGCCTCTAACGCCTTGATGTTGGCATCATACTGGCCGTCGCTATTGTTGGCCTGTGCCTGTGCAAGCTTTTCCCTGACGTTTCCGCTCAGATATTCATAGCTCACTTCCATCTGCCTTGTGGCAGGATTCTCAAAGCCACGCCCGGACGCAATAATCTCGGCCTTCACGGATTCTTCTGTGTGCTGCCCATTAACTGCATTAAGCTTATCCACAATCCAAGGCAAATCAATCCTTCCATGTACATAGATGCTTGCAATAATGCCGTCCTTTACGTCCTTTGGTTCGGGGGCTTTCTCCTTATCGACAACACGCTGACTAAAGATGTCGGTCTTGCCAAACTCCTGTATCCGCTTGCCGCTTACGTCGGCTCTTTCGCTGAACTTCTCCAGTGCAAGAATGTTAGCAAAATCAACGTCATTCTTCAGGAAAGAAATGGAGGTATTCTTGTGAAGATGTCCGTATGTCTTGACAAAATCATCGTAGGTTTTGTTCAAAGCCCGCAACAATGGCTTCAAGCCTGCATCGTCATCGTTCTCCGTTTGGTACTGCAGCAGGTCGGAAAGGGCTTCCTTGATGCCATGATATGCCTCAAAGCATTCTACCTTTGTCTTTCCTTTTACCTTGTTGGCATTGACAGCCAAGGGTACAGCCATTCCGCGCTGAGCAATACAAAGCTGGCCATTGCTTACAACGATGCTTCCCTCCTTGACACCTTCGCCAAGGTCTTCATAAACATCTACTGCTCCGTCGGGCAATGCCCCATTCGGGACGGAATAGGATTCCCATTCCTTTTCAGCAAAGCTTTCTGCCCATGCTTTCAGCATTTCGTCCTGATTCTTGTCTTTCGACGGATAGAGTGCCTTGCTTGTCGGTCTGAATGTCTCGCCCTTCTCAAAGCCGAAGTGCATTTCTCCAGCCATCATTTCAGGATGCTCAACAAAGTAACTGTTGTAGTCCATTGACAAATGCTTAATGATGGGGATTTCCTGACCCTTCACGCGCTTTGTTTCGCCTGTGTCATAGTCTGCCGTGCGTTCTCCCGTAGTGGAGAGCACATCAATGGCGTGTGTGGACTTCATGCCGTTTACGCGCTTACGGACAACAATAATATCAGAAGTGGCTCCAGTGCCGCCAAAGGTTTCATTGTGCATACGGAATGCACCTACAACGTCGGCACCGCCTTCCTGAATAATCCACTCGCGAAGCTTTGCACTGTTGTCAAGCGTACCGCTGCTGGTGATGAAGATGCCAATACCTCCTTCTCTCAGCTTGCGCACATTCTTGGCAATGCAGAAGTCGTGAATATCGTGGAACTTCTTGCTCAGGTCTTTGTCGCCTGTCGTATCGTTCACGCGCAAGCCTGTAACGAAAGGAACATTGGTAATAGCCAAGTCAATGCTACCATTTTCTACCTGGGTAGCCTCAAAGCCCTGTACATCTACCTTTGCGTCGGGATAGAGCAGGGAAAGGATATTGCCTGTTGTCTGGTCTATCTCTACGGCATGGATATTGCTACGCTCGCTCATGTCGGTTGGCATGTGACCTATGATGTCACCAATACCAGCACTGCCTTCAAGAACATTGCCGCCTTGGAATCCCATTGCCTTTGCAACGTCCCACATGGCATCAATCACGTTTGCAGGGGTATAGTAGGCACTATTACGGCTCATGTTGGCTTGCTGGTAGGCTTCTTCGCCTAACAGCTCACGGAGGTACTGAGGTGTCGGCTTACCGTTCGTGTAGGCCGTGAAGTTCTCAAATGCCTTGCCTAAACCTCCCCATCCGCTGAACTGACGCAATACTGCCATCTGTTCGGGTGTAGCCTGTTCGCCACTCTCCATGAGCTGTTTCATCAGCTCAATGGCCTTGATGTTTGCCTCTATACGAGCATCAACACCTTTAGGAGCGTAGTTCTTGCCGCGCTCTGCATGGTTATTCCGTAAGTTCTTGGGGTTGGCTGGCCGTTCTAACGGCTGCTGTGTCCGACGCTTTTGTGCCGGAGCTGTGTTGTTTAGCTGGTCAGAAGGTCGTAATCCGTCATGCAGGCGTTGTTGTACTGGCTCCACGCCTCCTTGCGCTCCTCTTCTGTCAGTTCGTCCACTTTCTTGCCCAGCTTCTTTGCCATTGGCTCGTAAACTGCGTTCTCCGCTGTCAGTACCGTCGGCTGGCAATCCTTCGGTGCGTACTGCATCATCAGTTCTCTCATGTCCATTGTCTTCTGTGTTTCCGTTAAACAAATCTCCCATGAAGCTGGGTGACTGCAAAGTTACATCTTTTTTCTTTCTCTTTGAAGTTTTCTTGTCTTTTTTTGCATCGTCGAGGATTTTTTCTACTTCTTCGGTGCTCACCGGCTCCTTCGTCTCGTCGGCTACCATCAGTTCCTCGGGCTTAATACTTTGCCCGTTGGTGAGGTATATGTTATCAAGATGAGGCTCGCTAAATTGTGTCGCGCTGACTTGTTCGCCGCTACGCATCACGGCAAAAATATAAACCCTCTTACCTTGATGGTAAAACTTGGCATCCCTGTTGTCGAGGTCTTTTTCTGTCATAGGACGAAGCGGAGTGCCATCCAAAGCAACACCTTCCGACTGAACCTTGCGGCCGTCGTTGCGCTGTTCAGCAAGTTTCTCCTTCGCTTCTGCTGCCTGCTCTTCTGCATCCTGCTCCTTGACGATTTCCTCTGCTTTCTCAAACAAGCCTGCCACTGTGTCTGATGCGTCAGCGTCGGGCTTAATGGAAAGCACATCAAACTTCCTCACATCATCGTAGCTGTCCATCTGCTCTACGTATTCCTCTGCTTCCGGCATGTCACGCACAGCATTGTAGAACGATTTGAGGTAGGGACGGATGGTATCGCCCAAGTCGGCTATCATAGCCTTGGCATAGTCGGCAAATTTTGTCAGGCCACGCTCTATGTGTCCGACGGCAAGCTCTGCACCGATAGCAAGGATTTCGGGGTCAACGCCCATATTAAGTTGCCCCAGCATCTTCTTACGCAGACGCTCCTTCAGTTCTTCCATGCGCTCGTCGCTGACAAGTCTTTTCGGCTCTTCTGGATTAGATTCGCTTACAGGCTGCTTGTGCTGCGTCGGTTCTTCCTGCTCTGTCGCTAAAGCCATGTCTTGCAAGGATAATGGCTGCTCATCATCCAGGGCTTCTGCATCAAGAACGGTATTTGCAAAAGTTTCTGCGCTCATTTCGTCACGCATCATGAAACCTCCGTCCTCGTTGCTCCACCATCCTGCCCACTTCTTGGCAAGGGCTTTTGCCTTGCGCTGCGTCTCTTTGTCAAGCTCGTTGCCGAACTTCACAAGATGCATGTTCAGAACCTTGCCGCTCTTCGTGGTATAGTCCTTCGGAGTGATGGAATATGAACTTTTTTCGCTATTTTCTTGCATGGTATCGGATTTCTCCGTACCTTTGCCCTCAGAAACAGTGTTTTGCAGAGTAGCAGTGTCATTCTGCTTGCCTCCTGTTGAGGTCTCGTCAGTGTCCGTCGTATTGCCGGGGACACTGTTTTTCTTTTCAAATGCGGTCAACAGCCATGTTTTCTTTTGATTGTCCCATGTTAGACGCACAGCCGCTTGATGTGTATCGCTTTCTAAATTAACACGGTTCTCGCTCCGCGTCGTGACGTGCATATCATCAAGAATTTCCTGAAGATTATCAAGAACATCGGGATGATACTTAACCAGCTTCGCAAGGCCGTACCCATCGCTCTTGCCTGTGCCTTCTTCACCCCAAACCAAATCAATGTCACCAATATCCTTGTGATGCAATGCACCAATGGCCTCTCCGCTCTTCTTCTTTTGTAGGAAGTCTATTGCTTCCTTGGCTTTCCCTATGAATTGGTCGTATATGTTACCAAATGAACCAACACCAATTGGCTGAGGCTCTGCTGTCCCTTCGTTCTGCGCACCGATTGGCTTCACGCTCTTATACTCGGCAAAAGGCTTTGTTTTTCTGTGGCTGCTGTCTATCCACTTCTTAAACTCATCCTTGCTTACCTCCGTAATGG
>JAFSSN010000044.1 GCA_017450985.1 Bacteroidaceae bacterium
AGTTTCACACAGACTCAGGGTGTAACGACTAAGGAACAAGACGTGATTACTGTGGCAGGTTCAGGTTACAATACTGTAGAAGTTGCAGACTGGCTCGAAATGGATGGAACAACCTATTATTCTAACAAAAACCTAGCTACTGTAGCCGAACCACAATACAAGACCGGACTTACTTATTACAATTATGATCCTGCTACGAAAAGTTATGTTGCAGCGGCATCCACTCCTACAGTGATAGATGGTAAGTCATACTATCAAGTGATTATTACTGGTACTGGTACAACTTATGATGGATCGAATATTACGACAGGGACATGGTATACAGCTGAAGGTTTAAAGGTAACAAGTTCTTGGACTAATGGTACCAAATACTATGCAGAGAATGAAATTGAGTTCAAGGAAGCTAAACCTGGATATGCTGCAGGTACATATTATTCACGTAAGAATGCTAAGGGATATTTCATGTTAATTCCTGCACAGTCTGCTGAGACAAAGTGGGTAGATGACTTAGATGTTACCGTTGCAATTAAGTATGAAGTTGCCACAATCGACCCGAACTTGAAGGACGGAATCTCCTTGGTTGAAAATAACCTCAAACAAACCGTTACTCTGAAGGACTTCACCAACGGCAAGGCTTACAACCTGAAGCTCATCCTTGGCCTGACCTCAGTGAAGGTTGACGCAGAAGTCTCGAACTGGGAGGTCGGTACGGTTGAGAGCAACCTGCCGCAGAACCTTGAGTAATACATCCCCCATTGTTAGCGTTGCTTAGCAACTGCTACCATAACCACAACGGGCGACGGTCATTGCGACTGTCGCCCGTTGTGGTTAATCAGGCCAGATAAATGACTCGTTTACTGGGTCTCTTGTCTTCGGATGTTGGCATTTTCAGTAGGTGATGGTCTGCAGTTCTTCCCAGTCGGTCTCGCCCTTGATGGTAAAGCTGTTCTGGCTGTCGAAGAAATTGCCTTCAACCACGGTCACCTTGTTGCGCTGTACAGGAACTTCGAAGGTGCGCTCCTTGATGGTGTTTTCGTTGGTATCAAGAGCCGTCGCCGTTATGTTGAGCGTACCCGTCTCCTGCTGCAGGAAAGTATATATGGGCAGTGTGAGCGGTGCTGTGTAGCCGGTGACATCCCAAACTTTCTCCTGACGCGAGTTGACGCTGCCGCCGCGTCCTGTCACGGCGTTCAGAACGCCCGAGCCGCCCGTATAGTAGAAGCGGAACCGATAGAGGTCAGAGGGCAGCTGGTCGTTGATGACGAAGCTGACCTTTGTCGTGGCACGTGTCAGCGTGATGTCGTGCGTCTGCGCCTCGGCCGTCACCACCACGTCGCCGTAGAAGTAAAAGGTATCGGAGTAGCTTAGTGCATTGGTAAACTGAATGTTCTCAGGGTCTGATACCGTGGGATTGCCACCATAGCTGCTATGTGCCAGCACCAACAGCTTGTAGGTGTCGGGAGCCAGTTTGAAGGACACTTCGCCGTAGCCGCTGTCGCCTTTCATCTGCGACAGTCCCTTCACCTTCGCCCCATCCTTGTAGATGACGAAGTTCAGGCGGGTGCAGTAGCTGGTGAGGTCCTCGACGGCACGGGTTACTTCGTAGGGCATCACGCTGTTGCCGCTGACGCGGATAATGAGGTTGCCCGTCGTCTCTTCCTTCCCCTTCTGGGTAGTGGTAGTCGTTTTACTTTCTGCTTCGCTATCGTCGAAGACAGGTTTCTCGCAAGAGTAGAGGCATGTCATAGCGACTGCCCCGAAAATCAAAGCCTTGATGTTGTCCATAGATTCTTGTATGATTTTAGGTAAAAAATATTGTCGTTCTTTCATTCTGAATGCTTTCAACAGAAGGACATGCACTATAAGCGTCCTACCTCTTCGGGACTCAGCTCAGTCATCTCGGCAATAACATCGATTGCCATTCCCCTCTCCTTCATCTTCCGGGCAATGGCCAGCTTGCCCTCTTCAAGTCCTGCCGCACGGCCCTCCGCACGGCCCTCCGCACGGCCCTCCGCACGGCCCTCAATGCGGGCTGTGTCAAGGACGTCGTTTGTAGCATCATGTTGTCGAGATGGGCGTCGTATGCATGCCGATCGGCATCGCTCATGGTCAGATACTGCAGCTTCGTGCGAGCCTCTTCAAGCCCAGGCGCACGGGTGTCATCCTTGATATGGCCATTCTTCAGGTAGTCGAGCCACTCCTCGAGCGGAGTAGTTGCCACATCGTTGAACTCGTTGACACGGATGATGTAATATTCGGGAAAAACCTCTTCGGGGGTCTTCATGCGGATGACATCGTCCTCCTTCATGTTTACACGCAGCGTGTCATTAGTGTGAACGCCAACGAAGGTGTTGGTGCCATGATACAGGTAGTCGGCACCCTGACCCAGGTCGAAGTAGACAATGCTGATGCTGTAGACCTTCTTCACCTCGTCGTATTTCTGTCCGAGGCGGATATGCTCCGTGACAGCCTTTGCAACGCCGTAGAGGATGCGCTGAAGGTAATAGATGTGCCGCGAAAGCTGCACCTCAACGATGAAGATCTCATCACGGTCGTTGCGGGCCTTGATGTCAACACGGTTGAACTTGTCGTCATCTGTGTCCTGGTTGCCCTCGCTCTCAAGAATCTCGACAATATGTACAGGCTCACCCAGTAGCACCGTAATGAGTCCTTCAAGCACACCGAAGTTGGCCTTGTCGCGCAGCATGCGCTTCACGGCCCAGTCAAAGCGTATATACTTGTTTTCTACATTCATAGTGCAAAGGTAGGCAACAATTTTTGATTGGCCAAAAGTTTAAGCCGAAATTTTTACAAAAAAGTTGTGGAGGGGGCAAGAGGGGCAAGCGTTAGCCTATCAGACTTCTGCAAAATAAGTCCGAAAGTTTTGTGCTTTCGGCTTTTTTTCGTACTTTTGCAGCGGAACATAATACGAAAGGTCCTATGATAACAATTGCAAACCCTATCTATGATGTGGTGTTCAAATACCTGATGGAGGACGAGCGCATTGCCCGCACCATTCTGTCGGCCCTGCTGAAAATGGATATTGTGCAGGTGGAGATGCGTCCCCATGAGTATGTCAGTGACAAGCGCGACTCGGTGTCCATGCTTCGCATAGACTTTGGTGCGAGGGTGCATCAGGAGGACGGCACGGAGCGTCTGATACTCATTGAGTTGCAGAAGACATGGTTAGAGACGGAGACACTGCGCTTCCGACAATATCTCGGCGTGCAGTACGAGAATCCTCGCAACATGTCCGATGATGGGTGCCAGGCCCTGCCTATGGTGGCGGTCTATCTTCTTGGGCACAGGGTGGGCCACATCGAGGAACCAGTTCTCTACGTGCGCCACCAGTCGTACAACTACGACGGACTGGTGGTGACGAAGGGACTGCCCGACCCGTTTGTAGAGAGTCTGACCCACGACAGCGTTATCGTGCAGATTCCACTGCTTCATGGTCAGGTGAACAACCGTCTGGAGCGCATCCTAAGCGTCTTTGATCAGACTTATAAGGATGAGGACAACCGCAAGGTACTCAACATAGATGATAGCCTGTATGCCAATGATGCTGACATGCAGGTCATCTTGCACAGGCTTCTCAAGGCTGCCACCGATGCCAAGTTGCGGCAGGACATGAACATTGAGGACGAGTTCATCTCTGCCATCGAGAAGCGCGACACCGAGATTCTGCACCGTGACTTTGAACTGGCAAAGCAGAAAGTCCTACTCGACGAGCAGAAGACGCAGCTTGACGAGCAGAAGACACAGCTTGACGAGCAGAAGACACAGCTTGACGAGCAGAAGACACAGCTTGACGAGCAGAAGACACAGCTTGACGAGCAGAAGACGCAGCTTGACGAGCAGAAGACACAGCTTGACGAGCAGAAGACACAGCTTGACGAGCAGAAGACACAGCTTGACGAGCAGAAGACGCAGCTCGACGAGCAGAAGACGCAGCTCGACGAGCAGAAGACGCAGCTCGACGAGCAGAAGACGCAGTTGGCCCTTAAAGATCATCTGCTGCGCAAGTCTGTACATGCACTCCGTCTTTCTAACATGTCAACAACGGCCATCGCCGATAGCCTCGGAATAGACATTAAGGAGGTTGATCGATTACTGAATTAGGAACAGATTCACACTACAGTTTCAACATTACTGACAAAAATACGGGCGGCAGTCGCTATGACCGTCGCCCGTTGTTGTCAGTAATTCAAGCTCTGCAAGTAATCGATCCATTCAGTTCTTACAGCCGCAGAGATAAAAGATGATCTGCAATATAATCATACATACGACACAGGCAACGAACGATGCTTGAGCATTAAGGAATCGTGAGGCTTCCGACTGTTCCTTGAGGTTGCGGTGTCTGAGCCGGCTTTCCTCTTCTCGGCAGTTCAAGAGCCTTTCATAATACGTGTCAATTAATTGCTCCATGTCTATATATTCGTTGACCATCAGCTCGTAATGCTTGTAGGCCTCGTCCGTCGAGTTGGTCTCCGCCTCTTTTGCCAATCGTGCCTCTTCTATGGCTTTCTCCCTGTGGCTGCAGAATGGTTGCCAGAAAAGGCCGTTGTCAAGAGTCACGAACGTGGTACAGAAGCCCTCTTCTGCCGTTAGATAGCGTTCCTGCTCCTCTGGTGGCATTTCGCAGAACTTCTGTGCCACGTCATAATAGTAGATTTCCAGCTCTTTATAGCAGTCAAGCGTCAGTCGCCTCATGTGACTCCGTGCGCCTTGCAGTTCTTCAAGCATTTCCTGCTCATCGACATCGTCCATAAAGCAACGCGATATGTGGTCGCCCAAGGCACGCATTTCGTTCAGACAGTTCAGCGGACGCTGTCGGTCTTCGCTAATGTCTTCCAGCTTCTCCAACATGGGCAGCACCGATTCTCTGTATTGCGAATAGAGGTCAGCAAGGATATTCTCTGGTCTTTCTTCCGTTTTCATGTTCAAAGCCTGTTAATTACCCATCGAATCACGCCAATCACTCCTTCAGCCGTCAATCCCCACAGGATGCCCTGTCCAACAGCAATCTTCCGCTCCCGTCCTTTCGTCAGCCTGCGTGGTGTTGCTGTTATGGCAATATTGACATCTGGTTCATACTTGCGCACGATATCATAAGGTTGTTCCAACGCTTCATACGCCTCTTTATAATAAGGAAGATCGGCAGCCTGACGCTCGTTACTTGCTTCTTGCGAAGTGTCGCAATGCATACAGATCTCCTTTGCCCTCTTCAGTCCGTTTTGTAACACATTATAGGGTGTGCTACGGTCTATTCCCATCAGCGTGGCACGGTTAGAACGGTTGAGAAAAGTATGGATGCGCTCAAGACGAAGAGCAACCAACTGCTGATAGCATCCCGACTCACAATGTTGGATGGCAAATCGGGCTTTCTCGATGTACTTGTCCCTCTCTTCTATGGCCAGTCCCGGCGTCTCGGACAAGGTAATCGACTCGAACACCATAGCGGTGTCGGGAACGACATGGTCGGGGATGCGGGCACGCTCGCTCTCAATCTTTGCAATGAGCGGCTTGACGTCTTTGCGATATTTTCTGTAAATGTCTTTGTAGTGAGCTTCCATGTTTAATGTGTCAGGAACTTCGATATTTCTCTGCGGGCGTTTGCCGTTGGCTCTATACGCTTATGCATGAGCAATATAGAGCCTCGTGGGTCTATCGTCCGCCTTATCGACGGACTTGCAAACTTCCTGCTTGCAGACTGCAGCCTCGACTTTACAAGTGAGCCAGACAGCTTGGTCTTAGTCACTACATTCATTGCATAGTGTGTCATTCTTGGATGTTGGTAATAATTATTCGATGTTGGAAGCAAATTAATTTCTTGTTATTGGCATGCAAAGTTAAGAAAAATAATGATATCAAGCAAGAAAATGGAGGAAAAAATGCAAATACAAAGGTAAAAATACATAAAAAATCGCATTAAAATACAGACAGCAGCCTTGGACAGCACCCAACGGCCTGCCTTTCATGGTGTTTGCTCAAAGAAAAGCCGGACGGCGACATCGGCTTGTGTGTCGCCATCCGGCATGCATGTGTCAGTTCCCTTTTCTGCGTGACTATCGTCACCCAGCGAGGCTTACTCAAGGTTCTGCGGCAGGTTGCTCTCAACCGTACCGACCTCCCAGTTCGATACTTCGGCATCAACCTTCACAGAGGTGAGGCCGAGGATGAGCTTGAGGTTGTAGCTCCCGTGAAAGTAATCAAGAATGAATAACTGGTGTAATTGCCTCGCTTATCGTAATACACCACTAATCCTTATCGGACATTCTCAATAAGCCGTAATCCCTGTTTACGGTAGAAGGGAAATTTTGTGTCTGAACTGACAAGTGTCATCTTGTGACAAATCGCTTGTGAAATAATGATGTGATCAAAAGGGTCTTTATGCTCTTGTGCTTCATTTGTTTGCAAGGCAGCCAAGGTACGGATAACATTCACGTCCGTGTTGTCAATCTCAACAGACGGATCGTTCAATACGAATGAAATCATTTCAGCTTCCGTTTTCCACATGTTCGATAGAAGTTTCTTTGTCCGGAAGGCCGTTATCAATTCTTGCAAGCTGACAATACTTAAGTATTTCAGATTTTCCGGGTCTTCAAGAATGGTACGAACATCATCAGTCAGCAACTCTCGATCACTGACCATGAAGACATAGATATTGGTATCAAGCAATAACCTCATCAATCCAGAACAATAGGATCCGTGATAGTTATTGTACCTTGAGTTTGTTCGTAATACTCCCAAAACTCTTTGACTTTCTTTTCTTTCTCCTTTTGGCTCATAACAATACGATTAAATCACCGTTACATTTTCAACATGCAAAGTTAAAGATTTTATTTTATCCTGCCAAATAAAAAGGAGATTACTTTGCAAAAAAGGGGAGCAGCCCAATTGTAGCGGCTGCTCCCCCTTGTGATTTGAGAGTTGATACGTTTTACGCTATATGTGAGCGTTTACTCAAGATTCTGCGGCAGGTTGCTCTCAACCGTACCAACCTCCCAGTTCGAGACCTCAGCTTCAACCTTCACAGAGGTCAGACCGAGGATGAGCTTCAGGTTGTAGCTCTTGCCGTTGTTGAAGTCCTTCAGCACAACATCTTGTGAAATCACATTCTCAATTTGTGATACCGTATCGTCATCACCAGTACTTGTAGACTTCAAATTGGCATCATAAGTGGTTACGTAGTAAGTAATCTTCACAGTTACAGTTGCATCAGACGAGGCACTTGCCCTGTTATACGGGATAACCATAAAGTAACCTGGAACGTCGGTACGGGTGTAATATGTTCCAGAGGCGTAAACTGGAGTTGCAGCAGCTACGCTAATCTTTGCATATGACTTTGTATTTCCTGTTTTAAGGACTTCGCTAGCTTTAGCTGGATTAATATAATTATTACCAGAAACCTCATAAACTATATCATCACCAGTTCCAGTATACTCACCAGAACCAGTTCCTATAGCTGTATAAGCTGCAGCAGCAATATCAACAGTCACATTATAATAGTTAGTAACTGCCTTCCATACTGGCACGGCAGCAGTTAATTTTTTATAACCTGTGCCATCAGCCTCGAACATATCAGTGGTATAGTTTGCAACAGCAAGAGTTCCAGATTCATTTGAGTAATAGACAGCTGTTGGAGAATATGGCGGTACGCCTGACACGGACGTGTACTTGGCACCAGCACTAATCACATTCTGTTCAGAAGAGTAAACACCAGCATTGGTCGGGAAGTTTGCCTTGCCATTATATGTCAAAGCCGAGTTCATTTCGCTATGTACACCATTGTCAATTGTAATGGTACTTGTTACTGTTCCATTCAAATCTGCAGGAGTTGCTGCTCCATTCTGTACACTTTCCCATTTGGCTAAACCTGCAGTACCGTTATTCAGGTTAAGTACACCATTGATACCGAAATCGGCACCTGTAACGGTAATCTCCTTGATGGTTACCTTGGTGCCTGCAGCCTTTGTGCCACCGGCGGCAACTTGGTCAAATGCACCAACTACCGTCATGCCAATTCGAGCAAGTGCATGCTTGAAGTCGAACTTGATTTTCTCGTCAATGTTCGGTTTCTCCATATTAATGACAGGCAGTCCGGCTGGCATGATTTCAGCACTATTGGTACTAACAGGATGATAAGAGAAGCCGCTTGAAGTGCCCCAAAGCAGGTCAACGCTCTTCGAAGGCTGCTTGGTGGCATCAGTGGCAGAGCCACTACCATCAGCAACCTTGTAAGTAACCTTTGCGCCTGTTGTAGCTGCGTTCGATGTCAGGTTCGTAATACCCATATCCGTAGGGGTATCTGTTACCGCACCAGTAGAAGGTGTGGCGTTTACATAAGGAGCGTATGCAAAGAAGCTTACGCCTTCCTTATCTGTAGCTTGAGCAGCTTGCTGGTCTGCATTTGACAGCGTTCCGTTTGTTGTAGCTGTCTCATTAGGCCAATACTTGAGAGGGCTGTAAACCCAGTTCGAAGCCTCATAGCCCACATACTGGTTCCACATGAAGTTTAGTTCGTGTGCATAATCAGTTCCTGCAGTGACAGTAGCAGAAGTTAAATTGTGTGTTACCGCCATGATACCGAATCCTGTCTGCTGAAGGGTTGTAGTAGTCATCGTTCCCGTCTTTCCTGCGCGGGTCGTGTTGTTACTCAGGTAGGTGTCGAACTGCACGGCGCCGTCGTTCTGCCCTGCGGCAGTCTGGTTCTGTGCCACGAAGTCGTCCTCCTGCGAGCAGGCGGCCATGACGAGGCCGGCGGCTGCGATCAGTAAATAACTAAAGTTTCCCACCCTTTGTGAGTGGTCTAAATATTTGATTTTCAATTTGTCTCATATCACGCCGCCTCTTTAAGTTCTTCTAACGCTTCTGCCA
>JAFSSN010000005.1 GCA_017450985.1 Bacteroidaceae bacterium
CGAGCGGAAAGCATGGAACTTGCCACCTTCCTCAACGTAGGGATGTATGTTATCGAATAGTTTCTTTATTGGATTCATAATATAATTATAATATGTAATTATAAATTCAAAATCATTAAATTCAAATTTCAAAATTAAATCCTTTTCGCCAAGTTGTAGTGCGTAGCATCATTTTGAATTTTGAATTTATAAAATTTGAATTTGTATTAAGCGTTTTCCTTTCTCAGGATGTCCAACCCTTCACGTACGATGCGCTGCAACTCGAGCTTAGAGCTGTCCACGAACTCGGCGATGGCGAAGTCCTCGGGAGCAACCTCGTAGATGCCCAGAGCTTCCTGACGGTCGATGTCTCCTGCGATGATGGCCTTCACGAGATAGCCTGCGTAGATGTCCATCGGGAAGACTTTGTCGTACTCACCGCTCATGATCATGTGACGTTCGCCGCCTTTGACGCGTGCATCGATGACGTATTCCTTCTTCTTACCCAAGAGCCAGCTGAAGTAGCTGCGATGGGTCGAGAAGGTGTTGAAGCGTGGCATGATCCAGCCTAACATTTCGTCGGCGTGGTCACCTTCGGGAATGACGTTCACTTCGGTTGCATGAGCGCCAAGGAAACCTTCGGCAGAGGTCTTGAGACCAGTCATCACGTTGCCGCTGATGATGCGAGCACCCTCAGCATTAATCGTGCCGCTGAGGAGCGTGCTCAACTTCTGGCCAACCTTCACTTTGTAGTACTTGGGCGCCTTCACCTCGCTACCAGCAAGCGCGATGGTGCGGGTGAAATCGACTTTGCCAGTCTTTAAGAGGCGACCCAGGAAGATAACTTCCTCGGCTCCGAGTGTCCAAACCACCTCGCCCTTGTTGATGGGGTTGACGTGATTGATTTGAACGCCCACATTACCTGCAGGAGCGGGACCGTCGAAGATGTTCACTTCGCAGTCCTTTGCCTCGGTCAGAGCCTTAGCGGTCTGCTTTGCGCTCACGCCAAGATAAACCTTTGCGAGCTTTGCCAAAGCGGAAAGACCTGCCTGGAACTCAGCCTCCTGACCTTGGAGGACGTACTCGAAGTCCTGACTCAGCGGCATGCTGTTGAACGCGCTCACAAAGATAGCCTTCGGAGCGTCGTCAGGATTTGCCACCACATCATAGGGACGTTGACGCAGGAAAGCAAACAGACCGCTCTCCATCATGAGTGCCTTCAGGTCACCCTTTGTGTCGAACTGGCGTGCTTCCTGCTTCTCGTCAGCCTTTACGCGGATACTCAGCAGTTTGCGACGGTCGCCGCGTTCCACCATGCTGACTGTTCCGCTGACAGGGCTAACGAATTTCACTTCGGGATGCAGCTTGTCAACGAACAAGGCATCCCCAGCCTTCACGGCATCTCCCTCCTTGACCACCACCTTAGGTTTCACGCCATAGAAGTCGTCTGGCACGAGTGCGTACTCGCCCGGACACTTCACGCTGGCAGTCTCCTTCGTGGCTTTGCCCTTGAGATTGACGTCGAGGCCTTTGCGTAACTTAATTACTTTTGCCATATCTGGGTTAAATAAAACGGATTTATTAAGTTTCTATATGAAATTAAACATTAAACTGTTGGTTTTTCTTTTACTACGAATTGCACGAATTATACGAATTGTCATTTGATGCAAAGAACGTAGTCTATTCGTGTAATTCGCGCAATTCGTGGTTTATTTGGATAGTGCATTCATGCAAAACTTGTTAACTTAGTTGCCGTGCCTGCCACCATTCGTTCGTTTCTTTTTGGAAAGCAGCCTTGCGCTGACGGGCTGCGTCCAGCCACGCAAGGATTTCTTCGCGAGTTCGTTTCTTTCTTGTTGCAGTTGCTTCCATCGTCCTGATTCTTTATTTTGCGCCGCAAAAGTACAAAAAAAATGGGAGAAAACCATAGATTACACGAGTTTTTCCTTGAAAAGGAACGTTTTCCGATGATTTTCTTCATTAGGTTTGGTAATATTACAACTTTTTTGTTTAATTTTGCAGATGACAAAGCAAGTCACTATGTGGCAAAGCTGGGTCAAACAATCTTAATGGAATCCTGCGGCTGAGTACTCCGTTTGTAAGGACAGCCAAAGGGAAAAAGACGTTTTCTAAACGTTACTATCTGTGCAGTCAAACTTCGCAACTTTGAATCTAAGTACAGAGGTAATGCAACGAAGCGTCTGCGTAGAGTGTATTATATCCTTTCATGTAATACTACTCGGCGTGGGCAGGCTTGTGTTGCTTATCCTTACTTAGAGGCAATGCGAAGGCCTGACTGCAGGGATAGGCACGGAGAAACAACTCCCACGCCTTTTTCGTTTCCATACATTAACATAGTATTCACGCCGGCTTTGGGAGTTGGAAGGTAAAAAAGATAATATCAACAATGAAAAAGCTTCTTTTCATAATGTCCTTAGCCGCAAGCACTTTTCCCCTGAATGCCCAGGACATCCTGGTTCGCAAAGGTGGTGAAATAGAAAACGTCAAAGTGCTCGAAGTCTCTCCCACCGAAGTGAAGTTCAAGAAGAGCAACAATCTTGATGGTCCTATCTTTGTTGAGAAACGCTCGGGCCTCTATTCTATCAAGTACCAGAATGGTGAAGTGCAGACTTTTCAAGAAAGCTATGAACAAAATAACATCTATCATTACTATTCAAAATATGGCAAAGAGAAGAAGTTTACCCATGAAATTGACTTCTTCGTAGGTACAGGTTGGGGGCTTGGTTATCAACTAAGACGAGAGTTCAATCCCTATGTCGGATGGAATGTCGTCGGCATATCATATATTGCTACAGAATATAATCCAACGGAATCTGGCATGTTAAATCTTAAGCTATTAGGTGTGAGTGGTTTTACGCCTTCTTACAAGTGGATTAGAGGCTTTGCAGAAGTGAACTTAGGATACACATTAGGACATGAATCATATTATTGGAGAAATCGTTCAAGCTCCATTTATCATAGTTTTGGTATGCAATTTGTCTTGGGAATACAATTACATCGAAACATAGCTTTGGGGTGTGACTACACTTTCTGCCTAGAAGCTATTGATTTTCTTGGTGCAAGAGTTTCTGTTCTCTTTTAACTTCTTTGAGTAGAATTATTGTTTATGATGAGTTGATTTAAGTGCTTTGCATCATCCTCACAAATATAATGCGTCTTTTTAACTCACAATAAGTCCTCGATTATTTGCATCTTTAATAATAAAGATGTACCTTTGCAGCAGGAAATAACATAAAGACACAATTATGACAGGCAATGCAACAATGCAAGGTGTTTACGTGAATGTGCCATCGGTTGATTGGTCGTTGTTCCGTGAACTTATTCGTAAGTTTGGCTGGCAGGCCGAGACTCGCGAGCAGATGCTTGACCGCTTTATCAACAGCCGACCAGCAAAGGCTATGCTCAGCGAAAAGGAAATCATGGACGAGGTTAATGCCGTAAGATACGATAAATGAAGGTAATCCTCGACACAAATCTCTGGATCTCATTTCTTATCGGCCATCAGACACAGCTTTTGCGCCTGATATTGACCGACTTACGATTCGATGTATATGTATGCAACCAACTTATCGCAGAGATTCGCGACGTTACCAGTCGTCCCAAAGTACGTAAATACATTACTCCATCGGAAGTAGAAGACCTCTTTGCTATCATTCATGCATTTTGTAAGTATGCAAGCATAGAAACTGAAGTTGCCAGTTCCTCCGTGCGAGACCCTAAGGACCTTTACCTACTTGCTTTGGCTGAGACGATTAATGCAACCTATATAGTTAGTGGCGACGCCGACCTTACAGACCTCATCCAACACAAACAAACACAAATCCTAAAACTTGCCGATTTCAAAAAGCTAATGTTATACTCATAATCTTCCCCTAAGTACTGACTTCCGACAAACTAATAGATTTGTCAGGATTTCTGCAGAAACTGAGCCTCGGAGAGTGGCGTATTTTGAGGTGAGACGAGTGAGGGGCGAATAGAATTGATTCTCGGAGTGCATGGGGTTTGCTTTATAATCAGTAACTTAAGTTGGGGAGTGGGTGAATATGACTGCATAAAGTGGGTAAGTTGACGTGTTTTATGCAGGAATTTGACGTGAGGAAACGCCTGATGCGACGTGTTGCGAGGGCAAACGCAACGTGTTGCGTTGGCAGTTGCGACGTGTTGCGTTGGAAATTGCCTCGTTTTGGGGCAGGAAATGCGACATTTCAGAAAAATCTTTACAACATTTTGTGTCGTTTCTTGGATGCTGTAAAGGCTGTTTTTGTAAAAGGTTTTTCTTTCGATAGACAAGCGTTGTCTTTGTGGTTGGATGTTATAATCGAGAGAATTGTGACGCGTTTTGGCGCACTATTGGAGATTTTTCGTTCATCAACTCTTAATTTTTCACTTTTCACTTCTTACTTTTCACTTATTCTTCGTATCTTTGCAAATTGAAACGCATAACACAGCCCGCTCATCAAAGCACTTAAATACATATTCCGCATCCTCGTTGGTCTGCTGGCAAGCATTTACCTGGCCTTGCTGATTCTGACGTCCTTACCCGCCTTCCAGAAGTGGGGAGCAGGGGTCGCGTCGCAGCTTCTGGAGGACAAAATCAAGAGCAAGGTGAGCATCGGCAACGTGCGGATGAACCTGCTGGGACGCGTGGTCCTGGACAACGTCCACCTTTACGACCGCCGCGACACCCTGATGCTCCGGGCCTCGCGAATCGCCGCGAAGGTCGATTTCATGCCTTTGATAGAGAGGAAGATACGGATTAGCGGGGCGCAGCTCATCGGCGCGAAGGCCAAGATATACAAGGACGGCGACGAGCCCTTCAATTTCCAGTTCATCGTGGATGCTTTCTCGAAGAAGGACACCACCTCCTCCCCGCTCGACCTCGCCATCGGAGCCTTGGTGGTGAGACGCGGCGAAGTGCGGTTCGACAAGACCCCCTCCAGCTCTCCCTTAAAGGGTGAGAGCAAAGGTGAAAACATCTCGGAGCAGGATGTCTCCCTTTTAAGAGGAGATTTAGATGGGTCTTTCGACCCTCATCACCTGCATGTCAGGAACTTAAGCTTGACGGCCCGGGTGCATTTCATCAAGCCGGACTCGCTCTCGCTCGACCTCCGCAACCTCTCTTTCACGGAACAAAGCGGCCTCAAGCTCAAGCATCTTTCCCTCGAAGCAGAGGTGGGAAAGACCGTCGCGACCGTTCGAGACTTCAAGGTCGAACTGCCGAATACTATAGTGAAGAGTGAAGAGTTAAGAGTGAAGAATAAAAGCAACAACTTCTCTGCGGTTGCGTACGACAAG
>JAFSSN010000045.1 GCA_017450985.1 Bacteroidaceae bacterium
ATTCTATACCGATGACCTTACGAGCCTTCTTTGCCACGAAGTTGGCAATAGTACCTGTACCCGTATAAAGGTCATACACAAGCTCATTACCCGTCAGGTCGGCAAAGCTGCGCGCAACGCTGTACAATTCGTAAGCCTGGTCAGTATTAGTCTGATAGAAAGACTTGGGACCGACCTTAAATTTGAGGTCCTCCATCGTCTCGTAAATAAAGTCTGTACCCTTGAAGCAATGCACCTCCTGATCGCCGAACGTATCGTTAGCCTTATGGTTATCCACGTAGAGCAACGATGTAATCTCCGGGAACGTATCAGCCAGATGCTGCATGAGAGCCATAGCCTGCTCCTTTTCCTCTGCCGTCTCAATGCGGAACTGAACGAGAAGCATAAACTCGCCAGTGTTCGAGTTACGCATCATCATGCTGCGAAGCAGACCCGCATTCTGACGCAAGTCATAGAACACCAGCCCATTCTTGAGAGCATACTCACGGATGTCATTGCGTATCTTGTTCTGAAGGTCATCCATAAGATGACACTTCTCTATATCGAGAATCTT
Source organism: Bacteroidaceae bacterium (assembly GCA_017450985.1). Taxonomy (GTDB): domain Bacteria; phylum Bacteroidota; class Bacteroidia; order Bacteroidales; family Bacteroidaceae; genus Minthosoma. Next base: position 554 of record JAFSSN010000045.1, read on the forward strand.
GTCGAAAGCACCTGTGATGTGAAAACCTACGGCGTCCATGACATCGTACTTAACATCCTGGCGCACCTCATCCTCCGTAAGCCAGCGTTTGTTAGAGAAACCATACTCCAGCTTGTTACGATACTCACGAGTCTTCTTGCTTCCTAGAATAGGCATGAACTCAGGCAGCTCCACCTTACCAATGCGAGTAAGATTGTCATACACCTGCTGCTGCTTAGCCTTCAACTGCTCCTCATACTTCAGACACTGCCACTTACAACCTCCGCACACTCCGTAGTGCTGACAGAACGGAGTGTCACGCAAAGGACTGTACTCATGTATCTTGACTGCCACAGCCTCCATGTAGCTGTTCTTCTTTTTCTTCACCTGAAGGTCAACCACGTCACCAGGAACAACGTATGGCACAAACACAACCTTGTCATCAACACGAGCCAAGGCCTTCCCCTCGGCAGCCACAGCCGTGATGGTAATATTCTCAAGCAATGGTAGTTTCTTTTTATTACGCATATAGTTTGCAAAAAAAATTAAGCAAGTTCATCAATTTTTTTCAGACTCACACTCTCCTCCTCCGACACCTTAATTGTCGCATAGAGATAGCCGAACACAGGAACATTCACCAAGTGGACGAACATACAAAGGAATCCGCTCAGGAAGCTCACAAACATGAACCAACAGTTAATGACGTCCAAGTCGTCCACCTTGTCGCCCATAGCCTGCACTTGAAGCATTGAATTCTTGGCTACCGCAAACACGCCGGCAGGAAGAGCAAAGCAGAAACAGATGAAGGCTACAACGGCAAACATTATGAGTTCAAGTCCGAAGATTCTTCCCCAGTACTTGTATCCCTTCTTGAAACCGTTCCACACGTTCTTCCACAAAGAGCCATTCTCCAGCACGCCATAGTAAAGCGCCATATTGGCAGGAACCTCAAACAGGAATATAACCAAAATAAAGTTCAGTAAGGCAACCACGGCAAACACCACAGGAGTCCCCATGTTCATGAGAGGAAAGAAAGCGCATATTGTCGGCGCCATCAATAGCATAAACACGACAAAGAGTGTAATGTAGATAATTGTACAACGCTTAATCTGACCAAGCGAAGCACGGAACAGCGTCCACGAATTGTAGCCAAGGAATCCCTTGCCCATAGACTCTTGCAGAATCAGACGCATAACCATTCCTATGATAACAAATTCCATGAACATAGAACCAAGTGAAGCCAGACTACCAATCAAAGAAGGGCCGCTTGGTGACACGCTGCTAAAATATACCGATATAAGCGCACCCGAAATCACAAGAACCGGGAACGACACCTTCAGCATAAACAAGAAATTATCAGTAAAAAAACTGATACCGGCAGACAGGCACTGACCCACGCTACGATAAGAGTAGAATGGCGCTTTTTTCTCCGTTTCCTCAATAATTGATTCTACATTTTCCATCTTTATTTTCGTTATTTTTTACTAAATTCAACACAATTTCCTTTTTTACACGTGCAAAGATAGACAAAAATCACTACTTTTGCAACGTATAAGCAAGCATTTACATTTAATTATCTTAAAAATGGTTAAACTAAGCACTGTCAAATGGGGCTTTATAGGGTGCGGAGAGGTAACAGAAAAGAAAAGCGGACCTGCCTTCACACTTGTCGAGCACTCAGAAGTCGTAGCGGTAATGAGCCGCGACAAGAGCAAAGCAGAATCGTATGCAAAAAGACATAACATAAAGAAATTCTATTCTGACGCGCAAGCTTTGATTGAAGACCCAGAAGTAAATGCTGTATATATAGCCACTCCACCTTCTTCACATGCCACATACGCCATCATGGCTATGCGTGCCGGCAAACCGGCATACGTTGAGAAGCCGCTCGCAATAAGCTACGAGGAATGTATTCGCATCAACCGCATATCAAGACTGCTTGACGTGCCATGCTTCGTTGCATACTACCGCCGCTACCTGCCATACTTCCAGAAAGTGAAAGAACTGTGCGAGAACGGAAGGATTGGCAAGGTGCTGTCTGTCCAGATGCGTCTTGTAGCCCCGCCACGCGAGTTCGACTACAACTCCAACAACCTTCCGTGGCGTCTCATACCTGACGTTGCCGGCGGCGGCGGATATTTCTACGACCTCGCAAGCCATCAGTTCGACCTCATACAATATATGTTCGGCGACATCATCGAAGCAGAGGGATTCTGCTGCAACATGGGCAAACTTTACAAGGTGCAAGACACGTTCAACGCCGCATTCCGCTTTGCAAGCGGACTTACAGGCTCAGCATCATGGTGCTTCGTAGCACACGAATCGTCCCGCGCCGACAAGATTGAAGTGCTCGGCGAAAAAGGAACTATAGTATTTTCAGTTTACAACTACAATCCAATACGCGTTTACTCAGAAAGCGGCAACGAGGAAATCACAATCGCCAATCCTCAATACGTGCAGATGAATCTCATACAACAGATTGTCGACCACCTCAGGGGAACTGCCAACTGCGACTGCGACTCCGTCAGCGCAACAACCGCAAACTGGGTAATGGACAAGATTCTCGGCAAATTCTGACATCCAGCCTCTCAAGCGAATAATGACAACAACTAAAAGATTAGCTCACACACTTACAACAATGCTCTTTGCCTTGGCAACACATGCCAACGGCACAGAAAATGTTCACGACAGCCTGACAGCGCTCAGTCATGAACAGGGTACGTATGTCCCGACCGTACCGTCAGCAGAGACGATGAACGCCATCGACTCCATATCACAAGAAAAGCAGAAAAAAGGTATCTTAACAAGAATATTAGACGGTGTGACAGACTTCTTCATGGGATGTGACACCAACTACGTCACGCCACAGCAATACCAGTTCACCACACAGACTGAACTGAGCTACTGGCACGACTACTACCATCTGCGTTCATCACAGACAAGAAACTCTATGACAATACAGTCCGAGCCGTCTCTCGTACTCGGCGGATACCTGTACTATGGCTTCATAGGCTACGGAATGTCGTGGAACCTCAACGACATAGGCAAGCCGAAAGGTCTGCACAACGGCACGTCACGCCGTCAGGCACTTTCAATCCACACAGCAAAGTTCTTTGCAGAGATATACTCATTCAACTCGGGAAAGACTGCAAAGATTACCTACCTGACCGACTACGACCTGAAGGACAAGGACAACTCCTTCTCAGGTCTCGACTCACGCTGCATGGGACTGCAAGCATTCTACATATTCAACAACAAGCATTTCTCATGGCCGGCAGCCTACGGCGAAAACGCAGTACAGAAACGCAGTTGCGGAACTTTCAACCTCGGATTGTCATACAACCGACAGAAGGTAACTTTCAATGCCACCGAACTGCCTGAACACCTGCAGAACGTTGACCCTACCCTCATGTTCAACAAAGTGGACTACAGCGACTACTCCGTAAGCATAGGCTATGCCTACAACTGGGTACTGGGCAAGAACCTTCTCTTCGCCTTCAACCTCCAGCCGTCGTTAGGCTACCGACATTCAAACATAACGGAAGCCGACCTTCAACATTCCGTGCTCGACAACGTATCTACCGACCTGAATATGCGCGCAAGCGTATTTTGGAACAACACCCGGTATTTCACGGGCATCGTGCTCGACCTTCACACATACTCTTACCGTCACGACAAATTCGGTCTCACCAACACTTACGGTACGCTGAAATTCGTGGCAGGTTTCAACTTTCTCAAGAAAAAGTAAGCCGTCACAAGCCAACCATTTTAGAGTAAAGACAGCAACAATCAATATCGCTTCTACAGAAACAAATAAGTCAAGGTGTATTCACAGTCCGAACGACTCACGATATACCTTGACTTAATTTTTCTGCCGTATTCCCACATAAACATGCGAGTTCGCTACAATATCAGTTTCAGACTCGCACATTCCTTTGTGAACGCGTATTAACCAACAGCCTCTCCAACATCGGCAACATCCTATTGAGACCGCCGTTACGAATCATGAAAGCCCAAAACGGTTCAAACTTCTTCCAACCACCCATATAAAAAAGAGATGAGCAAGCTGCTGTTGCAAGTTGTCATGTCCGAAACTTGCCTTTAAGATGTTATCCCACGAATAGAACTCCCGACATGCCCAGTCGTAGCCTTGCTTCAGCTCTTCGGCTGTAAGGCCGTAAGTCCTATATACAACAGTACGCGTGTAGTACTTACTCCAGTCGTCTGGAAGCATAAGGGAATTTGTATTTTTCCGACTGCAAAAATAGTCGTTTTTTTGCTTATTTCGCATCAACATTTCCGCACAAAAACGTAATCGTTTTCTCCCATCACACGCCGTAGCCGACAAAGGTTTTCTACGCATTTCCTACGGATTTTTATCGGGTTTTCTACGCATTTCTACGGATTGTACCCGTAAAAAAGCCGTAGAACACCCGTAGAATATCCATAGGATATCCGTAAACGCCTCATAGAAGGTTCATAGATAGTTCGTTGTCAAATCACGAAAAGTACTTATACGCCACCAGAAAATGCCGTACTTGTCACTTCAAAACACCCTATTTTTACTATGTAAAAATATAGAACGGCATCCTTTTCCCCATCTTAAACATAAAAAAACGCCAACATTTCATTTTTTTAACAGAAAACAACAAGTATGATTTAACCTTTTTTGTTTAGATTAGTCAAAATGACTATATTTGCACGTTTGAATTAAGGAATATAAACCCTTTACATTTTTTTATGAACAAAATAACAACTTTGGTTCTTACATCACTGGCTTCGCTGACCGTAAATGCACAAACGTGGATTGACGTCACTGATACTTATGTAAAGAACCCGCGTTACGACAACAACGATTATTCATTTTGGGAGGGTACTCCTCTAAGTGGTAATGGTCCAAAAGAGAACGCAGAACACTATCAGAAAAATTACGACACTTACCAAACAATAACGGGACTTCCTGCAGGTAAGTACCGAGTAAGCCTCAATGCCTTTTACCGCATCGGAAACCCCTCAACCGACTATAGCACATACAATTCAGCTAACTACACAAATTCACAATATGCCAGATTGTATGCAAAATCGTCTGAAGGTTCATACGACGTAGGCATTGCATCGGCTTCAAGCGCAGCCCTGGAAACTGCTTTGTCAGGTGCAGTAAGCGGTGTGGGCAGACAGACCGGAGGTTCATGGTGGAACCCTACTTACGAGTACTGGATTCCTAACAACATGGAAGCTGCCAACTCATGGTTCTCTGCCGGCTACTATCTCAACAGGGTTGAGTGTCAGGTAGGCAGCGACGGAATCCTTACCATCGGTATTCGCAAGACCACGACTGTCAATGAGGACTGGACTTGCCTCGACAACTGGCAACTGGAGCACTACGACTTTGTAAAAGAAATTGAATCAATTACGTTTAACGAATCATCCATCGACATCGTACTCGGCGGACAAGTTCTCGTTAAGCCTATCATCACTCCAAGCGACGCTACATTCCAGACCGTGGCATGGACAATCAAGGACACTAAGATTGCAACAGTCAGCAGCGACGGAACTGTTACTGCCGTAGGCGTGGGTAAGACCGTGCTTACTGCAACTGCAAAGGATGGCAGCGGCGTGAAGGGTACTATCGACATCAACGTATTCAAGAATGAGCCATCAAGCGAGAACATCGTCATCAACGAGATTATGGCTGCAAACGCGGATGTATATCTCGACCCTAACATGAACTACGGTTCATGGGTAGAGCTTTACAACCCGACAAGCAAAGGTGTGAACATCGGTGGACTCTACGTTTCTGACGATGCCACAAACCTCAAGAAGCATAAGCTCACGAGCAACTACGGTTCGATTCCTGCTCACGGATATGCTATCCTCAATTTCGACCACCACGAAATCTGGACAGAGAATGCTTACCGCCAGATTGACGACAAGCTCGACTGCGACGGAGGTACTATCATCATTAGCGACGGTACTAACATCATCGCTCAGCAGGAGTATCCTGCAGCAATCGGCGCTCGTATCTCATACGCACGCACTACTGACGGCGGAAGCACATGGGGCAATGCCGGCAATCCTACACCGGGTGCATCAAATGCCGACGGTATGTTTGCAACAGAGCAGATTGAAGCTCCTGTTGTTGACAAGAACGGTCAGCTCTTCAACGGCACAATGCAGATTTGCGTCAACATTCCTGACGGCGCAACACTCAAATACACTACAGACGGTACAGCCCCTACCCTCACAAACGGTGAGGTGTCTGAGACTGGTCTGTTCACAATAGACGAGACAACTACATTCCGTTTCCGTCTGTTCAAGAATGACTATCTGCCAAGTAAGGTGGTTACACGCTCATACATCGAGAACAACGGCAACGAGCCGTTCCCTATCATCAGCGTCGTAACAGACCCTGACAACATCTACAGCAAAGAGCGCGGTGCTTTCATGTCAGGTCCTAACGGACGTCCTGGTAACGGTCGCACAGACAAGTGCAACTGGAACATGGCCTGGGATCACCCAGTAAACTTCGAGTACATCACTACAGACAACGAGTGTGTAGTTAGTCAGGAGTGTGACTTCTCTATGTGCGGCGGTTGGAGCCGTGCTTGGACTCCTCACGCATTCAAGTTGAAGGCAAACAAGGTTTACGACTTCGAGAATACATTCAACTACCAGTTCTTCTCAGAGAAGCCTAACTTGAAGCACAAGACACTTCAGATTAGAAACGGTGGTAACGACAACAACTGCCGTATCAAGGATGCCGCTCTTCAGGGCGTCGTTGGAAGCAGCGGACTGTATGTTGACCATCAGGCATGGCAGCCAGTACACGTATATATCAATGGTGAGTCATACGCCGTTCTCAACATGCGTGAGCCTAACAACAAGCACTACGCATACGCAAACTACGGTATCGACACAGACGAGATGGAGCAGTTCGAAATGTCTCCAGACTCAGGCTACGTACAGATGCAGGGCACAGGCGAATACTTCGAAAAGCTTTGTGAACTCAGCGAGGATGCTGAAGATGCCGACACTTACGACCAGATCAGCAAGCTCATGGATATTGACGAGTACATCAACTACATGGCTATCGAGCTTTACCTCGGCAACTGGGACTGGCCACAAAACAACGTGAAGGGCTTCAGAGACCTCAACGACGGTAAATTCCACTTCGTACTCTTCGACCTTGACGGTTCTTTGTCAACTGATACTCCTTTTGAGACATTCTTCCAGAAGCTTTACTATCAGTTCGATACTCTCCACGGATTTGACTATTCAAACAACCAGAACGTTGAGGGTCAGAGACTCATCAAGGAGATTAAGTTTGTACAGCTCTTCCGCAACATGCTTACCAACGCTGATTTCCGCAAGCGTTTCATCGACGCTTATTGTATCGTGAACGGTTCAGTATTCACGCCAGACCGTGTATCAGAAACTATCAACAAGATGAGTTCATACCTCAGCACGGGTTACTACGTATTCCCAAGCTCTACGGCTAACGAGTTGATTAACAAGTTTACTACTGCTCGTCAGACTGCACTTATTGCACAGTTGAAGAATACAGAAGACATGCAGTTGTCATCTGTTAGCGGTCAGAAAGCTAACTTGTCATCAAACATTGAGGGGGCACAGATTTCTATCAATGGACAGACAATCCCTACAGGTAAATTGTCAGGTACACTCTTCGCTCCTATCACTCTCAAGGCTACTGCTCCTGCAGGATACAAATTCCTCGGATGGAAGGGCGTAAGCAACAAGATTAACGTTACTACATTCACTACGTCAACATCTTGGAAATACTACGACAAGGGCAGCCTCGACGAGGAGGACTGGACTTCATCTTCGTTCAACGACAGCGGATGGCCTTCTGGTACTACTCCTATAGGATACGGCAAGACTCAGAAGACTACTACAAGCAAGAATCTTCCTACTTACTACTTCCGCAAGAACGTCATCATGAACGCTGCTCCACAGGCTGGTGAGTCATTCACTCTCTCATACACTATCGACGACGGTATGGTTGTATATGTGAACGGCGTAGAGGCTGGACGCTACAATATGCCTTCAGGAATAGTTAACTACAACACTTTGGCAACTACTTACGCTCACGACAATCCTGATACTGGCGAACTGGAGATTGACGCAAGTCTCTTCCACAAGGGAACAAACGTCATTGCCGTGGAGGTTCACAACAACGACGCAACATCAAGCGACATTCTCTGGAGCGCAATGCTCACATACCACAAGGAGCAGAGCTCTGTCATTGGATACGTTTCTAACGATGCTGAATACACTTGCAACAGCGAGGGCAACATCGAGCTCGTAGCTATGTGGCAGAAGATGACAGACGAGGAGATGATTGCTCAAGGCATCAACGCATCACCTGTTGTCATCAACGAGGTCAGCGCTTCTAACTCTGTATTCGTCAACGACTACTTCAAGAAGAACGACTGGATTGAGCTTTACAACACTACTGACAAGGACGTTGATATTGCAGGACTCTACATTTCAGACAACGTTAAAAAGCCTGCTAAGTATCAGATTCCTGCTAACGACGTAACTCTCAACACAGTCATTCCAGCCAACGGATACAAGGTTATCTGGTGCGACAAGCTCGATAACACTCCACAGGCTCTCCACACTTCATTCAAGCTCGGAGCAGAAGGCGGTGACATTATGATTGCCATGGGCAAGGCTGACGCAACAAGTGATGACATCACGGCTGGTGAAAACATTGCTTACAGCGACACAATAACATACATTACTCACAACGGTCAGCAAGCATTCGGCCGCTTCCCTGACAACGGAGCAAGCACTTACGTGCTCGACATCCCTACTCCGGGCAAGGCTAACATCCTGACTTCATACGCAACTGAGTATGTAGCACCTGAACCTGAGCCAGAGCCAGACGCTATTACAATTACACGCGACGGCGGAATGACAATAGCATTCATCGACGGTGTTGTAAACATTAAGAGCGAGGATGCCGCAATTACACTTGCAGCTGTTTACGCAGCATCAGGTGCTAAGCAGGCTGTGAACACTACACGCAGCACCAACTCTTACGTAACTCTCAACGTCTCTTCATTGCCAACAGGCATCTACATTGCCAAGGCTGTGAACGCTGACGGAAACGAGTGTCAGATCAAGTTCGTCATTAAGTAACGACAACAATATCAATACAGTCCTCTTTCCCGTACCTCGGGAGAGGACTGTATTTCATTTATCCGGAACATTGGTAATCACTTCGGCAAAATGTATAGTTATTCTTTCAAGAAAACGTCGTACATTTGCACCAAGATTTAGAGGATTACTCACTACACGTTTTATGAATAAAGACGCACTACTGCGGTTTCTTAGAGACGGCAAGCATATGACATTGGGCAATCAAATAAATTTGGTTGCCCTTTTGAGTTTTCCCGCCATCCTTGCACAGTTATCCTCTATACTGATGCAGTATATCGATGCATCCATGGTAGGTAGTCTCGGAGCCAAGGCTTCAGCCTCAATTGGACTGACATCAACGACAATATGGCTGTTCGGAGGATTGTGTACATCTGCAGCGACAGGATTCTACGTTCAGGTAGCTCACCTCATCGGCAGCAAAAACTTTACGGAGGCACAGAACGTGCTGCGACAGTCAATAGCAACGACGCTGCTGTTCGTACTCGTCCTTACGCTCATAGCACTTGCCATAGCACCATACCTCCCGGTATGGCTTGGCGGCGACTCTTCTATCTGCCACGATGCTACAAGCTACTTTGTCATCTTTGCAGCCACCCTACCCTTGGTGCAGATGAAGACACTTGCTGGCGGAATGTTACGATGCAGTGGAAACATGAAAGTACCGAGTATGCTCAACATACTGATGTGTACTCTCGATGTCGTATTCAACTTTCTGTTCATCTTCCCTACAAGGGAGATAAGCATTGGCAACATCAACATAACCGTCTATGGCTTCGACCTCGGCGTGATAGGAGCGGCACTCGGCACATCAATGTCCATCATCATAACATGTGTGCTCGAATGGTATTTCCTGCTTTACCGCACACCCGAGCTGGACATACGCAGCACATCAGGCAACTATATGCCCGAACAGAAGAATCTACGCATCTGGACAAAGATTGGCCTTCCGATGGGAATGGAACATGCAGTTATGAACTGCGCCCAGATAGCAAGTACGTTCATAGTTGCGCCTCTCGGCATCGCAGCCATTGCTGCCAACGCCTTCGGCATTACGATAGAAAGTCTGTGCTACATGCCTGGCTACGGCATAATGGAGGCCGCCACCACACTCGTGGGTCAGAGCCTCGGTGCAAAGCGTGAGCAACTGGCAAACAGCTTCGCCACCATAACCATAACTGCCGGAATCATAATAATGACCCTCATGGGAATACTCATGTACATATATGCTCCCGAGCTAATGTGCTTCATGACTCCCGACACAGAGGTACAGCGACTCGCCACTGACGCCTTGCGCATCGAGGCATGGGCAGAACCGATGTTTGCAGCATCAATTGTAGCATACGGAGTATTTGTAGGGCGCAAAACTGTATTTGCCCCGTGCGTGCTCAACCTTTGCAGCATCTGGTGCATACGCATCACACTGGCATGGTGGTTGTCTAAGGACTACGGACTTAACGGCATCTGGCTGGCAATGTGCATAGAACTATGCTTCCGCGGACTTAGCTCACTCATTCTGCTTAGAATCAAGGTACGTCCAAAGCAGCAGAAACAGACATAGACAGTACGAAAAACAATACAACATAAACGAGATATGAGAATGACGACAATACAGAATCAAGAGTTCGGCGGCGAACGCCCACTCTACGCAAGCCACAACCTACGGTTGGAGAACGTGACAATCCACATTGGAGAGTCATCCATCAAGGAAAGCAGCAACATCGAAGCCGAGAACTGCACCTTCGAAGGCAAATACGTATTTTGGGAGAATGACGGCTTCACCGTGCGTAACTGCTACTTTGCCGAGAGCGCACGCTCCAGTCTCTGGTACTCGCGCAACTGTAAGATGTACGACTGCAAGTGCGATGCTCCTAAGTTGTTCCGACGCATGGACGGCATATATGTAGAGAACACGGACTTCCCTAACGGTGAGCAGTTCCTTTGGGACTGCAAGAACATAACACTGAAGAACGTGAAGATTGCCAACTGCGACTACCTGTTCATGCACAGCGAGAACATACGCATCGACGACTATCGTCAGGACGGCAACTACTCGTTCCAGTATGCCAAGAACGTTGAAATTCACAATGCCATCATCAACTCAAAAGACTCTTTCTGGGAGTCGGAGAACGTCACCGTGTACGACTCTGAAATCAACGGCGAGTACCTTGCATGGTACGGCAAGAACATCAAGCTCGTACGCTGCCGAATTACCGGCGAGCAACCTCTCTGCTACGTTGACGGACTTATTCTCGAAGACTGCACTTTCGGCGACGATGCCAACCTCGCACTTGAATACTCTACCGTAAACGGCAATATAAAGGGCGACATCGTTAGCATCAAAAACCCTACGAGCGGTACTATCATCGTAGAAGGTAAATGCGGCGAACTCATTTGGGACAAGAATCAGAAAGCCCCAGCCGATGCCGTCGTTAAGATATTAAACAAGTAACAACAAGCATATTAAAACCAAGCAATGACTTACGAAGAAGCAAAAGAAATGGTTATGGGCATGCCTGAAGTCGTGGCACGCGGGCCTCAGTATGTAGAAGAATTCATACAAGGCTTTTTGGAAGCCATGAACAGCGACATATCAAACCCTGCCGACTCATAATGCGACTAATCGTGAATAGAACGTTACGCATATCAGACGAGGCAAATATGCTACCAGCAATGAAGATTGCAGATGCCGTCAATCAGCATCTGCAATCTTCTTCATGTCTTGTCGTAACAGCACCTCCCGGAGCTGGTAAATCCACCATTCTGCCGCTCACCATACTACAAGGCATGGAACATGAAGGCAAGATTCTGATGCTTGAGCCTCGTCGATTGGCTGCACGCCAGATTGCCGAGCGCATGGCACATCTCATTGGTGAAAAGACTGGCGAGACAGTCGGATACAGAGTGAGATTTGAAAACAAGACATCAAACGACACACGCATAGAAGTCCTAACAGAAGGAATACTAACGCGCATGCTGGTGGACGACGCACTACTTGAAGGCGTGTCGATTGTCGTATTTGACGAGTTTCACGAAAGAAGCATCAACAGCGACCTTGCACTGGCGCTTGTGCGTGAGACACAACAGATAATACGCCCCGACCTGAAAATCGTCATAATGTCAGCCACTATTGACACCGAGGAGATATGCACACGCCTCGATGCCCCACTCGTCGAGAGCGAAGGAAGAATGTACCCCGTTGAAGTCGTCCACAAAGGCGACCTCCAGACAAACTATTCCTTCTATAATCCCGACGACATAGCAAAAGCGGTATCACTTGCCATAATAGAAGCCCATAAAGAACATGACGGCGACATCCTCGCCTTTCTTCCCGGACAAGGCGAGATAATGAGGTGCGCAGCTATACTCGGCGATTCTCTCGGCTCGACAAGCATCTACCCCCTTTACGGTTTACAATCGTTCAACGACCAGCACAAGGCCATAGCTCCAAGCCGTGAAGGCGAGCGCAAAGTAGTGCTTGCCACACCCGTGGCAGAGACATCGCTCACCATCGAAGGCGTGAGGATAGTCGTTGACTCAGGCCTCTGTCGCAAGATGATGTATGACCCTCAAAGCGGAATCAGCCATCTTGAAACGGTACTGATAAGCATGGACATGGCAAACCAGCGAAGCGGTCGTGCAGGACGAGTTGCCGCAGGTGTATGCTACCGTCTCTGGAGCATGGCCACCGAGCACAAGATGAAGGAATGCAGAACGCCCGAGATACTGGATGCCGACCTTTCGACCATGCTCTTGGACATCAGCGCATGGGGCGAATGTGCCGTCGAAGAATTGTCATGGCTCACTCCGCCCCCTTCTGCCAACATATCAATGGCAAGGAACACCCTTCAAATGCTCGGAGCAATTACCGATACGGGTAAAATTACCGACACGGGCAGACACATGGCAAAAATGCCTTGCCATCCACGCATTGCACGAATGCTCATATCAGCAGAGACGAAGGAGGAGCAGTCGCTCGCATCCGACATCTCCGCACTCCTTGAAGCTAAAGACCCATTGGCAGAGACAGCCATGACGGCAGACATCAACTATCGCATTGACACACTTCGCAGCATACGGTCAAAGCGTTCGTCACAACGTCAATGGGAACAAATCATACGTGAGGCAGAGCAATACCGAAACCTTCTTGGATGTAAGGAGAACAACAGCGAATTCGACCCGCGAACCGTCGGACGACTACTCGCATGTGCCTTCCCTGAGCGCATAGGTTCTGCCCACAAAGACGGATGCGGAAAATTCATGCTTGCAAGCGGCGACAATGCCTTTGTCGATAAGGATGACATACTCTCCGCACACGAGTGGATTGCCGTTGCAAACTTCAACGCACAGCGCAACGGAGGACGCATATTCATTGCCTCGCCTCTCGCCCCAAAAGACATACAACGTCTCGCTCGAGAAAGAGAAAGAATACAATGGGACAACAAGGAAGGAAGACTCATTGCAAGAAAAGAAACGTATATCGGCAAACTCATCATCAATACCACTCCGCTACAGGACATCAACCACGATGCCGCACTAAGCATCGTGGCCGAAGCAGCACAGAAATACGGACTCAGCATGTTCACGTTTGACGACAAAGTGCAGAACCTTCAACAAAGGATAGCAACCGTACAGAAGTGGCATCCAGAAAAAGAACTTCCCGAAGTAAGTACCGAAGCCGTCTTACGGAGAGCCGGCGAATGGTTACCGTACTATGCCGGCAAAAACCTGTGCTCATCAGAACTGAAGAAAATAGACCTTTCCGCAGTCATCTGGGCAATGCTACAGTATGACGACCAACAATACATAGAGCAAATTGCACCTACGCATATTGTAGTTCCTACCGGCAGCCACATAAAGGTGGAATACCGTCAGGGTGCAGAAGAACCAATATTGAGGGTAAGACTACAGGAGTGTTTCGGACTTGAAGACACGCCAAGAGTAAACGAAGGCAAGACCGCAGTCCTCATGGAACTACTCTCCCCCGGATTCAAGCCCGTACAACTGACAAAAGACCTCAAGAGTTTCTGGAGCAACGCCTACTTCGACGTAAAGAAAGAACTGAAGCGTCGCTATCCAAAACACTACTGGCCCGACAACCCTCTTGAGGCGGAAGCCGTAAGGGGAGTAAAAAGAAACACAAGTAAATAGTCTAATAATCAAAAAACGAAATGACTGACAATTAAGCAACTGATAATGCACGATTTATTCTCCGAAAATTTTCGGAGAATAAATAAATTATTCTTCGCACAATTTGGTTTTGTACAATAATAATAGTATTTTTGCATACGAAAGCCAAGGAAGTAAAAACTCGCGGTGTTTGCAGATACAAATAAACTGACATAATGCCTATCTAACTTCAAAGACAAAGCACTATTCACCGTGACTCCCAAATGTTTTCTCCGCATTTCCTCCGTATTTTCATCGGGTTTTCTCCGACTGTTCTACGGGTCGTACCCGTAGAAAACCCGTAGGATATACGTAGAACATCCGAAGAATATCCGTAGAGCATCCGTAGAAAGTTCGTGTGTATTACATACCATACACGAACCACTCAAGCACCATTCAAACACTGTTCGGTCTCAGTTTAACGCCCTTTAAACAGCCAAGCGCATAAAAGCACATTGTACATCTGTTTCCTGTACCATGCGGGAAAAACCCAAACATTATATGTATGGTAATTGGAACCAACCATAGTAGTTGCACTGTGCTAATTGCATTATATTTATGCAAAACTCACATATTTACCAAGACAGACATAAGTATGCAAGTGCAATAACAAGATTTTTACACGACATATTTTGCAATTTATGCAGAATGGCCTATATTTGTCACAACTTAATCAAACTAAAGCAACGTATACCACATGAACAAATCTTTTCTTTACTTCATCTGCATGGTTTCTGCTATGGGAGGATTGCTGTTCGGTTATGACTGGGTGGTCATAGGCGGAGCCAAGCCTTTCTACGAGCAGTTCTTTGCCATATCCGACAACCCGATAATGCAAGGCGTAGCGATGACTACAGCCCTCATAGGATGCCTGTTCGGAGCAATGGTTGCAGGTGTCATGGCTGACCGCTTCGGACGCAAGCCGCTACTGATAATCTCTGCCGTCCTGTTTACGGTAAGTGCCGTGGCAACAGGACTGTTCAACGACTTCACCATGTTCAACATAGCACGTTTCATAGGCGGAATAGGCATAGGTGTGGCAAGTGCACTGGCTCCTATGTATATTGCCGAAGTGTCACCTGCCGACATACGAGGACGAATGGTGAGCCTCAACCAAATGACCATAGTACTCGGCATCCTGTCGGCACAGATAGTAAACATGCTGCTAGCACGCGACACATCCAACGCCGACACGCAGACTTGGAACCTCAACTGGGGATGGCGATGGATGTTCTGGGCAGAGGCTCTGCCCGCCGGACTGTTCCTCATAATGAGTTTCTTCATTCCCGAAAGTCCCGTATTTACAAGGCTAAAAGCAGAACGCCAGAGAAACACTGCCATAGAAGATACGCACACAAACGACAAAGCTGGACTTAAGGACTTGTTCCAAAAGAAATATGCGCATCTGTTGACACTCGGACTTGTAATAGCCGTATTTCAGCAATGGTGCGGAACGAACGTGATATTCAATTATGCCCAGGAGATATTCGTGGGAGCGGGATTCGATGTTGACGGCATGTTTATCAACATCGTCATCACGGGCATTGCCAACGTGCTGTTCACCTTCGTTGCACTCTACACCGTGGAGAAGTGGGGACGCCGCACGCTCATGCTTATAGGTGCCGGCGGACTGGGCTTGGTTTACCTCGTGCTCGGCAGCTGCTACGCCCTTCACACTACAGGATTCCTCATGGTGGCACTCGTCGTCACAGCCATATCATGCTATGCAATGACACTCGGCCCTGTGACATGGGTACTGCTTGCAGAGATATTCCCCGACCGCATACGCGGAATAGCAATGGCAGTATGCACCTTTGCCCTATGGACAGGGTGCTGCACACTGACATTCTCCTTCCCTTCCATGAACGCCGCTCTCGGAAGCAGCGGTTCGTTCTGGATTTACAGCGCAATCTGCTTCTGCGCATTCATATACCTGATGAAGCATTGTCCGGAAACGCGCGGCAAGGAGTTGAAGGAGGAATAAGCAACATTTTATTGAATAAAAACTAATAAAAGAAAACTATACTTATATGGTTAAAGCATGGAATGAAGAGGTAGTAATTCCTACCTACGAACCTGGTAAGCCAGAGAAGAATCCTATATTCTTGGAGAAGCGAGTCTATCAGGGTTCAAGCGGAGTAGTATATCCCTACCCTGTCATCGAAAGCATGGCCGACGAGAAGGTTGACAAGACCTATCAGGCCGTGTTCATAGAGAACGACTACATAAAAGTGATGATTCTGCCTGAACTCGGCGGACGCGTGCAAATGGCATACGACAAGATTAAGCAGCGTCACTTCATCTACTACAACCACGTCATCAAGCCTGCACTTGTAGGACTTGCCGGCCCGTGGATTAGCGGCGGTATAGAGTTCAACTGGCCTCAGCACCACCGTCCTTCAACATTCATGCCTGTTGACTGCAAGATAGAAGCAAAGAATGCTGCCGGCAACAACGGCGTGTATGAATCGGAGGACAGCATCACGGTATGGGTGAACGAGCGCGAACGTATGTTCCATCAACAGGGACAGGCGGGCTTCACCCTGCGCGAAGGATGCGCCTACCTTGAGATTCACGGACGCTTGTACAATCCTACTGAGACTCCACAGACATTCCTCTGGTGGGCAAATCCTGCCGTGGCTGTCAACGACGCATACCAGAGCGTGTTCCCACCTGACGTAAATGCCGTGTTCGACCATGGCAAGCGCGCCGTGAGCACCTTCCCTATCGCCACGGGAACATACTACAAGATGGACTATTCGGCTGGCGTGGACATCTCTAACTACAAGAACATTGCCGTGCCTACAAGCTATATGGTTGCCAAATCCAAGTATAATTTCGAGGGCGGATACGAGAACGATACACAGGCTGGTATGCTCCACGTTGCCGACCACCACATTGCGCCGGGAAAGAAACAGTGGACATGGGGTAACGGTGACTTCGGACGTGCATGGGACAAGAACCTCACAGACGAGGACGGTCCTTACATCGAGCTTATGGCAGGTGTATATACGGAGAACCAGCCTGACTTCACATGGCTCATGCCTTATGAGGAAAAGACCTTCGTGCAGTACTTCATGCCTTACCGCGAACTGGGCATCGTGAAGAACGCAAGCAAGGACTTCATCGTCAACATCGACGAGAAGTCGTTCAAGGTGTTTGCCACAAGCCGTCAGACTATCAAAGTCGTACTCAAGTCGGTGAAGGACGATAAGGAGGAGATTCTCTACGACAACACCGTGACCATTTCCCCTGAAAGCATCCTGCAGGCACCTGTCAATGTGACGGCTAACAAGTTCAAGACTCTGCGTCTCGACATCATAAAGAACGGACGATGCGTACTAAGCTGGCGTCCTGAGCCTGACGAGATACAGCCTATTCCTGATGCAGCGGAGGCAGCCCTGCTTCCTAACGAGATAAAGACAAACGAACAGTTGTTCCTCACAGGTCTGCACCTTGAGCAGTATCGCCATGCCACATGGTCGGCTCTCGACTACTACGAGGAAGCACTTCGCCGCGACCCTATGGACGTGAGATGTAACAACGCCTTGGGTCTCTGGTATCTGCGTCGCGGACGCTTTGCCAAGGCAGAGCCATATCTGCGCACAGCCGTAAAGGTGTTGCAGAAGCGCAACCCTAATCCTTACGACGGCGAGCCTATCTACAACCTTGCACTTTGCCTGAAGTATCAAGGACAGTATGACGAAGCATACGACTGGGCATACAAGAGCACTTGGAACGCTGCATGGCAGCAGGCCGGCTACATGATGTGCGCACAGATTGCCACCATGCGAGGCGACTACGAGGAGGCACTCTACCTCGTTGACAAGTCACTCATCAGCGGTTGGCACAACCATAAGGCACGCGCTTTGAAAGCCGCCTTGCTCAACAAGATAGCAGACAAGAAAGCCGAATTGGAGGCCTTTGCCAAGGATTCGCTCGACATCAATCCGTTCAACTACGGCATTCTCTTCGAATTAGGAAGAACCGAAGAGATGAAGACATTGATGCGCAAGGATGCCAACAACTACGACGAGTTGGCACTCGACTACGTGGCAGCAGGACTTACGGAGCAAGCTCTTGCCATCTGGAACATTGCCATCGAGGAACAAGCCGTCACGGCACTCACATACTATTACATTGCATGGCTCACAGGAAAGCAGGAAGACCATGCAGCTGCCGCAGCGCAGTCAGTAGATTTCTGTTTCCCTAACCGTATGGAAGCTGTACTCGCACTTGGCGCATTCCCTGATGATGCCAATGCCTGCTACCTGCTTGGAAACCTCTTCTACGACAAGCGTCAGTACGACAAGGCAAAGGAATGTTGGGAACGTTCGGAAAGCCTCAACCCGTCTCTGCCTACCGTACACCGCAACCTTGCCCTGCTCTACTACAACAAGGACAAGGACTCAGAGCGTGCATTGCAGGAAATGGAAATGGCATTCACGCTCGACCAAAGCGACAGCCGCGTGTTTATGGAGCTTGACCAATTGTACAAGAAACTGCAACGTCCGTTTGCGGAGCGTCTGCAAAACTACGAGGCTTTACCACAGATTGTGGCACAGCGCGACGACCTCATACTTGAGCATGCCACTCTTCTCAACATGCTCGGACGCTACAAAGAGGCAAAAAGCATCATCGACAATCATATTTTCCACCCATGGGAAGGCGGCGAAGGCAAGGTGTCAGGACAATATCAGCTGTCACGTACCGAGATTGCAAAGCAGATTATTCGCAATGCGTCAATCGAGAACCTTGACTTTGACCAGATAAACCATGCCATCCAACTGCTCGAGGAATGTCTCGTGTTCCCGTCTTCACTTGGCGAAGGCAAGCTGTACGGCGCACAGGACAACGATTTCTACTACTTCCTCGGCAAGGCCTTCGAGCTGAAAGCCACGGCATATCAGCAGAACGGACAGGGATATGAGTCGGAGCGTTTCTTCAGCAAAGCCAACAAGATGTTCCGTCTTGGCACACACGGACCTACAGAGCCGGCAGCGGCAATGTACTACAACGATGCCAAGCCAGACAAGATATTCTATGCCGCCCTGTGCTACAAGGCTCTCGACGACGAGGCCAACGCAGCAAGTCTTTTCAACAAGCTTGTGTCATACGGCGAGAAACATATCTTCGACCACATCACGATGGACTACTTTGCCGTGTCACTCCCTGACCTTCTTGTATGGGACGGCGACCTCGACGAGCAAAACGTCATACACTGCAACTACATGCTTGCTCTCGGATTCTACGGTCTTGGCAACAAGACGAAGGGTGAACATTATCTTAACGAAGTGAAAAAGCTCAACATCAACCATCTCGGTGCCTTTGCCTTGAACACATTCGTTAACTAACAGTTAAAAACGGTAATTACACATAGGAAAATGTAGCTCAAATGAATAATTTGAGCTACATTTGCATTTACAAATCACTTTTCACAACAAAACATTATGAAACATAAGACAGTATTCATCACCGGAGCATCGTCAGGTATCGGCGAAGCTTGTGCAAAGATTTTTGCACAGAACGGTTGCAAACTCATTCTAAACGCGCGAAACACGGACAAGTTGGAAACATTGAAGAACGAATTCAAATCACAGTACGGCACAGACATTCTCCTGCTGCCTTTCGACGTAAGGGACAGGGCTGCGGCAGAAAAAGCCATCAGTGGACTGACCGACGGATGGGAGAACATCGACATACTTGTCAACAATGCGGGACTTGCCCTCGGAGTGGACAAGGAATTTGAAGCAGACATCGACGACTGGTTTACAATGATTGACACAAACGTGAAAGCTTTGGCTATGATTACTCGTCTTGTTGTGCCAGGAATGGTAAAGCGAAACAAGGGACACGTCATCAACATCGGTTCTGTTGCCGGCGATGCTGCATATCCTGGAGGAAGCGTATATTGTGCAACCAAGGCTGCCGTAAAGGCTCTCAGCGACGGACTTCGCATCGACCTCTACGACACTCCGATTCGAGTTACCAACGTGAAGCCAGGACTTGTCGAAACTAACTTCTCTAACATCCGTTTCCACGGCGACAAGGAACGTGCAAAGAAGGTATATAACGGCATAAAGCCACTTACAGGCACCGACATTGCCGACGTTGTATATTATGCAGCCTCTGCACCTGAACACGTTCAAATAGCCGAGGTACTCGTACTGGCCACACATCAGGCCAGCGGTTCTATGATTTGGAGAGAACAATAAATTCAGACTCTATTTTACAATGAGAAAAATCCTTTCATATCTCATCACATTGATGCTGCTGTGTTTCTTCGCCGCCTGCTCCGACGAAGAATCATTCAGCACAAGCACGTCGAACAGACTTACATTCAGCGACGACACGGTATCGTTTGACACCGTGCTGACCAACGTAGGCTCATCGACGAAGCGCGTCCGAGTATTCAACAATAACAACGACGGCATCAGGATTAAGAATGTAAGGCTGGGAAGCGGCGGCACAAGCGGTTTCCGCATCAACGTTGACGGACAAAGCGGAGTGAGCCTCAACGATGTCGAGATACTGAAGAAAGACAGTATCTTTATGTTTATCGACCTTACGGCACAGGCTAACGACAGCAATACACCCGTTGCAATAAAAGACTCCATCATTTTTACTCTCGAAAGCGGTGTCACACAACAGATGATACTGCAAGCCGAGGGCCAGGATGTCATAACGCTGCAAGGCAAGAGATATGCCAAAGGCGAAAACGCCATACTTACCGCCACACGCCCTTATCTCATATATGACAGCTTGAAGGTTGACTCGGGAGCAACACTTACGATAGAGGCAGGAGCAACGCTCTTCTTCCATTCCAAGACAAGCATCATCGTCGATGGCACGCTCAACATCAAAGGTACTGCCGACAAGATGGTGACGCTACGCGGCGACCGTACCGACCGAATGTTCACTTATCTGCCCTACGACCGCATTGACGGACAATGGGGTGGTATTTACTTCACGTCGAAGAGTGTCGGCAACACAATAGAATATGCCGACATTCACGGCGGCGACAACGCCATCGTATGCGACGAGTCGGGAACAGACAAATGTAAGGTAAGCATCAGCAACAGCATCATTCACAATTTCAACGGCTACTGCGTGTATTCTGTCAACAATAAAATGGAGTTTGAGAACACGCAGATTTCCAACGCACGCAAGAACTGCCTCAACTTCACCGGCGGTCTGTACACGTTCAACTACTGCACCATAGCACAGTTCAACGCCTTCCACAGCGATCGCGGATATGCATTCTATGGTTGGAACTACGTCATCAACGAAAAGAATGACAGCATTGCCTACCCTCTCGACGTGAACATGGTAAACACCATTGTCACAGGCTACAGCACAGACGAGATAATCGTGGCCATGCCATACAGCAAGGCACCGTACATACTTTCGTTTGACTACTGTCTGCTCAACACCGACATAACAGGAATGGATAAGTACATAACAATAAACGTAAGCAACTGTAACTTCGACACAAAAGACAACGAGGTTTACAGAGCCAAGAACTTCAAATGCGTTGACACATCAATATATATGTACGACTTCCATCTCGACAGTCTTTCACTGGCAAACAACAAGAGCAAGGAAGGCAAAAACATTGGTTGCTATCAATAAAAAACATCGGCTGCTATCAACAACACTTTGATAACAGCCGATGCTTTTTATTTTCTTTTTCCTCTGGTGAAAAGCACAATGCCACGAATCACATATTCTCCAACGGATGATTTACGAAGTATGAGTAATATTTTTCTGGTTCCAAATCCTTTGGAAATATTCCTGTAAAGAATGATTTCAACATTGAAGGACACGTGACGCATGCAAGCTTCAGATTGTCAAGAAACTCATCGTAGCGTTTCAGCTTGTAATAAGCAAGAGCACGGCATCCGGGAATGATGTCACGGAACTTACCTGAGTTACTTGCCTTCTCACACTCGTCAATCAACAATAAACCGTTTTCCTCACTACCATTCAGAATAAGATGCATGGCAATATTCAAGCCTTGACTTATCTTGTCATTCGACATGTCCAGGCTGCGCATGTAATAGCTCATAGCCGCCTCCATCTGATTATCTACCACACACAGAGTGCCCTTGGTGAAAAGTGCCCTGCTCTCGTCTGGCGCACACTGCAACACCTCGTCAATGACCTTATTACCGAAGCTGAATCCGTTGCACATGACACCGCCCTCGCCTATGTCGCACATCAAAGCAACATACTGCTCAACGTCAACATCCTTCAATGTCTGGGCATATTCATAAGCATTACCTAACTGAATCATGGCCTCCTCATACCTGTCCATGGAAATCAAGCAATAAGCATAAGGAAGGCTGAGCGAGTAATCCTTGAACTTGTCCATCGACTCCTCAAACAAAGGCAATGCCAAACCCAATTCACCCATCGTATAGTAACAGTAAGCCTTTGTCAGCTTTGCCTCCCAGTCCGTTGCCGAAATAGCAAGTGCAAAGTCACATGACTCCACGGCCTCCGTATATCTGCCTATGGCACTTTGCGCCATGGCAAGCACCGTCCAGCCATTCTGCATGTAAGGATCCACCTCAAGCAGCTTGGTATAAATCTTAACAACCATGTCGTTCAGCATCTCCTCACGCACTATATCGCCGAGCAAGAAGTCCACGGAATCGTTGCCGAGAGGGTCAAACGTCACGATATACTCTTCTATCCAACGCTTCACGACCTCCTCGTCATATTGGTTGTTCGGTCCAAGTTCAATGAAAGATGTTATGACATGAATGTATGACTCACGCATATAACCGTCCGTTGACGTACCTCCGTTAGCGATTTCCTCTTTCTCCTCAAGCGAAATCCACTCACGGAACATTTCCTCGGCAGTCACCACATCATCGTCATACGCATATACAAGCTGTGCTTTCTGGTAAAACACATCGTTGCCGTTGGCATCGTCGGCAAGAGTATTGACAATCTCTCGCGCCTCGGCATAGCGATGCATAAAAATAAGTATTCCGCTCTTTACCGACTTCAGCATGTCATTTTCAGGATGCTGCACTATGCCGTTGTTCACAGCCTCAAGTGCTTCGGCAGCCTTTCCGCTGTTAAGGTAAAAGTCGGACACATCTGCAAATTCTTCGGCATCGAGATAACAAGATTCGCCTTGTTCTCTCGATGCCTCATATTTATTTAAGATTGACTTAAATTCGTCTGACTTATAATAATCGTTACTCAATTCTTTTATTTGTTAATCTTAGCCCATGTATCCTTCAATCCCACGGTGCGGTTAAACACAAGATGCTCTGGCGTAGAATCCAAATCCACATTATAGTAGCCGACACGCTGGAACTGCAGATAGTCAAGCGGCTTGGCGTTGGCAAGCCACTTCTCCACGTATGCCTTCTTCACTTCGAGGCTCTGTGGATTGATGAACTTACGCATGTCATCAATGTCGATGCGCTCCTTGCCCTGCTCCTTGCTGTAAGCAGCAACCTCGTCGCGAGGATTCTCCACCATCCACAGACGGTCATAGTTACGAACCTCGGCCTCTATGCAGTGGTTACAGCTAACCCAGTGTATAGTCTTGCCCTTAATCTTCATGTCAGAGTTGGCCTGACCAGTCTTTGTATCAGGAATAACCTCGGCATATATCTCTACCACGTTGCCAGCCTCATCCTTCTTGCAGAAGTTCTCCTCCGGACAGCGAATGATGTATGAGTTCTTGAGACGTACTTCCTTACCAGGACCAAGACGGAAGAACTTCTTAGGAGCGTCCTCCATGAAGTCGTCACGCTCAATCCACAACTCACGGCTAAACTCGATTACGTGTGTACCGTCCTCTGGATTCTCTGGATTGTTTACAGCCTCATACTCTTCCACGGCACCCTCTGGTATGTTTGTAAGCACAAGCTTCACAGGGTCGAGCACAGCACTCACACGCTGCGCACGCTTGTTGAGGTCGTCGCGAACGGCAGACTCAAAGAGCGACATCTGGTTGAGAGCATCGAACTTAGTATAACCAATCTTGTCGATGAAGTTGAGAATGCTCTCAGGACTATATCCACGACGGCGGAAACCGCTGATGGTTGGCATACGTGGGTCGTCCCATCCGTTCACAACACCCTCCTTCACGAGGATGAGCAGATTACGCTTTGAGAGCAATATATGAGTAAGATTAAGTTTATTGAACTCTATCTGACGCGGACGGTTGTCATCCAAAGGCTTGTCGTCGCCTCCTACCTGCTTTGCCCAATCAACGAACAAATCGTACAAAGGACGATGGCTTACGAACTCAAGAGTACAGAGTGAGTGAGTCACACCCTCCCAGTAGTCACACTGACCGTGGGTATAGTCATACATAGGATATGCGTTCCATTTGTTGCCAGTACGCCAGTGAGGCATATTGAGCACACGATACATGATAGGGTCGCGGAAATGCATATTTGGGTTTGCCATGTCAATCTTGGCACGAAGCACCATTTTGCCCGGTTCCATGTTACCAGAGTTCATCTCGTTGAAAAGACGAAGGCTCTCCTCCACAGGACGGTTACGATATGGCGACTCCACACCCGGCTGAGTAGGAGTACCCTTCTGCTGTGCTATCTGCTCGCTTGTCTGCTCATCGACATACGCCTTGCCCTGCTTGATAAGCTCCACGGCAAGGTCCCACAACTGCTGGAAATAGTCAGAGGCATACAATATCTTCCCCCACTTGAATCCCAGCCACTCGATGTCGCGCTTAATAGCGTTCACATATTCGATGTCCTCTTTCTGAGGATTGGTATCGTCAAGACGGAGATTGCACACACCGCCATATTTCTTTGCCATACCGAAATCTATGGCAATGGCCTTTGCGTGACCTATATGTAGATAACCGTTTGGCTCAGGCGGGAAACGTGTCTGCACTCTTCCACCGTTCTTACCTTCTGCCAAGTCGTTCTTCAGTATTTCCTCTACGAAGCTGACTGATTCTGTCTTTACTTCTTCTGACTTTTCTATATCCATAATGTTTCTTTATGATAATTTCCTATTTATCGTGCAAAGGTAAATAAATAATCTGAATTACTTATTTTTCTTTTACTAAAACATACCAATATCATTCCACATATATTCAGGCATGCCACCTATTGAACAGCAATATAGCCGTTAGACATTTATTCCAAGCATAATAAAAAGCGTAACAAAGATAACAGATACAAACATAACGACAACCATCGCAATAGAATAAAACATATACTTGTAACATCTATTAGCCTTTTCTGTCAACACATTATCGTCAAGCAACTCTTTTTCCGAAAAATAGTTTATTGCAGCAGCCAATTTCTTGATGTTTCTTGCGTACGAAGAAAGGGATATATGAGGTCTATCACCTATACTAAAAGTAACATCAGGCATTATTATTCCATTCTTACCAGGATGATCAGAATTGTAGTGAAAAAAGAATTTCCAAAAGGATTCATATTCATCCAATGGACACTCAATCATAAATGTAGGATTACATTCATCATTCCATTTTTTCCTTATAACAAAATATTTGTTATAAGAAAACAATTCACGATGGCGTATTAGAATTCCATCCTTATCAACTACAACATACTCGTTCATCGATATGAATATACGCCATATTGCGAATAAATCAAAGGCTACACATGGAAATAACATGTAGAAAGAATCCGTCAAAATACTCCTATAAAAAAACAAAAAAGAGAATAAGATACCAACAGGCCATATTAAACTAACCCTACTTGACTTATATTCGCCTTTTCTTACAAATTCACTCTCATATTTACTTATTTTGTTATACATAGCTATAATATTAAAAATTAACCTTTCACTCAATTTTCGGATGTTTTGCTAACGCTTTACTTGCTTAGAGTAATAGGAGTTAATTCCGCCACGCTCCATGGAGTAAAACGGACGTTTGCTAATTAATAATTCACTCAACTTTCGCAAGTATCGCTAACGCTTTACTTGCTTGAAGTAAAAAAGGAGTTATCGGGAGTAAAGAGACGAATGTCTGTTTACGGATATGTCTGCTGCGATAGAGTATTCTTCATTCTTCACTCTTTGCTCCGCCGCAGGCGATTCTTCATTCTTCATTCTCCATTCTTCATTCTCCACTCCGCAGGTTACTCCTGTTTACTTCACGAAGTTAACTCCAGTTTACTACTTGCGAAACTTCAGTTAAGATTTCGCAAACGGGATAATCTCAAATTCACTTTTAACTTCGAAGGTTCCCTCCCTACTTGTAAAAGAACTGCATAAGAGCATAAGAAAGAGAAAAGCCGAAAAACCTCGTTTTACCTGTTCCCGGGAAATCCGCAAACAAAACATAAGGACGAAGCCTTATGGTCTGATTCATCTCACTTGTTGAGTGTGTACAGATTGGATAATGATTCCACAATGGAAAATCGCGTCTCACATAACGCACTCTTTTCACTACAAAATCGAAATTACAACCGACGCCATATCCAAAAGCAGACTTTTCTGCATTTTTACCAGCCTCACCATTCTCCAACACATTTTCTAATACAACTCCGCCAGTCACGTATGGAGCAACCTTCACCTTTGCCCCGTCACACAAAACGTAGCTAAATGTAGGCATAATATTTGCCAATGTCAATTTATCACCTATCTGTGCATCATATCCGTCAATATAATGTTCCTTTTTCACCTCGGAAAAACAATTTAATGTTAGGTCAAGCCCCAGAGTCATACGTTTTTTAAACATATAACCAATGTTCATGCCAAAACCGTACGCGTTATCGTAATAGTCATTATCCGTAAACAGGGAATTCAAACAAAAGCTCATATAAACCCCTATAGAACGCTTCTTCAACAAAAAAGAATATTTCGGATCGACAGAAGCCTTACTAAGTTCCTCCTCCACTACTCTATGAGTTTCTTCAATAATATCTGGACGATTGCGCTTCTGTTTACTCTTCTCCTCTTTGATTCTACTATTAACGCGATATGTGTAATAATTAGTAATTTCGTTAGGTTCACTATCTGCATTATTCCATAAATCATTTGTGGCAATACGTGCGTAGAGTTCCGTTATATCAAAGGCATTCTGACATTCAAGACGAACCGACGCACTATCCTGATAGCCATTGGCAACCCAACATCTATTCAAGTCCATGCAAGATACATATCTGTAATATTTATACTTTATCTTATCTATAACCTGCTCTTCCGGAACAAGAGCCAATATAGTATAATATTTCGACACGACAGAATCATTCCCTTTGTCATACCTGTCGAAATCATACAATGACACATAACGTGAATCATTCCAATACTGAAGTTTCTGCTTAAAACTCTGAGCCTTCGCCACAGAGAACATCATTTGCGCCACAATTGACAAGACAAAAAAACAAGTTTTAATTTTCATTTGCTATTAATTTTAAAATGCAGGTTCTTACAATTAGTCTTGAAAAATTTCAAGTGTACATAGAGACAGATTATAGCAAGGGTTCTCAAATACATAGCAAATTATGAATCTTATGTTCAAGCATCACCTTCTCTCCCCAAAAACACAGAGAAAACGTCAAAGACAATCCAAATGGAATTCCTAATTTTTTCAGAACATGCCTAATTACTTTAGTTTCTACTTTTCGGCAGCAAAATTAGCATTTATTTCTGTATATACACACATATCAACTCATGTTTCTTCAATTTATCATATACATTTCCACAACAACATTGATTAACTCCAAATATACATCAGAGCAAAATAATCAATACAAGAATTTCACTACACGAAGTCAACTCCAGTAAACCACTTGCAAAACTTAAGTTATTACATGTCACCGTGTACTTCGTGCAAAAGAATCACATTTTCTTCTCTGGATTCTTGTTAAACCTGTAGCTTAAAGAAAAAAGAACGTATGAAGGAATGGAGACGGCACGCGTCTCACGTATTCCACGTTCATTGGTTACGTACGTAATTGCTTTGTATTGACGAAATACATCTATGGCAGATAGCTTCAAGTTTATTCGATTCTTCATGATTGACCTCTGCAAAGAAACATCCCATTCACACAGATACCTATTCAGTTCGTCATTTGCATAACCACTACGCTTCTTGATGTAGATTGTATTCTCAAAATTTATTTTTGCAGGCAAAGTCAATGATGTATAAACACCATATTTATATTCCATGGCATCACTGTAACCTATGTTTGCCTCTTTACTCAAAGCCTTACGCCAATCAACAGTTGCATATAAACGTACAAAAGCACGTTCCAAATACATTGATAATGTTAATGGCACAGACACGTACAAATCATTGTTTTTTATCAACTTCGAACTGCCAGTTATTCCATCAGCCACATAGTTTTTCATACTGCCGTAAGCTCCATACACGCTCCATGTGAACTTCGGATATTGTTTCAGAATCTTGAACTTGAAATCACCCGAAACTTTCGTGTCTAAGTTCCATGTTCCATCAATATTTTCCGGTGTGTAGGTATAAACGCCGGAATTATAGCTGTACGAGTTGACTATTCTATTGAAGTAGTGTCGGTAGTTTATTTCATGACTAAAATGTCCCTTTCTCTTCTGAACAGGTACATTCCAGAATAACGTTGAATTCCATGTGGAAGCGTTTTTCAAATCAGCATTCCCCCTGAAATGATTTATTTTATCAGAAGTCAAAGGCAATGTTATAAGACTGAGGGCATCAGCGACTTCGTATTTCAAAGACGTGCTTAATAAAACATTCGCAATGCCTGTTCTCTTACTATTTGCACCAACAACAAACACATTTTTGTTATAACTATCCTTTATAAGTTCAAATGATATTGTAGGTTCCAAAAATACAGGCGTCTGTGTTATGCAAGTATCAACAGTATATCGTTGATAGTTAGTGTTACGATTCATTATAGTGAAAGGAACAGATATTTTGACACTTCGGCAAAGGCCTTCATTATTCTTCAATTTCTTCACTAATTTCCAATAACGATAGCTCAATTCCGAAGTACAAACATTTTCAGTCATACGTCTGTTGAAGCTGTTTTCTGCATCAAACATAGACGTAGAAATATCTGTTATCGTTTCGCTGTTCTTGTCGCGGCCAAAACGATAGTTGATGAACAGAGTCATGTTTGCACAATCAAAAAGACGCTTGAAATCATAAGACAGTTTCGCCTCTGCCCCGAAATGCGTGTTCGGACGATCAATTGATTCTGTAATGTCTGTCACAGAGTATGTCGGAACGTATCCAAGATATCGGTTGAAACGCTCGGCATCACTTTCACTCTTACGATAGTTGATGCTTGCATTCAGTTCAATTATGTCTGCGTTAAATACATTCTTTCCTATATTGATATCCTGCGCAGCCTCATATCTTTTTGCATCGCTGTGCAGACTTCTCATTCGTGCCACCTGCATCAAGGGGTCATTTACCGACACTCCCATGTTGAAAAGAGAATCAAGAACAGTCTTTCCATCATGACGTGTGTCACTTTTTGACTCATACTCGCTACCCTGACTCTCGTCTTTCCCCTTACCATAGCGAAGCTGTGTTATGCTCTCAAACCAAAACGGTACATTAAGGGTAAAATGATTCTTTACGAAAGCATTCAGATTCTTTCTCATATCAGAGGAACGTGACACCCCGAACGTGCTTGCGTCATTATTCTGATATGTTTCCTGAAAAACATCCATGCCGGTATTCGACTTGGAATGTTCAACATCAAACGTCAGTATATTTTTACGTTTTTTATTCTCTAATGAATATTCTGCATTAAGCGTCTTTTCTTCCGTCTCACCTTCACGCTTGTCCATGTCGTACCAAACTCCCGAGCCATTGCCCACAGTATGGTTTCCACGATTAAGATTGTTTATACCTGCCACAATGGCAAATCGCGACAAATCCGTAAACCTTGCTCCAAAAAAACGAGCCATATAACGGTCCTCAGTACCTATGCCCAAATCTGCATTTCCTATATACCCCTTACTGTATTCCTTCTTGAGCTTGACATCCATCACATAGTCCTTTCCGGCATCTTCGTCATTAAGAGCCAATGCCCTGTCGGTCGTCTTATCATACACCCTGATGTCCTTTACCGTATAGTACGGCAGGTTTTCGAGCATCAGTTTACGCCTCCCGCTGAAGAAGTTTTTACCATTTAGAAGCAGATTGTCAATCTTATGTCCATTCACGGTAATCTCTCCGTCCTCCTTAAGTTCCACACCCGGCAACTGACGGATAAGGGCATCGAGCATACTACCGTCTGCCACGTTAAAGGCATCGGCATTATACACAAGAGTGTCACCATCATAATAGAATTTCACCTTGGTAGCAGTCACGACCACGTCGTCAAGCCTGCGTTCAAGGAAGGTGTTCTTACGCTTCATGAACAATGGCGGCACTTCCCAACTCTTCAGCTTGCCTATATGACGAAACGAGCGTTTCTTATACACGGTAGTATATTGAGGATGTACAATCTTTATTATAAATTCCCGAAGCGACTTACTTCTCGGAATCTTAAATTCAAAACCTTGATACTCCTCCCTTTGGCTCCACCACGGTTTTTCAAACTTTGCTTCACAACTGTCAAAGACAACGCTATCAGCAGTCATCAAGTATGCTTTTGAATCCTTCACACCTGCCTGTGTGAAGTCATCATAAGCATTAAAGTACAGCAATATGCTGTCATTTTTTTGTGCATAAGCCGTTCCTATAATACAGGCCAACATAAGAAATATCAAACGTTTCATCAGATTATATAGATTAGTAAAATAAATTATTAATTTAGTTTCAACTTTCTAACCGCAAATATAATATATCCTGCTTTATTTCACACATCAAATCCTACATTTCTCAAAAAAATAAGATAAAGAAACATCATCGCCGTACAATCGCAAAGCAAAACGACCATAAAACAGTACGAGACGGAGCCATAACAAATTTCCTTTTTTTCTTTCCTTTCTCTTTCACTTGTTCAGTACTTGTCCAGTACTTGTTCAGTACTTGTTCAGTCATACACTGAACAAGTAGTGCAGAAGTACCGAGCAAATAGTGAACAACGAAGAGAGAAGAATAGAAGGGGGAGAAGGTTGGGAGGTTATTCGGTTATAAGGTTATACGGTTGGAAGGTTTTACGGTTATAAGGTTATTCGGGGGAAGGTTTTACGGTTATAAGGTTATAAGGTTGGAAGGTTTTACGGTTATAAGGTTATAGGGTTATTCGGGGGGAAGGCTATAAGGAGACGGGAAAAGTTACTTACATTACCATAAAGCCTATAAGCGAAACAACATACATACTCCAAAACGGGCGAAACGGAAGCTTGCGGAAGTTGAACTATAATCTTTCTACTCGTGTTTTGC
>JAFSSN010000046.1 GCA_017450985.1 Bacteroidaceae bacterium
CCTTGAGCTTGAGGTCGAGAGTCGTCCAAGTGGCAGTCGATGGAGCACCATCGGTGTAGTTGGTACTAATCCTCACTTGCTCCTTCGTGGTTGTGCGTTTGTAGCGGAGAACGTATTCGAAAGACACATACACGCTGTCCGTTGCTTTGCTCAAGTCGATGACTGGAGAAATGAGCCATGTGGTAGTTGCTAGATTTGTCTGATTCTGATAACCTGAGATGTAGGCTGAAGAATAGTCGTTTCTCCATTCATAGCCGTCAGAGGTTTCATTATAGACAGAGAATTTGCCGAGACTATTAGCAAATGTCTCGCTAAAGTAAACACCAGTGACTTCTGGATTGTTCGCCTCTTTTTCAAGAATGTAGTAAGGGGCAGGAACGTCTTCGCAGGCTGTGAGGAAGCCGAGTGCTATCACTGGAAGCGCAATTTTTGATAATAGTTTTTTCATATTGAGTGTTATTTTATTATCTGTGTGTGGAATATTATTTCTTTGTTATCACATCGCTAATGTCACGCAATTGCAACTGCCATTCTTTGTTGTATCGAGTCAACAAGGCAATTACATCGACCTTTTCTCTTGGAATGGTTTCGTAAGCAATGGTGGAACTTGTGCTGGTGCGCAGGATGACAGGAGTGTTACCCACCATCAGCGTATCGTTTACACCGTAGCCGGCATCCTCGTCAGCCGAGTTGGCAAACATCGGTCTGCGGTAGCCATCCACCACCAGTCCTCGAATCTCAGCGTTGTTGATGCGCACAAGCATTGGAGCCCATTCGTCCTTATTAGCGGATTTCAACCAACTCTCATCGATGACGAGAGGATTGACATCGGCTGCTGCTTTATTGAAACCGATGACTTTTACATTTGTAGCACCAATCGACTTCAGCATGGCACCCAAGCGTAGGTTACCACTCGAAGTATAATAAGGAGTACCAATCTTTGGCATAGTTCCGTATCCACCCACATAGAGTCCATTCAGATTGACCGTCACATGGGTGCCCACAGGGTAGGTGTGCCAAAGACTGTAGTCGTTGATGGCAACATTGATGGCGCTTTTGTCTTTGCATACAACGAGCGTCTGATAGAGGTTGCCGCTGATGTCGTTTGCCACTACGTAACCATCAAATATCTCGTCTGTTGTGATTTTGTTGCTGGTGGAGTTGTTCGTAATGGCAGTCTTGTATTTTGCTTTGATTTCCTTGATGGAAATGTTTGCCTCTGTTGCTTCACGGTCGCTTTCGTAAACACTTTTATTGAAAGTCGGATCTTCGTAGTCGAATTTGTTGCACGATGCGAAGCTTAAAGTCAAACCTGCAAATATGGCTATATATATGTTCTTTTTCATAACTTGCTTGATTTATGCTTTCGTTATTCTCTTTTCATTTTCCATTGCTTCCTCGTTAGAAGCGATAGCCAACGTTGAGGAATAAGTTGAAAGGATTTGCGTAGTAATACTTTGCATTCTTCGAGAACACGTAAGGACGTTGCTCGCCTGTGGAGTAGTTGTCATCACGGTTCTGTTCATATCCGCCTGTGCGAAGATTCGTGTTGTTGAGAATGTTCTGCAAACTGAGATTGATGCTGAGGCTCTTTCCTCTTTTCAGACGAATGGAGCGTCCGATGGATGCATCCAACATGAATCCGCCATCAAATTCTTCCTGTTCTGCAGAGTAGGCTTTCACGAGCTTGCCTTCGTTGTCGAGAAGCAAACCACCGTTCTTTTTGAGATAATCTTTTGTCACACCATATTCCAACTGACCCTGTTCGTTATAAGATGGGAGGTAGGCTGTCATACTCTTGGTGAGACGGCGATATTCAGAGAAGTCGCAGTAGCTGCGAGCGTAATAGTTTCCGTTCAAACTCAAATACCAACCTCTTATGTTGTAATCCACGCCAAGGCTAAGAGCAGTGAGTGGGGTTCCATTGATTCGCATACCGTCGGCGATTACCTTGAGTGGCAAATTGTGCACGTTGTCCAAGGTCATCACTTCGGTGGCATTCTCGTAGGTTAATACGGCATCTGGGTTGCTGATATACTTAGCTTCACCCATCGAACCGATGAATGTGAATGAGAGTGCGCTGTTGACACGATAGATGAGGGAGAGTTCTGCACCATAGTGCTCTTTCTTCACACCTGTCATGGAGAGGTAGGTGAAACGGCTTTCCTGGTCGTCGTAGAAAGCACTCTGTTCCACGCC
>JAFSSN010000047.1 GCA_017450985.1 Bacteroidaceae bacterium
TCTCCGCAATCTCCCTCACCTCATGCTTCCACATGTGGCCAATCGGGAACATAAGCTTACTTACCTGCAAGGCACTTATCTGACACAGGAAGTCTGTCTGGTCCTTCACAGGGTCGGGACTTGTACTGAGCCACACCTGCTCCCCGACCTTCGTCGTCGTGGCATAGTGACCCGTGGCAGTAAAGTCGAAGTCCTTGCCTGCCACCTCCTCGAAGCAACCGAACTTGATGAGCTTGTTGCACATCACGTCGGGATTAGGAGTAAGTCCCTGGCGAGCCTTGTCCATGGTGTAGCCCACGACCTTCTCCCAGTACTCCTTGTGAAGGTCGATGACATCGAGCTTCAAGCCGTACTTGCGGGCAAGCCACTGGCATATCTCCACGTCCTCCTCCGAAGTGCAGTTCCACTCCGTGTCGCGGTCGGGACCAATCTTTATATAAAATAGGTGCGGTTCGATGCCCTGCTCCT
This sequence comes from Bacteroidaceae bacterium, assembly GCA_017450985.1. GTDB lineage: Bacteria > Bacteroidota > Bacteroidia > Bacteroidales > Bacteroidaceae > Minthosoma. The sequence continues at coordinate 469 of JAFSSN010000047.1, forward strand.
TCAGCAGATGAACGGACACGGCCGAATCAACGCCCCCACTTACGAGTGCTGCTACCTCCATATATTATTTGCTTGCCATTGCCGACTTCATAAACTTGGAAATCTCCAGCATCTTGTCAATCGGACGAACAGCCTTCTCTGCCACTTCCTTGTCAACCTCTATCGTAGGCCATTCATACTTCAATGTGTTATACAACTTCTTGAGCGTGTTGAGCTTCATGAAAGAACACTCGTTGCAGCTGCAGCCGATAGTCTCAGTAGCCTCCGGCGGAGCAGGAATGAATGTCTTGTCAGGACACGCCTTCGTCATCTCGTGGAGAATACCGCTCTCCGTAGCCACGATGAACTCCTTTGCATCGTCCTTGATGGCAAAGTTGAGCAGTCCGGCGGTAGAGCCAATGACATCGGCAATCTTCTGTATTGGAGCCGGACACTCAGGATGCACGAGCACCTTTGCTCCTGGATGCTCCTGCTTGAGCTTCAAAATAGCCTCCAGCGAGAACTGGCCGTGCACATGGCATCCGCCATTCCATAACAACATATTGCGTCCAGTTACAGAATTGATATATGAACCGAGATTCTTGTCAGGACCGAAAATCAGCTTCTCGTCCTTTGGGAAACTGTCGATGACGAGCTTGGCATTGCTCGAAGTGACAACCACATCGGTAAGAGCCTTCACGGCAGCCGTAGTGTTCACATACGAAACGACCTTGTAGCCAGGATGCTCGTCGATGAAAGCCTTCAGGTCGGTAGCGTTGCAGCTGTCGGCAAGCGAGCAGCCAGCGTTGAGGTCAAGCACAAGCACCTTCTTGTTTGGGCAGAGAATCTTGTTGGTCTCACCCATGAAGTGAACACCACACATCACAATAATGTCTGCATCAGTCTTTGCGCTCCACTGTGCCAGAGCCAGCGAGTCACCCACGAAGTCGGCAATGTCCTGCACAGCCCCCTCGGTGTAGTAATGAGCAAGAATGACCGCATTCTTCTCCTTGCACATCCTACGGATCTCTGCCTTTATATCTATATCAGAAGGAACAGCCTCATCCACATAGCCTTTTTCCTTCCATGAATCCTTAATTTGCATACGATTGATTATATGATAATTCTAATTAAAAATCACCGCAAAGGTACTCTTTTTTTTTCACACAACGAATAAAACAACATGCAAAACACTTTTTCTGTCGAAATATTTGGCAGACAAAAACAAAGATTATATATTTGCAGTGATATTAAAATGATATCATAATAGACAGTAATTAACAAGCTTTTTCACAACTTTAATCAAACAAAATTATGGACACAACAAAACAATTATGTGAATTTGAATTCAAAGGTGGTTACCTTAACGGATTTCTCATGTTGCTCATCGACATCGTATTGTGGAGCAGTACAATTTGCATGTTATTTTGGGGCATTGCCTTGGCAACAACAAACCACAACGGAGTATTTGCATTCGCTGCAAGCATCATTCTCTTTATCATTTCAATTATCTGCTCCTGCGGATTCTCAAAATTGGAACCTAATGAAGCAAAAGTCATGACATTCTTCGGCAAATACGTGGGCACATTCCGTAAAGTGGGCTTCTACTGGCTCAACCCATTTATGAGCGTAAAGAACGTAAGTCTCCGTGCCCGCAACCTCAACGCCGAGCCTATCAAGGTGAACGACAAGACTGGTAACCCTATCCTCATCGGCCTCGTAGTGGTATGGCGACTCAAAGATACATACAAGGCTATATTTGACATAGACACAGACGTGTCTAACACGAATCAAGTAGGAAACTCTGCAAATGAACGCATGAACAGATTCGAGAAGTTCGTTGCAATACAAAGCGACTCTGCATTGAGAGAGGTGGCTGGAATGTATGCCTACGATGACGAGAACGACACCAACAACGAGGTGACTCTTCGTGATGGATCTTCTGAAATCAATGAAGTACTCACTCGCAAACTCAACGAACGTCTCGAAATGGCAGGACTTGAAGTAATGGAAGCACGCATTAACTACCTCGCATACGCACCGGAAATTGCAGCCGTAATGCTCCGCCGCCAGCAGGCAGCAGCCATCATCACGGCGCGTGAGAAGATTGTTGACGGTGCCGTGTCAATGGTAAAGATGGCACTCGACAAGCTCGCCGGCGAAGGCATCGTAGAACTCGACGAGGAGAAGAAGGCTGCCATGGTAAGTAACCTGCTCGTAGTTCTCTGTGCCGACGAGCCA
>JAFSSN010000048.1 GCA_017450985.1 Bacteroidaceae bacterium
AATGAAGAGAGAAGAGTGAAGAATGAAGACTGAAGAATGAAGAATGAAGAATGGGAGTTACTCTGTTCATCAAATTAATTATTAATTAGTCACTCGTCTCTTTACTCCCGATATCTCCCGATAACTTCTTTTTACTCCAAGCGAGTAAAGCTTCAGCGAAGGCTTTCCCTACATCTCCAGCGCAGCCTTATACACCGACATCAGACGCTCCGCCAACACACGAGGATGGAACGTCCGCACGGCATATTCATATCCCTTCTCACGCATCGTGCTGCTCAGCGCATCGTCGGCAAGCACCTTCTCGATCTTCGAAGCAATATCGCCAACGTCCGCAGGGTCAGCCTGTTGAGAGTACGCACCGCCCGCCTCAGGCAGACTGCTCACGTTGCTCGTCACCACAGGACAGCGGCTCAGAAGAGCCTCAACCACAGGCAGGCCGAAACCCTCGTAGAAACTTGGATAGACGAACACACGCGCACACGCATACAACGCCTGCAGAGTGTCGTCGTCCACCTTACCGTCGGGGAAGATGACATAACGCTCCAAACCATGCTCCGCCACATACTGGCGCACCTCCTTCATGTAGCCGCGCCCCGAACCAATCACCACGAGCGGAATGAGCATGTCGTGCGGCAGCATCTCCATAGCCTTCACCACCCCGAGCAGATTCTTGCGCGAATTGACCGAGCCGACATACAGCATGAAGTCCGACGACAGCTGCAAGTTGGAGAACTCCAGACGCTTCGTCGCATCCTCCTTCGCCATCGGTGTGTAGTAGCGCGGCTGCACCGGCTGGTAAACCACGTCAATCTTATCCGCATCCACATCATAGTACCTCATGATGTCACGCTTCGTACACTCGCTGATGGCAATCACCCTGTCAGCATTCCTCACCGCGTACGCCCACTTCCAGTCATACATCTGACGGTCAATCCAGTGGTACATATCCGGGAACGTATGGAAAGCCACGTCATGGATAGTCACCACCGACGGCACACCGCTGCGGCGTATGCCAACAGGCAGCTCGTTGCTCAAGCCGTGAAACAAGTCCACGCCGTCGCGACGAATGTCGGCAGGCAGACCGTACGTGCGCCACAGGCTGCCCTTCAGCACGCCCTGCGGCATGATGGTCCTGCACGCCTCCATCGACAAGTAGCGCTTCAGGCTCTCCTTCCTGCCCCTTGCTATCTTAGGGGTGTACAAAAAATAGGCATTCTCAGGGAAAAACTCCGTGAGAATGTCTATCGTAGTGCGGCTATGGTTTCCCAAGCCCGTAAAGTTATTATATAGACGCTTGGCGTCGAAACCGACATTCATAACCGACATTTATTAGTATGCCTTATTTCTTGCCGTACAGAATCGGATTAGTGCTTGGGTCGTTGTACATCTTCATCTGCTTGTACACCTTCATGTACTTCTTGCCGTTCTCAATGTCGTCAAGCAGCTGGTCGATGGCAGCCGACAAGTCCTTCTTCTGTTCGTACAGCACGTTAAGCTTCTCCTGACACAGAGCGATGTGGCTTGCATCAGCATCCTTGCGCTCCACCTGCTCCTTCATGTGGTAAATCTTCAAGGCAAGAATACTCAGACGGTCCACAGCCCATGCCGGACTCTCCGTATTGATAGTAGCGTCAGCCTTTGACTTCACCTCGCTGTACAACATATAGAAATAAGAGTCAATACGCTCCACCAAGTCCGTTCTGTCCTGATTGCTCTTGTCTATGCGACGCTTCAGCTGAAGAGCATCAATAGGGTCAATCTGAGGGTCGCGGACAATGTCCTCCAAATGCCACTGAACCGTATCAATCCAATTCTTCATATAGAGATCATACTCTATTTCTCCCGTCTTATATGGATTATGGATTTGAGTATCCACATTGTCAGTCAGATGATAATCCCGAATAGCCTGTTCAAAAATCGAATTCGCTTTTTCTGTAAAAGTCATATCTTAGTCTGTAATTTTCCTTAAAATTTATGCAAATGTAAAGTTTTTTATTGATTTTACATCAAAAAGAGTACTAGTTATTGCAGTATTCACACGAATTTCACTAAATTTGCCGCCACAACCTAAATATTAAGATTAAGCAGAATACAAAATAAGGCAAGTTACTAACTAGCAGAACTAACAACAAATTAGTTTTCAGTAAAACTGCAAACATGCCCAACCCTTATCCCCCGACTTCCCCAAGCGTACTGCAGATTGACTTCTTGCGGTGCCCAAGTTGGAAGAACGGGGATTTTTGCGCACAGCACCTTCCCCAATACCATACCGTAAGGCACAGACTTCCACCATTTTCACACTCACATAGTCATACGGGGCAGCACACGCCCACACACTCTTTCCGCGCATTCCACCCGCGGCAGCCCTCTCTTGCGCATCATCGTGGCACAAAAACAGCAAAAAGAGGCTGGCAGCACGTGCCATTCTTCCTTTTTTTGCAAAAAAACGCCCAGAGTGTACCATTACGCAAAAAAAATACATAGATTTGTAACCAACAACAACTCATGCTGAGCGCGAGGGCGGGAATGAAGAATGAAGAGTGAAGAATGAAGAATCGCCTGCGGCGAAGTGAAGAGTGAAGAATGAAAGTTACTCCGTTTGCCAACTCTTAACTTCTAAGTCTAAACTCACTCTTGACTCCTTTTTACTCCAAACAAGCAAAGAATGAGCAGAACTTACGAAAAGAAACAACATAAAAACAACCTACCTTTAATATCAACGCTTAAGCACGGAGCGCACCACGCGCCAAACAGGGAAAACGACAACCGTGTCCGCCCAACTTAAGCAAAAATTTTATCCAATTATGAAAAAAGCCTTTATAACTTTCATGCTCGCCATGGCATCCATCGGCGCGCAGTCACAGAAACAAGTAGTGTGGAACAAACCGCAAACCGTGATGTCGAGGTCGTGCGACGGATTAGAACTCACCAAGGTTGAGAAGAAGCAGGACGAAACCATACTGCACCTACGCTCAACCATAGAGCCTAACCTATGGATACGCTTCAGCCACGAATCATTCCTACAGACTCCCGACGGCACGAAATATCCCATCCTCCACGGCACCAAGACCAACGACACAGAGTCGGACATAACCTTAGACTCACTCTTCTGGATGCCCGAAAGCGGAAGGGCCGACTTCGCAATCCACTTCAAGCCCGTACCACTCGACACCGAGGAGATTGACTTCCTCGAAGGCTATTCTACGCACGACTTCAAGTTCTGGAACATCAACGACGGCAAGCGCAAGAGACAGTACGACATACCCGACGACTGGAAAAAGGTCAAATACGCCAAGGACGAGACACTCCCCGAAGCCAGCATCAGCAAGGACACAGCCACCCTCAAGGTCAAGTTGTTAGGCTACAAGCCTGCCATGAAACTGCAGCTCCTCGTCGTAGAAACAACATCCTTCGGCGACAACGAGTCCATCGACAAGATGTACGACTTTGCCGACAACGGCACCGTAGAGGTGAAAATGCCGCTGCGACTGCCGCGCGAACTGACCGTGGGAATACAAGAAATGGGAATCACCGACATACTCATAGCCCCCGGACAGGAGACATCCATACTCATGAAGGTAACGGCCGACCATAATCCGTTTGTCGAGTTCAAGGGCTTCCTTGCCCGCACCAACAAGGAAATGTGCCAAGCCACCCAAATGTCGCAGTTCCTTGAGGACAGGCACATCTACACAGCCATGTCAAAGTGCAGCACGCCGGAGGAACGCCTCCAGCGCCTCACCTCTCTCTTCAACGGGGCTGTCGATAGCATCAGGTCGGCAAAGCTGACCACAGCCACCAAGGACCTTCTGTGCATGCAGGCAGAATTCAACTACATGAACTGGATGTACAACTTTGCACGCCTCTACAGCGAATACGTCATGAACGACGGAGTGCTGTACATGTCAAGAATCAACTACGAAGAACGTCTGAAAGCCAACAAGGACCTGCTCGTCCTCACGCCTGAGCAGCACGAATACACCATCCGCTACCTCAACCAGCCTACGTCATACTGTTCACGCGCATTCTGGTACCGCTACCCTTTCCTCACGACCAGCTATGCCAAGCAGGAAAACAGCCTCAACGCCGACCTCCACACCGTATCGAAGATAACAAGCAACGCAACCGAGAGCTACGCCAACGAGCATCTCGCCTCCATCAAGTCCGAGGACTGCAAGGCCGTAGTGCGCGACTTCATAGCAGAACAGAAACGCATAGCCAACATGCTGAACGAGAACGGCAACATATTCTATAAGAGATACGACAACGTAGCCCCGGACAACATTCTCCAGACCATTCTCGACAACTACAAGGGTCAAACCGTGCTCATAGACATATGGGCAACATGGTGCGGTCCGTGTCGTGCCGGTCACAGCAGAATGGCACCGATGAAGGAGCAGATGAAGGGCAGCAACGTGAAGTTCGTGTACATCACTTCCAACACATCTCCTTTCAACACATGGAAGGAGACGATTACTGACATTCCCGGCGACCACTATTATCTCACTTTAGAGCAGTACCGTCACCTTCTCAAAACATACGAATCGAACGGCATTCCTACCTATGCCATCTACAACTCCGAGGGCACACGTACCTACAAGGTCATCGGTCTCCCACAGGTCGAGGAGATTAAGACTGAGATAGAAAAAGCCATGGGAATGAAGAATGAAGAATCGCCCATGGCTGGAATGAAGAATGAAGAATGAAGAATCGCCGGAGGCGAGAGTGAAGAGTGAAGAATGAAGAGTGAAGAATCTATTTTACCATAGGTGAATTGATGCGTTCCTCGGAGCTTAATATAAAAAAGACGGCAACATTAGTTTCTCTATGCTGCCGTCTTTTCAGTATTCCACTATCTGCACTCTTCATTCTCTACACTCTTCATTCGCGCCATGCGCGCTGTTGTCGTTCTTTCCTCCACTCCGTGGTTCGTGACTTTTCACTCTTCACTTTTCACTTGCGCACAGCGCGCTGTTGTCGTTATTACCCTCCACTCCGTGGTTCGCAATTTACTTATAGTTTCGCGCTTGCGCGTTGTGAAATTTATAAAGACAACTTGGACAACTTGGACAACCTTTATTTGTCATAAATGACAAGACAACATTTATCTTGTCGAAACGGCAAGACAACAAAAACAACTTTCTTTATTGCCATAGCATGGCAATTCGTTATTGTTACACAGCGCACAAGGTAAGCCACTCCAACTATGGTAAAAAGGATTCTTCATTCTTCACTCGCGCACAGCGCGCTGTTGTCCCTGTTGTTCTTCAACGTAGTTGAAAAAGGTTGTCCTAGTTGTCGTTTACGAAGTAAAAAAGGTTGTCCTTGTTGTCCTTGTTGTCGTTATTACCCTCCACTCCGTGGTTCGCAATTTACTTATAGTTTCGCGCTTGCGCGCTATGAAAAATTAAAGACAACTGGGACAACCAGGACAACATTTATTTTGCCGAAAACTATGGTAAAAAGGATTCTTCATTCTCTTCATTCTTCACTCTTCACTCCGGCGATTCTTCATTCTTCATTCTCTTCACTCGCGCACAGCGCACCGAGAAGGTCTGCTCTTCATCCCCTCTACGTATATCCTTCGGATATTGTACGGGTATCTTACGGGTATTGTACGGGTACGACCCGTAGAAATGCGTAGAAAACCCGTAGCGCAACCGTAGAAAATCCGTAGAAATACCGTTCGTGCCTCATTGCAATATCAGAAACCATCCATCTTAGTTTCAATCACTTCACTTCCACATTTACAAACACAAAGGTACAAAATATTTTTGAAATGCCATCGTGAATTGCTTTCATTTTAGTGTTATTATTTACATAAAGACCATTGTTTTGTTATAGCGGACAGCCAATTCTTCCTTCAAATATTCACCATATTAAGCATCATATATATAAAAAAAATCATCACACAACAACACAATTAAACACTTTATATCTAATATACGTATTACAAATGCCACTCGTTCTTTTTTTTGAAATTACGTATTTTTTAGTAGATACACCCTCAAAGCAATAATAACATTGCTTATTTACCCCAAAAAAATGTCTTATTTCTTTGCTACATCAATAAAATACACTTACTTTGTCACTGATAACAGCTAATAATCATGTGGCGACTATGTATTAATACACATTAAGTTCTTTTCACCACATTAGAAAAACGCAATATGCGTTGTCTAAATTGACTTAGGATCACAATCCTGCCATTACAAATTATTTGAACATTAAAGTTCACTTTATTTGGTTGGCATTTTAATATAACAAGAGAATAATTCTATCACTCCATATTTGTATGGATTGATTCGAGTTACATATGTACATATATATGCTTCATCATCTATGACATACGTATATTCCGGAAACGTAATGATATAGGCATGGTGCAGCGTGGGTTGATATCATCTCCACAATCTCGGTATTTTTTCAAAGTACAAGAGACTAACAATTAACGAGATTTTAGTAAAAAAATAACCTTTCTTCTCGGCTTCGCGGGTCGGAAGAATAACTTAATTTTTTGAATTTAAGAAACAGTACCTATTGATTTTGAATATGCCATTTTTCAATGGCAAGGTTTCTTATTGACTTATTTCAATTTGTCATAATGAAATCTGCAAGACTTTAAGTTTTGTGCTATCAGCAAATTAACTTTATAATTTAATAATTATTAGAAAATTCTTAATAGTATGAATTTTAGATTTTCATTTTTCTTATTATTAGTATCAATGATATCATCGTGTACCAAGTTTGTGGTGTCCAAGATTGGTTCGACCTGTATATGATGAAAATCTTGGTAACTAATTAATTTCTCATTTTAAGTTATAGTTCTCAACTTTCGCAAGTATCGCTAACGCTTTACTTGCTTTGAGTAAAAAAGGAGTTAAGCGGAGTTAATTCAGCTACGCTCCATGGAGTAAAAAGACGTTTGACTGTTTACGGATGCGTTTTAAGCGAAAGAGTATCGTCCTGAGCGAAGCGGTTACTCCTTTTTACTTCACGAAGTTAACTCCTGTTTACTACTTGTGAAACTTCAGTTATGACAACAGAATTTTGGGGACATAAAACTGTAGTATTAATTTGACAATAGCGAGGATATGCTTGAGGCCTCAGCATATCCTCGAAAAAAACTTTAAAAAGCATGAAAGAGATTAACAGAAACTATGCTGCACCTGTAGCTATGGTGCGCAATGCGAGAGTGAAAACCAGCCTTCTGGCAGGCAGTACGCCTAATATACCTACTGACGGCAAGACAAGCGATTTTGATGAAGGGGCACGACCAAGAATGACCGTGGGCATGGATTAAGTTTGTAGAACCGAAAAAACACATACATAGATATGAACAAAACTGTAGGTTTGGGCGTTTCATTGCTGCTGCTTGCTTCGTGTACCGACAAAGTGGGTGAAGAGGTGAACGGCATGGCGACAGACGGCTATTCCGTAATGCTCCGTCACGACTTTGAGTATGAGGACGGCACACGCGTGTCTTTGACGAGAAAGGACAAGGGCGTGTCGTGCGTATGGGAAGAAGGCGACGAGATAGGCGTGTTTCCAATTGCGCCAGAGAGCGGTACGCAGTCGCGCATGACAATCAAGAAAAATGACAATTACAAGGATGCACACTATGCTGAGTTTAGCGGCGGAGGATGGAAGCTCAACCCGCAAAACACATACGCTGCATACTATCCATACAACGCCAGTCTGGCGTCTGATGCCAACCATACTTCCGTGCGTATAGACTTGAGCGGGCAGAAGCAGACGGGCAACGGCAGCATGGCTCATCTGTCGAAGTACGACTACATGTATGCCCCTTCGACATTTGCCGTCGAAAAGGATGAATACGGCTGGGAGCATGTCGTGGCTTTCGACTTTCATCATGCCGTGTCAATAATGGAGCTTAAACTCAAGGTGCCTGTTGCTGCCACGTGG
>JAFSSN010000049.1 GCA_017450985.1 Bacteroidaceae bacterium
ACTCCGGCTTATGTTGAATTTACTTTTACGGCTAATGCTACACAGGATATGTTAGATTACAGAAGTTTCGCAAGTAGTAACCTGGAGTTAACTTCGTGAAGTAAAAAGGAGTAACCGCTTCGCTCAGGACGATACTCTTTCGCTTAAAACGCATCCGTAAACAGTCAAACGTCCGTTTACTCCATGGAGCGTAGCGGAATTAACTCCGCTTAACTACTTTTTTACTCCAAGCAAGTAAAGCGTTAGCGATACTTGCGAAAGTTGAGTTAGATTATACCGACTTCGTCATGTCGTATGGTGAAGGCGCGGATAAGAAGACTGAGTCTGTCACAGAACTGACATGGATTAAGATGCAGAGAAAGGCTTTGCCTGCTACGTTTACGTTTGAGCGCAACGTGACACTAAAGGATGGCAAGGATGCGTTGTCGGTAGCTAAGCTGACTTACACGAAAACCTATTCTTATACCTATGTGCTTTACAATGCTGCCGGTGAACGTTTGGACGGCGATAATTATTCGCTTCCGTCCAATGTGGATGTGACCGGCGAGAAATTTGTATCTGCCGTAACGGAAGGCCGTTTGGCGAGGACGTTTTCTTACGCATTTTCGGAGAAGGGTGAAAAGCTTTGGTAATATTCAATCTGCCAGACAATGGTCCGTTTAGGTTTGCTTTCAGAATGGACGATGAGATTGTTGTTTGGACATAACACAGTTTAATTTTGTTTTTTCTTGTGCCGCTTCGGTTGTGAAGCGGCACTTTTTTTGCTTTTGTCATCCGAAAAAGCAAAAGGCGGTAGTGTGGGGGAGGGAAAATGAAAATGCTGTAAGGCAGGGAGGAAGGCGGCAGGAAATCTGTTGTCTCGGACCAAATGAAACGTGACGATAAATTTATGTAATGTTTTTGAAAAATGTAAGGTGTGGTTCTCGTTATCTTTGCAGAAGAACAAAAAACAATCTCAAATGAAATTAAAAGCTATTATTTTGTTGATGGCATTCATTGCTGTCTGTGACGGAATGTTTGCCGCAGAACCGTTTGTGACTTTCACGCCGCAAAGCGAATCGTTGTCGCTGAAGGGTGCTACGGTCGGTTACAGTGAACAGGAATATGAAGGGGTGAAAATGGCTGTCCAAAACCTTCGTGAGGACATGAAGCGTGTGCTGGGCGTGGCTCCTGCCGAGTCGGCTACCGCTCCAACCATTTTGATTGGTACAATTGGCAAGAACAAGGATATTGACAAGCTGAAGCTTGCCGGTCTGAAGGGAAAGCGTGAAAAGTATGTCATCACTACCGTGGGACAGCAGTTGGTCATTGCCGGTAGCGACAAGCGTGGAACCATTTACGGCATCTATGAGTTGAGCCGTCAGTTGGGCGTGTCGCCTTGGTATTGGTGGGCTGACGCTCCTGTTGCCCGACATGATGATGCCTATGTCATCCGCGGAACCTATACCGATGGCGAGCCTGCCGTGGAGTTCCGTGGCATTTTCCTGAACGATGAGGCTCCGTGTCTGTCAACATGGGTGAATAATACTTTCGGCACCAGATATGGAGGTCATGAATTCTATGAGAAGGTGTTTGAGTTGATTCTCCGTCTGAAGGGTAACATGATGTGGCCGGCAATGTGGATGTGGTCATTCTATGCCGACGACCCGGAGAACGGCAAGCTTGCCGACCGCATGGGTGTGATGATGGGCACTTCGCACCATGAGCCTATGGCACGCAACCATCAGGAGTATGCCCGTAATCGTCGAGAGTGGGGTGCATGGAACTATCAGACCAATCAGGCGAAGCTCGACCAGTTCTTCCGTGAAGGAATTGAACGCATGAAGGGCACAGAGGACATCGTGACCATAGGTATGCGTGGCGATGGCGACGAAGCCATGAGCGAGACTGCCGACACGAAGCTGATGGAACGAATCATCAACAATCAGCGTCAGATTATCAAGAATGTTACTGGCAAGCCTGCCGAGAAGACTACGCAGATGTGGGCTTTGTACAAGGAGGTGCAGGACTATTATGATGCAGGTCTCAAGGTGCCAGACGATGTGATGATTCTTCTCAGCGACGACAACTGGGGAAATATACGCCGTGTGCCTGTGACCAAGGAGGAGCGTAACCGTAAGGGCGGCTGGGGCATTTACTATCATGTGGATTATGTCGGTGCTCCCCGCAATTCAAAGTGGCTCAACGTCACACAGACTCAGCAGATGTTTGAACAGCTGTCGCTGGCTTATGATTTCGGCATTCATCGTATGTGGATTCTCAACGTGGGCGACTTGAAGCCGATGGAGTACCCGATAACGCTCTTTATGGACATGGCATGGAATCCGAAGGAATATACACAGCAGACGGTAACTGACCATACTCGCCGTTTCTTCGGCAGCGTGCTCGGCAGCGACATGGCGACGGAAGCGGCTGACATCTACAACCGCAACTGTCAGTACATGGCGCGTGTTACGCCTGAGATGCTGGACGGCAACACTTACAATCTGGCAACGGGCGAGTGGCGCGAGGTGGCTGATGCCTACCAGCGTCTTGAACTGCGTGCCCTGCGCCTGTATGAGAATGTTCCTGAGGATGCCCGTGACTTCTACCGTCAGCTCGTCCTCTTCCCGGTTCAGGTAATGGCCAACCTCTACGACATGTATTATGCACAGGCCATGAACCGTCATTTCGCAAGCAAGGGAAGTACTGATGCCAACGAGTGGGCGGCAGAGGTGAAACGTTGTTTTGTACGCGACTCTCTGCTCTGTGCTTCATACAACAGGGACATTGCCGGCGGTAAGTGGAACGGCATGATGATTCAGAAGCATATCGGATATACTAACTGGAATGATGATTTCCCAGCCGACAGGCTTCCTGCCACAGTCGGTGTTCCTGATGGTGTGGCTGGCGGCTGTACCTTCCTGCACGATGACGGCTATGTTGCGATGGAGGCAGAACACTACTATCGTGCCTATGCTCCGGCAGAAACTCAGTGGAGTGTCTATCCTTATTATGGACGCACGCGCAGTGCGGTTGCCTTGACTCCATACACTAAGCCGGTCGGTGATGCTTCGCTGACCTATCGTTTCAGCTTGCCAGAGGGTACGAAGTGGGTCAAGGTGCATGTCGTAGTGAAATCCACCCTCGACTTCCTGAATGTGGGCGGCCATGAGTGTACGGTATGTCTCGATGATGGTAAGCCTGAGACGATAAACTTCAACAAGACTCTTCTTGACAAGCCGCCATATATGTATTCCGTTTTCTATCCTACGGTTGCTCGTCGTGTCATAGAGAAGGTGGTGGAGATTCCTGTAGGCAAGGATGGCATACATGAATTGACCCTGCGTCCGCAGCATCCGGGTCTCGTGTTTGAAAAGGTTGTTGTAGATTACGGTGGCTATAAACCTTCGTATCTTTTCATGAGCGAGTCTGACTATAACTGCAATGCGGCGAAGTAGTTTCTCAGAAATAGCCCGCAGGGGTTGAGACTTCTGTCTTAATAAGAAAAAGGTTTAGTTTGTATTGTGAGTTCAAACTAAACCTTTTTTATGTACTGTGTTTTCTTTCGGGGGGGGAGGATGCGTGTCGTGAATTTGGAATGGCGTCATGTGACGTGCTGCGTAGGCACGGGGTGGTCGTTGATGCTATGTGTGAAGGTCGTAAGACTGTCATGTGTGACTGCTGCATGACATAAATGTCAGTCATGTGGGGCGGAAAACTGCCTTTTCGACGGTTTGTGGCAGACAAATGGCAGACAAATGGCAGACGTGACAGAGGAATGTGGCAGAAAAGGGTGGTTGGCACAATGTTTGTACTTTTACTTGGCGTGGTGCGCCACCAAGCATACTAAAACGAACGGCGGTGCTCACGGGAAATATAATTAAAGTTGAATAAATAAAAAATAAAATAATATGGGAAAGATTATTGGTATCGACTTAGGAACAACAAACTCTTGTGTTTCTGTATTTGAAGGCAATGAACCAGTGGTTATTGCTAATAGTGAAGGTAAGCGTACAACTCCATCTGTTGTAGGTTTCGTCGAGGGCGGCGAGCGTAAGGTAGGTGACCCTGCTAAGCGTCAGGCCATCACTAACCCAAAGAACACTATTTTCTCTATCAAGCGTTTCATGGGTGAGACTTTCGACCAGGTCCAGAAGGAGATTTCACGTGTGCCTTATACTGTTAAGAAGGGCGACAACAACACTCCACGTAATGACATCGACGGACGTCTCTAC
>JAFSSN010000050.1 GCA_017450985.1 Bacteroidaceae bacterium
AATTCTTGCTTGTCGCGAATGGAAAGGTAATTTTTTACCCAAAAATCTCGTATCATATCCTAAATATTTTATTTGTTTTCGTAATTTTGCTACAAAAATGCAAATAATATTCGATGAACATACTATATTATCAACTAATTTTTGTAATTATCATACGATTTTATATGTATTTAACTCTGTATTGTATGTAGAGATAGCAAATTTGTATAATTTACGTTTCAAAGTTATTGCCCGAAAATCCATTTTTCTAGTGCATCAGCAAAGGGACTGCATTGGATTGTAGTTCGTAATTCCAACTTCTTGACGTAATCACACGCGTATTATTATAATATGGTATTATCATCGTCTGCGAATTTGCACATCAAGAGCCGTATGTCCTCAATGTACAACTGCGACAGCCTGTCGCAGTTTTGAATTACAATCGAAGAAACAATCCACATAAGCCAACAAAAACTGCACATTTTTACGTTTTTTGTGGTTTGCGAAAGTTAAATACGTTAAATCTTCGTCTTTTTCATACTCCATTACATTCGCGCAATCACTTTTCTACCGTTTTAATCAAAACGAATTGGTACACAACAAGTTGCAAATACTATTATTGACAATCAGCAGAATGGCCTGGTGTATGCAGGCAATGTCGCCTACAAATATAAAGGTGAAATGCCCGATGGCACTAAGATTACGCTTAAGGACGGAACTCTGGGAATTGCCGAGGACGCCTTCAGTGAATGTGGCGGTTTGATGTCAATTACCCTGCCAAACAGTGTGACAAACATTGGCTATTGGGCTTTCGAAAAATGTTATGGGTTGAAGGAGATTTATTGCTATGCAGAAGAAACTCCAGAAACTTTCTACCAAACATTTAATGATGTTGATGTGAGCCAGATTATGCTCGTAGTGCCTGATGAAGCGGCAGACAAGTACAGGGCTCATGAAATTTGGGGCCAGTTCAGGATTGAGACGCCGACTGGAATAAACCATCCTGCACCCGCATTTACCAAAGGTGATGGGAATGTCTTCAACCTCGCAGGACAGCGACTCTCCACTCCGCTAAAGGGCATCAACATCGTGAATGGTCGCAAGGTATTGATTAAGTGATAAATGACAATTTTATTGTTATAATAAGAAAAAGGGCAAGCCTCAAATTGGGACTTGCCTTTTTTCTTAAGGAAACAATATTGCAGTCCGGGGAAAATTTTTCTCTCTTCCTTTTAGGTTCTATCCCATCGACGATTCTGACGAATAGCAGCTTATGAGGGCTTACTTAAGTCTCGAAGAGACGAAAGACAACAGACGGAGAACACCCCCGTCTATGGTCTTTCGCACCTCCAGTGCTTTTTACCGGACACCAATAATATCATTACCAAACATTTTGGAATTATTGGAATATTGACATTACCTTCTTCATCGTCTTGTTTCATTTGTCTTTTTGCCAGAGATTTACTGCATAGTTGATTGCTGCATGGCGATGCAGCAATTGCTTTGTCGCGATGCAGCAATTGCTTTGTCGCGATGCAGCAACGAATTACCTAGTAGAAATCGGGCAACAGAGCATAAAAAAAAGGCAATGATATAGCAGTTGGCACGATGGAAGCCTGAACCGAAGGCCGAAGGGAAAGTCAAAGGCTGGGAAGACCTGGCAAGCCAGGAACGTGATGCGTTGAAGGAGTCTGCCTTAGAACTCCAGGTCGGCCCAGTGGGGATTGTGGTCGGAGAGCAAGGCTTGGGGAGCTGGTTCTTCGATGTGGGTTTGCTTGACTTTGATGGTTGGGGTGATGAAAATGAAGTCTATCTTCTCGCGCTTGTCGGGCGGAAGTTGGCAGAACTGGTGCCAAGTGTAGGTCACACCTGTGTGATTGGTTGTCTTGTAGTATGAGTCACTCAATTTGACAACTTTGCGTTTTGACGATTTGCCTTTAGCCTTTTTTCCGTCCTTGCTGACTTCGCTTGAGCCCGTTGCCTGTTCTCCAATCATCGTTTTGTATGCTTCATCCTCCTCGGTCACGTTGAAATCCCCGGTCACGACAGCAGGTTGCTTGCCCACAATCTGCTGTATCTTCTTCATAATGAGCTTTGCACTCTCTCGACGAGCTGTCACGCCGACATGGTCGAAGTGCGTGTTGACGGCCATGAAGACCTTGCCTGTCCGCTTGTCCTTGAGTTTCGCATAGCTGGCGACACGCTCGATAGCAGCGTCCCAACCCTTCGAGCCTGGAACATCGGGTGTCTCGCTCAGCCAGAAGTTGCCTTTCTCCAAGACATCGAACCTGTCTTTGAGGAAGAAGATAGGCGAGTACTCTCCCTTCGTCTTACCATCGGTCCGCCCTACCCCAACATAGTCGTATTCGGGCAGACGGGCAAGCAAGTCCTCGAGCTGAGCTTGAAGGACCTCCTGCATACCAACGATTTCTATATTGTTGTCCTTAACGTAGTTAGCCACTCTGTCCTTGCGAACGCTCCAGCCATAACCGGCTTTCTCGTCTCCGCTATTTTGAAGGCGAATGTTGAAGGTGCCCCACCTGACCTGACATTTATTTGATTTACAATTGACCGTGAAAGGAATAAGCAACGCAAGTGCTATAAGAAGAGTCTTTTTCATTTGAGATTTTAACAGTTTCAGGATTTGACAATTGGTTTTCTGCACAAAGTTACGAAAAAGTTCTTAAATCATAGCCCATAGTTCGCAGTTTTTTTGTAAATTTGCAGTCAAAAGACAAATGATTAAACGGTAAACAAGAGATGAATAAGGTAATGCTTATAGGCAACGTCGGCAAGGAGCCCGAGGTGAGATATGTGGATGCGGGTGTCTGCGTGGCAAGTGTGAGGCTCGCGACAAAGGAACGCGGCTATACGCTTCAGAACGGTACAGAGGTGCCGGAACGCACTGAGTGGCACAATGTTGTGCTTTGGCGCAAGCTTGCAGAGGTGGTGGAGAAGTATGTTCACACGGGAGACAAGCTCTTCATCGAGGGACAGATTCACACGCGCTCTTATGATGACCAGAATGGCATAAAACGTTATGTGACAGAAATTTGGGCAGAGTCGATGGAGATGCTTACGCCTAAAGGACAAACTAATCCATAATCTTCCGTTATGTTCAATTGGCAAGAGTTTCTCGACTCTATCAGTTCCATCTCTTTTCATGCACCGACACTTGGTGTCTGGATTGCCTTTGCCATTGTCCTGATTCTGCTTCTCTGCTCGGGTTTCGTCTCGGCAAGCGAGATTGCATTCTTCAGCCTCACTCCAAACGAGAGGAACACCATCGACGAGGGTGAGCATAAGGCCGACAAGAAGGTTGCTTCACTGCTCGACGACAGAGACCGTCTGCTCGCCACCATCCTCATAAGCAACAACTTAGTGAACGTTGCCGTCATCATCATCCTCTACTTCTGCTTTGACAAGACCATCAATTTCGGTCAGGCAAAGTGGCTCGAGTTTCTTGTCATGACGGTGCTTCTCACCTTCCTGCTCCTGCTCTTTGGCGAGGTGATTCCCAAGATTTACAGCGCCCAGCACTCCCTTGCCTTCTGCCGATTCGCAGCTCCGAAGCTTCAAGTCCTGAGCAAGCTCTTCTGGCCTCTGAGCAAGATTCTCATCCAAAGCAAAGTCATCACGAAACGTTTTGTAAATCATGAGTCTGAGATGCTGACCGTAGATGACCTCGAGAAGGCAATGGAGCTGACCGACAAGAAGGATATTGCGGAGGAGAGCAACATGCTGAAAGGCATCATTCGCTTCGGAGGCGAGATGGCGAAGGAAATCATGACGAGTCGCGTCGATATCGTTGACCTCGACATCAAGGCATCGTTCCGCGATGTGCTCGATTGCATCGTGGCCAACAACTACAGCCGCATCCCCGTCTATCAGGACACGCAGGACAACATCAAGGGCGTGCTCTACATCAAGGACCTCCTGCCCCACCTCGGCAAGCCCCAAGGCTTCCGTTGGCAGACACTCATCCGACCAGCTTATTTCGTGCCTGAGACAAAGATGGTGGACGACCTTTTGCGCGACTTCCAGGCAAACAAGGTGCACATCGCCATCGTGGTTGATGAGTTTGGAGGGACAAGCGGTATCGTCACGATGGAGGACATTCTCGAGGAAATCGTGGGCGAGATAAATGATGAATATGACGACGAAGAGAAGCCCTATCAGCGTCTGAATCAGAACACTTACATCTTCGAGGCAAAGACCCTCATGTCGGATTTTACGAAGATACTTGGCTTCGACGACGACTACTTCGAGAACATCGAAGGCGAGGCTGAGACGTTAGCAGGTCTCTTGCTCGAGATAAAGGGCGAGTTCCCGGCTCAAGGGGAGCGCATCGAGTACAAGCGCGTCACCTTCGATGTCTTGGAGGTGGACCAGCGACGTATCGTCAAGGTGAAGGTCATCGTCCACAACTCCGAAAACTAAAACTTTAACGTAAAAACCCAAAAGAGGCTGTGTCAAAACAAACGGACATAGTCTCTTTTATGCTTTAACCACGAACTCCACGAATAATTCAACTACTGATTATCGGTTGATAATAAATTCGCTTTCTATGTTAAATTCCAAATATTTTGACCATTATTTTTAATATTATGCTGATAATCTATATTCCGGTTTGTAAACTTGCTTGTTTTTGACCATGGAGGTGACGATATGTAG
>JAFSSN010000051.1 GCA_017450985.1 Bacteroidaceae bacterium
ATATCGAAACCGCCAAATATTCCACACATTTTATTTGTTCAAGATAGGAGAGAAGAGCAGGGGACTCGAACGGTGTGAACATGCTTCCAAACCGTCCTACCTCCAAACCACAAAACCTCATGACCGTATAACCTAACTGCCACATAACCTCCAAACCGTCCAACCTCATGACCGTATAACCTCCCGACCGTCCAACCTTATAACCTCCCAACCTTATAACCTCCCAACCTCCCAACCGTCTAACCTCCCAACCGTCTAACCTCCCAACCGTCTAACCTTATAACCGTCTAACCTCATAACCGTCTAACCTTATAATTTACCCCATCCGCTTTGTCATTTCAAGGAAAGGTACTACCTTAGCGTTGTAAACAAAAAACAGAGAAATGATTATCTACAACACAACTTATCACATTGATGCGGCTGACGCAAAGCATTTCGTGGTATTCATGCACGAAGTGTACGTACCAGCTGCCACAGCCAGTGGCGAGCTTACCAAGCCACGCCTTGTACGAGTTTTGAGTCATCAGGACGATGCTTCAGAGTGTTTCTCCATGCAGTTCGAGACCGAGAGCACGTCGATACTGCACAAATGGTATAAGGAGGTTGGCACAAAGCTCAACGATGAACTGCTAAAGACATTCAAGGACAAGGTCGCAGGATTCCCAACGCTGATGGAAGAGGTGTTTTGAGTCTTCAGAAGTAAAAGGGGAGATATTTTATTTGGAAGTAAAAAGGAGTAAAGAGGAGTAAAAGGGAGTAAAGGGACGATACTTTGTTGCTAAAAGGGCTGTTACGAAGAGGCTATAGAACGTCTGCACAAATCTCATTAGTCCCTTTACTCCCCTTTTACTACATAAAATAGCATCTTTCCTCTCTCTCCACATTCCTTCAACAAATCAGACAAACAAAAAAATGGAAGCCGTTCGGGAGGCTTCCATTTTCATTTATTTATAGCGTCAATAAAACTAATCAGTAGAAATTACTTAACGAAAATCTTCTTAACAGAACCGTCTGACATCTTAACGATGTTGATGCCCTTCTGCATAGCGTTGGCACGTGCACCAGATGTAGTGTAGATAGCAACAGGAGTAGTGTCCTCAGAAGCAAGAGTGTTGACGCCTGTTGGGTCGTAAACGTCCTCTGGAAGGTTGTCGTATGAGTAAACGTCGATGTAGAGGATGTGAGAACCGCCAGGGAACTTGATTGATGCCTCAGCGTCTGTTGGAACAACAACAACCTGTGAACGACGTATGCTTGTAGAGTTAGAAGAACACTCTGTAGTACCGAAGCTACCGTAGATAACGATCAACTCACCTGGCTTAGCGATGTCGCGGCCGAATGTGAATGTAACGTCAGCCATGAAGTAAGCACCAAGCTTAGTGATACCGTCGCCGTTGTAACCGCCTTCTGGGTTAGTGTCAGACACTGGCCAGTCGCTCTTGTCGATGTAAGTGAAGATACAAGAGTTGTTTGCAGCGTTAGGAGCACAGTCAATCTTGATGTTACCGAAGATGTTAGCCTGATCCTTCACGTAACCGTAACCGTTAGAGTTTACGTTGTAAAGCTCGCCAGCGTATGATTCTGAAGACTCTACGTGAAGTGTAGTACGAGCGTTTTTGCTGTCAAACTCGTTCCATCCAGACTCCTTCAATATTGGAGTGGCAGAAGTCAAGTCAACACCATTAGTGGAGATGCCCTCGATGAACTCTTCTGTAGAGAAGAAGGTTTGTTCGCCATTCTCAGACAAGATGAAGCACTTCTCGATGATAGAGCTGTCCTCGTTGTAGTCCTGCTTGATGAGTGCCTTCTGATATGTAGTTGGCTCAGTGAAGTTGTAGTCGTGCTTTCCTGCCTCAGCAACGTCCTTGTTCTTGCGGTAGATAGTAACGTCCTTCAAGTCAACCTCTGAAAGTTCGTACACACCGTCGAGGTAGCCTTCAACGCTTACAGTAACCTTTGCGCTGCTCTTGAAAGAGAATGTAGAACCAATACCCTTGTTAGGCTCAAGTTCTTCGTACACAGCACCGTTGTCACCTTCGATAGTGAAACGGTAGTCTTCCTGACAGATTGTGTTGTTAGTCCACTCGAGGCGATACTTGCGCTCAGACTCGTCGAAGTTGCACAATACCAAGTTAGGAGTGTTGAGAGTAACCTCGCCTACAGACAACTTGTTAGTGATGATGTTAGAGAATGCGCCGTTAGCAGAAACAGAAGCTGCAACGATAGTGATGTATCCGTCGCCGTCAACGTCGTCGCTCTTGTCAACAGTGAATGGCTCCTCATACAAACGGTCGCCGTAGCTGCCGTCGTCTGGAACAAGTTTCTGCTTATATACAGGAGTTGAGCTTACGAGCTTCTGCTCGCCAGTCTCCTCGTCTGTCTCATATACCTCGTCGTAGTGGTCAATCTCGTCGGTGTCCTCAAGATAGAGTGCGCGCTCGTCAGCCTCGAGGATACCCCACCATGTAGAACATTCGGCACCGTAAGTTGACTGGCCAGTCTTGATCTCGATAGTACGGCTTTCACCGTTAACCTTTGTTATCTTGAATACAGGCTCGTCAACCTTCTCCTCGGCAGACTGGTCGATGAGAATGAGCATAGCAGAGAGGAAGCAAGCACGATTTACCGTGAAGTTGAAGTTGCCGTCCTGCAGCTGCATGAAGTAGCGGTAGCTGTCGTGCCATCCGTCAGCTTCGCCGTCCTCGTCCAAGTCCTTCTGAGCCTGAACACCGTGAATAGAGTCAGTGATTTCCTTTGTCAACTCAGGAGTAGGAGTTGTACCGTCTGCATAGCTCCAACTGCCATTCTGTCCACCTTGAAGTACGATTATCATTCCTGCCTTGATGTTTTCTACAGAAAAAAGTCGACCGCCAGAGCCGAATTCGTAAATACCATAGTTTTCACGCCATCTTAAATCTGGTGTCTCGATAGTACCACGTCCTACAGCGCAGTAGAGGTTTTCTACCGCAGGACTGCTTATACATTGTACACAACCTGTCTTGTTTATTGTTACAGATGTTGGTGAAGTCGCGTAGGCAGGCAGTGCCTCGCCGTCCAAAGACCATGTCTTGAAGTTGTAAGAGTGGAACACTCCATACTTTTCAAACTGTGCCACCACGTTTTCTGCGCTGTCAGTAAGCGTGACAACAGGTACGGCTGCTTTAGCAACAGATGCACACAGCATCATTGCGGCAGACATAATTAAAGTGTAGATTTTTCTCATAAAAATAAGTTAAGTTAGTCAATATTTTATTTGTTGCAATACAATTTGAATATTTCCACGTTGATTTTTGGTTTTCGCTGATTGAAACAGATGCAAAGATATATAAAAATCGCAAACGGAGAATTGTGCATAGGACGATTTTTAAAAAATATGTAAAATAATTGCTATTTTTGCACGGAAATAATCATACACATCAGTTTATGACAGCAGAAATAGACGATAAAGTAAAGGTGCTCATTTTCGACCTCGGAGGCGTAATCATCAATGTAGATATGGAACGCTCTTTCCGCGAGGTGGAGAAACTGGGCGTAGATGTACGCCAGTTGGTGAAGACGGCCGGCGAGAATGCAAGCAGCGGCACGGGCGCAGTAGTATGTGAAGGTCTGTCCGTGGGCGGAGTGATGGAACAGTATCAGTTGGGCACGGTGAGCACCGACCTCTTCGTCGAGGGCGTGCGCCGTATGTGCAAGCCGGGCGTGAGCCGCCAGCAGATTGTAGATGCGTGGAACGCCTGTCTGCTCGACATACCCGAGCATCGTCTCGACACTATACGCAGTCTGAGACGTAAATATAAGGTGTATCTTCTCTCCAACACCAACGACCTCCACTGGCGCAACATCGTGGAGCGTTACTTCTCTGCCGAGGGGCACACGACCGACTGCTTCTTCGACCGTGTGTTCGTGTCGCACGAGATGCACCTTGCCAAGCCCGACAAGCGCATCTTCCGCAAGGTGCTCGAAGAAATTGGCGCACCTGCCGACGAGTGTATGTTCTTCGACGACTCGTCGCTCAACATAGCGGCAGCCGAGAGTGTGGGAATGAAAACGAAATTAGTAAGGGAGTTTACTATATGACGGAAGACGAAAAATACATGCGTGAGGCTGTGCAGGAAGCCAGGAAAGCCCTTGCGAAGGACGAGATACCGATTGGTGCCGTGGTAGTGGCAAACGGCGTTATTATAGGCCGTGGCCACAACATGACGGAGACTCTCCACGATGTCACGGCGCATGCCGAGATGCAGGCCATCACGGCTGCCGAGGAATATCTGGGAGGCAAGTATCTGGACCGTTGTGCCTTGTACGTCACGGTCGAGCCGTGTGTGATGTGTGCCGGAGCCATAGGTTGGAGTCAGCTCGGCAAGCTCGTCTATGGCGCGAGTGACGAGAAGCGCGGATTCATGCGCTATGCGCCTCAGGCTCTGCATCCTAAGACTCAGGTCGTTTCCGGCATCATGGCCGATGAGGCCGGAGAAATGATGAGGGAGTTCTTTAAGAAGAAAAGATAAACCTTCTCCTCCTCTCGCCTTGAAAAGAGAGATGTACCGGGAGTGAGAAGATTCTTCTCTGTGTCTTTTACGTGTTTTCTCCGTATTTTCTCCGACTTTTCTCCGGGTTTCTACGGATAAAACCCGGAGAAAACCCGTAAAAAATGCGTACAATACCCGTAGCTTATCCGTAGCATTATCATTGAAGTGGCGGTGGGGGCATGGTAAGATGATGAAGAAAAAAAGAAGAATCTTGATTGATGTGTGACGGTCAAGATTCTTGAAACGAGACGGTTATGTGTCATCTTACGCGTTCTGCACCGCAGTTATTTCTTTTTTTCCAAGTTCGAACTCATATACTGAGCAGGAGTCATGCCTTCGTGTTTCTTGAAGATGGTCTGGAAATAGTTTCGTGTGCTAAATCCCGACTGCTCGGCAATGGTTTCCAACGACCAGTTGGAATGTTCCGTCATCAGCTTTTTGGCATGTTTGATGCGTAGCAGCTGCATCCATTCTGGATACGAATCGTAGCCCGAAGTGTGGAACCAGTTGCGAAGCATGGCCTGCGGTATGTGCATCTCTGCTGCCACCATCGACATGGTGATGCCGCTGCGGAGGTATCCTCCGCTTTCCGTCCATCGGTCCACAGCCTGCTGTATGTGTGCCTTGTCCTCCTCGTTCATCTCGGGCTCTTCCTCCGTCTGCTCGTAGTTGCTGTTGCCGGCACTCTGCTGAGCCTCCATGACCTGATAGGCATGGCGGCTTATGATGTAGTCCCTGAACGATATCACCAGATACCATACTCCCGTGAGGGCAAAGATGCCGAACAGGAAAAGCAGTTTGCCGGATATCATTATTGCCACGGGCACCAACATTGCCGCGCCCGTTAGCCACCAGATAGAAATCTTCATCCATCGCAGTCTGTCGCTCATATCGTGGTCGTAGTAGTAGGCGAGGGTGGTGCGCAGACGCTTCAGCTCTATTATCTCGAGCGTGGTGTAGTAGCTTTGCATTGCCAGATATATCAGTGCGCAGATGTTCTCAGCCTTTCTCACCGCCGGAGTGTCGCAGAAGAACGTGTCGCCTTGTCCCACCGTGGCTGTGATGAGTGCTGCCGCCACAGCCGCCCATGCTATGCCTCCTGCTGCCCATTCCAGTGGCTTCACCTTTCCTTGTCGCTGCATGTACATCACGGAAAGTCCTATTAACCATGATGAAGGAACAAAAAGAAGGAGGTTGAGTATCAGTGCTTGGGTGTCGCCCATGTCGCGTAGTCGCAGGGTGTATTGCAGCATAAACTGTAGGAACAGAGCGGTTGTTCCTGTTGCCATGAGCCAGCGTGAACGGTTCAGCACACTCTGCAGCCTTACTCGGCGGAAGAGTGTGAACGCAAGTGTCATCGTCAAGAGGAGCATGACGACGATAGATGTGAACTGAAAACTGCTAATAAACTCGCGACTCATAGTTGCTAAACCCTTATGCTTTTAGAATGTAACTCTGACAATTCTGCTACAAATTTATAAATTGTTGCTGAAAAAATCACCTTTTTAAATTGTTTTTATGTGCTTTTTGTTGTTAAAATCGCTTTTTTAAGGACAAAATAGGATTTTGTTGATTTCACTTTGGGGTGTTGAATGCGGTTGTTAGGTTATACGGTTTTGCGGTTATGCGGTTTTACGGTTATGAGGTTGTTGTGTACGGTTATGCGGTTTTACGGTTTTTCATACGGTTGTAAGGTTATTAGGTTGTAAGGTTATGCGGTTGTTGTGTACGGTTATGCGGTTATACGGTTTTAAGGTTGTAAGGTTTTGCGGTTGTTGTGTACGGTTATGCGGTTATACGGTTTTAAGGTTGTAAGGTTATATGGTTGTTGTGTACGGTTATGCGGTTATACGGTTTTATGGTTGTGCGGTTTCCTTATATTCGGTTGTAAGGTTATTCGGTTGTGACGTGTCTGGAGAATTCTGTTTTTATGGTACACATTCTAATCTCACTATTGTCCTCCATCATAACCTACCTCCCAACCTTATGACCGTATAACCTTACAACCTAATAACTTTATAACCGTCCAACCTTATAACCTTACAACCGTATGAAAAACCTTCCTACCGTATAACCTTACAACCTTCCAACCTAATAACCTTATGACCTAATAACCTTATAACCTAATAACCTTATGACCGTATAACCGTCCTTCCTACCGTATAACCTTACAACCTTAAAACCGTACAACCGTATGAAAAACCTTACAACCGTATGAAAAACCCGTCCATGCCTCCTTTTTCCCGATGAAATCGACTTTTTGCCGTTAAAATGCAACTTTCATTTTGCGTTCGTCATTGTGCGAAATCGTTATTTTGTACATGGTGAAAAAGGATTTTGTACATCGAAACGTTATTTTGAACAGCTTAACATATAATATATGTTTACCTTTGCCGTCGAAAAGTTAAAGCTACCACGCATGATAGAAATAGAACTATATCAGACAGTACTTCTCGTGGCAGGCATTTTTAACATTATGATGGCGCTCGCGCTTTTTCATAATAATTATGTCTATCGCAACTATGAAGTCTATCATCGTGCCAGAATACTCACAGGCTTGTGTCTTGCGGTGTTCGGCATCGGTTTCGTCATGCATTACAATTTTCAGTGGCGTACAGTCTGGCCTGCAGGTGCAACAGCACTCTCGGTGTCTTATTTCCACACGGGCGGAGCAATGATTTCTTGGAGTCACACATCTCTGCTCAATCCAGACTACCTCACGCTTACCGTACTTGTACGCGACACCGCCATTGTCATCGTAGGACTTATTTCCTACTGGACAGCAGCATCCTGCTTGACGTTGCAGGTATTTCATCTATCGCTTATTGTTTTCTTTCTTCACATACTTTGGCTGTCGTTCAAATTTTATTACACTTATTACACGGTGTCCCGTCGCATGGCGGAGATGCAGTTGTATGAGCAAAGTGACGGCACGCAACTATATTCTCTATTCCCTTATCATCATTCATTCCTTCTTAGTTGCCACCTCATCATTGGCTTTGGCATTGGCAGTATAGTCTTTACCGCTTTGATTCCAAATTCGGTTTGGCCTTATACGCTGCTTCTAACGGTCGGAATCGCTGTGTTCATCTATATTTTCTACTCGCTCAGCGAGTACGGTACAGTGATCGACTCGGCCTCGTCAGCCACTGAGGAGGTGGCTCTTTCTGAATCTTCACCGCCTGACGAAGAGGCGTGACAATATAGTATAACTCAACTTTCGCAAGTGTCGCAAACGTCATACTTGCGGAGAGGTATAAGAGCATGAAGTATATATTTTAGAGAGAGAGTACTTAAAAACAGTAGGCATTGTTAATGCACACGAGCGTAAGAATGTTGGGAACCCGCAGGGGGCTCCCGCATGCTTGCGGTCCTGCAGACTCTGTGCGGTTTCGCATCTGCCGGTTTCGGGTGCATGGGTGGTGGAAAAAGGTTACACCTTGTTTTTTGTTCCTTCCCGACCTGCTAACAAGATAAATTGTAATAACGTAGATAGTATGATCAACAACAAAAGCAACAGGAATGTGTCTTTAGGCATCGTCGTTTTGATGATGCTCATGATGCTTTGTCCGTCAAGTCTCTGGGCATGGGACATGACGCCCGACCCCGTGACGGGTAAGTACGACCGTCTGTACGACCGTCCTACTTACTTTCCCGACTGGGAGCAGCCGCTCACGTGGCCGAACAACCAGGTTTACCTTTGTGAGGTGTTCGTGGGCAGTGAGAAGATTGCCAACTACGAGATTGCCGTCTATGACCAGAACAACAAGCTGCGTCACTGTGCGCGAAGCATTGCGCGCGACGACGACCAGTGCGTGCTCACCATCCGAGGCGTGGAGGGTGACCGTTACCACTTCAAGGTCATCTACGGCGACGACTTTGCCAATCCTATCATTGCCGACATTCCCGATGTCACCATCGGCTTCCGCACAAACGACGTAGTGGGTGCTGAGCCCGACGACCCTTTCGCACTCGTCATTCCGGGACGCACCGTGCTGTCCGAGACATCGGTCAAGATGCCAAAGAGTGGCGAGGGAGTCGATGTTACCGTGCGCCGCACCCTGAATGCGGGCGAATGGAACACCATCTGTCTGCCTTTCAGCATGAGTGCGTCA
>JAFSSN010000052.1 GCA_017450985.1 Bacteroidaceae bacterium
ATCAAATTAATTATTAATTAGTCAAACGTCCGTTTTATTTCATGGAGCGTAGCGGAATTAACTCCGTTTAACTCCTTTTTTACTCCAAGCAAGTAAAGCGTTAGCGATATTTGCGAAAGTTGAGTAATAATTCCAAAGAATACAGACACATCAAGAATAAGAAAACAATTATCACTGTACTGCTTACACTATTGGCGATGTCTGCAGCCTGCCAAGGCACAGGGGCAACGGTTGATAGCACTCCTTTCTGCTTGAAACACCTCAACGTTATAAAAGCTTGCGTCATAAGTTATGTGGCGCAAGCCTTTTTTGTAGGTGCATTTCGTAGCTTTGAGAGTCGGAAGTGGTATGCCACTCCGTCTATGGGGGGCAGCTTGAAATACCTCAACGTTATAAAAGTTTGCGTCATAAATTATGTGGCGCAAGCCTTTTTTTGTTGGGAAAGTGCAAAACGTAGCTTTGAGAGTTGGAAGTGGTATGTCACTCCGTCTATGGTAAAATGCATTCTTCATTCTTCACTCTTCACTCATATTCTCCTCGTCCCTGCTTTTTTTATGTTTCGCAACATGTTTGCCGCGTATAATTTTGTCGCTAATTAAAAATAATATATATTTGCCGCATCATCACGTTGAAACGATGCTTTAGTCATCGCTGAAATACAATGAACAATTAAGACAAGAATAGTTTAGAAGAAATTAGGTGAAAAGTTATTCTTTTGATTATACCTGAATCAGAGAATGTAAAAGTATTTATCGAACTCAAAAAGAAAGATGGCAAGAATTTATGAATGGGAATAATCATAAACGCATATTATTGAAGTTGTTTGTGCTGGCTTTAATTTGGATGTCCGCACCACAAGCTTTTGCTTATTCATTCCAGGTAAACGGAATCTATTATACAAGGGCTGGATCTTCTTCCAGCAAGGTTGTCATGGTGTCGAACAGAAGCTCTTTAGGAGGAGACTATTCTGGCGACATAGTTATTCCTGAGACTGTGGAATACGCGGGCGATACATACAGCGTTCAGTATGTGGCACAGGGAGCATTTATCAATTGTCCTCAGCTGACGTCAGTAGAACTTCCTAATACTATTATATCAATAGGACAGAGTGCCTTCAAGTCATGCTATACGCTCAAATCGGTCAATATACCAAGTGAACTAACGGAAATCAGCGCATATACTTTCGACGGATGTATAAGCCTCTATGAGGTGAAGGGATATAAGGATTCCAAGGTTACAACTATACGCGGATATGCGTTCAACGGTTGCTCATCGCTGCCATACCTGCCTATACCGGATGCTACGATTACAATTGATGCGTATGCTTTCCAGAATGCTGGAACTGCCAACATCAAGGATATTGACATTCCACACAAGGTGAAAACCATCGGTTCATACGCCTTCTCTGGTATACGTCCTTACAGCATCGAGATTTCGGAGAATGTAAGGGTCATAGGTGACAACGCTTTCCTCACTCCTAACTGTACTACCATCGTAGTCAGTCCTGAGAATAAGTTGTTCGACTCACGTGAGAACTGCAATGCCATCATTGATACATGGACTAACAGAATGATTCTTGGATGTAGAACTACTACGTTCCCTGATGGGGTGGAGAGCATAGCAAAGTATGCCTTCACAGGATGTACATATCTTAATACTGTCAACCTTCCTGCTTCGGTTAAGACTATTGAGGAGGGTGCGTTCTTCAACTGTGAGGGACTTCAGAACCTGACAATCAACGGCGACATCACTGAGTTGGAGACGAGGTGTTTCTATAATTCTAATATCTCGAACTTGAAGCTTTCTAACTCTATCAGACGTATTCGCACGGAAGCCCTTGCGGTTCAGATGGATAGTCTGACATTGCCGCTTGGACTTGAGTATATGGCTGAGTATGCTGTAAGTAGTAAGTCGGACATGAAGTGTATCGTGCTTCCTCCTAACCTCGAATATATGGGTTCTGGTGCCTTGTACCTCAACGGTGAATTGACTGAACTCAGATGTATGGGAGATGTGCCGGAATATACTGCCGACGATGCTTTCACAAGAATTTGGCCAGAGAATGTGGTACTGAGAGTTAAGCCTGAGTATATGGAACACTATATGGAGACTTATCCATGGTCTTTGTTCCTTGACGTGAGAAAGTGGATAAATGTTAAGTCTGTGACTCTCAATAAGACTCATGTAGATTTGCACGTGGGTGGCAAGACTACGCTTACAGCTGTTGTGGCTCCAGACTCTGTCAGCTACGGCGAGGTGACTTGGATTTCAAGTGACGAGAGCGTGGCTGTGGTTACGGATGGCGTGGTGACTGCCTTGAGCGAGGGTACTGCTGTTATTAAGGCTGTGCCTGTGGACGGCTCTCCTGTATATGGCTCTTGTGTCGTGACGGTTGGTCATCCTATCACTAATGTTGATGCTTTGGATCTTACTGACGGCGATGTGTACGACTCAAAAGACTATCGTCAGGTAGGTTCGCTCACATATACGCGTGATTATACTAATACTAAGTGGCAGGCGTTGTACGTTCCGTTCTCAATGTCGTATGACGACTGGAAGGACGACTACACGGTGGCAACGCTCAATGCAGTGCGCATGTACGATACTGACGGCGACGATGTGTTTGACGTTACGGAAGTGGAGATTGTTAAGGTGAAGGGCGGTACTCTGTATCCTAACCATCCTTATTTCATCAAGTCAAATACAACGGGTGTGCAGACCATCAGCCTGAGCGACGTGCTCGTATATCCGGCTGCCGAGGAGAGCATCTCTTGTTCTACTACAGAGGTTGATTACGTATTCAAGGGTACATATTCAGGTGTGTCTGGTGAGGACATGGTGGCTCACAAGTATTATGCTCTTGCCAACGGCGCATTCTGCTACACTACCAACACAAGTTCTTCGCTCATGTCGTTCAGATGGTATCTCGACGTGATAGGCAAAGGTTCGCAGATTATGTTTGCACCGACAAGCAACTCTAAGGTTCGTCTCTTCGTAGATGGTGAGTTGGAGAATGATGATGCTTTGGCTGTCGAGTCGTTTGCTGACGTTGATGCTTGCAGTAGTGAGCGTATATATTCGGTTGACGGTCAGCTTGTAAGTCCGAACGGCGACAAGTCAGGCCTTCGTCCAGGCATTTACATTCAAGGCGGAATAAAGTTTATGGTTAAATAATATGTTTTGTTGTATTTAGTGAGCGCAGATGGCGTGATGCCATCTGCGTTTTTTCTATAATAAAACTGCATGAACCTTCCCCTTCGATTGGATGTTTGAATCGAAATAGGGATTTTATTTCAAAATCTGAGGGTAGAGTGTCAAAATAAAATGTTATATTTGTAGCGTGATAATGACATTACAAGCAAAGGTGTAATGTGAATATGAGGTGTGAATAAAATTACTTAACAAATATAGAGAAATGAAAAGAAAGTATTTCGCAATTGCAACGGCTATTGTTGCAACTGGAGCGATAGCTTCGTCGTCGCTGTTTATGACTGACTCTCCTGTTGCACCTGAGGACGTGACAGGCTCGGACTTTACGTTTGATGACGGCGATGAGACGGATGGTACTGACGTGACGGCTACGTACATTCAGAACCCTTCTTTTGAGAATGATAAGACTTCCGCGCTGGAGTATGATGCCACTCGTGGGGCTTATAAGATTACGTCTGTCACGGGATGGACGCTGACAAGCTCTGGCGGTTATGGCGTGACTGACATTATGACTTCCGGTGCTACGGCAACGGACAATAACTTCGGTGCGCCGGGCAAGCCTTCTGACGGCAGTCAAATGATGTATGTGCGCAATGCGTGGACAAATGTGACTGTGAGCCTTACGCAGAACGTGCAGCTTCCTGCCGGCAGATATAAGCTTACGGTTGACAATAAGTGCGTGACGGGTGCGAGCGGTCATGCCGTATCGCTCGTTGCTGGCGACAGCAAGGCGGAAATGGCTATTCGTAGTTCTATGCCGTCAAGTTGGACGACGACGGAACTGGTGTTTGATGTGACGAAGAAGTCAACCGTGTCGCTCGGCGTGAGTGCACAGTTTGTCAATGCTTCAGGCCTTTCTGTGCTCTTGGATAATTTCCGTTTGTACAAGTTGCAAAGCGAATTGCCTGCTGACCCTACCGAGACAAGCGTGACATCCTTTACCGAGGGCGTCATCACGCCTGACTTCGTGTCAGAGGCCGACATGAAGAAAGACCTTCTTCAGATGCTGGCAGACTTCTCAACCTATATGGTAAACGACTGGAACGAATGCGCCTATCCTAACAGCATCAACGAGGCGTGCGGCTTCTTCAACGGCGAGAACTCAGGCGGCAACAACGAGCAGGGCGTGCGTCCTAACGCCGACCTCTCCATGATATGCGCCTTCCTCGTGAAGTACGCAAAACCGGCCGGCATACAGCTTCCTCAGGGCGTGACATACGACAAGTTAGCCGACATGGCAAAGAAGTCGCTCGTGTTCGCATACTCAACCCACAAGGCAAACAAGCTCAAGGTTTGCTCCGGCAACAACTACTGGGGCTCAACATCCACCAGCGATGCCGTGTGGGAGTCAAGCCTCTGGGCCATGTCCGTGGCTTACTCAGCATACTTCCAGTGGGACAAGCTGACAACAGCACAGAAAGGCTACATCGAGAAGCTGCTCAAGGCTGAGTGCAACTACGAGCTCTACCGCACCATCCCGACGGGATATGCCGGCGACACCAAGGCCGAGGAAAATGGCTGGGAGGCTGACATCCTTGCTGCAACGCTCGGTCTGTTCCCTGACGATGCCCTCGCAAGCAGGTGGTTTGAGCGCATGCGCGAGATGGCTATAAACTCATACTCTCATCCGGCCGACATCAACTCCAATAAGGTTATCGACGACTGGTACGACAACAAGACCGTGGCAGACCTCTATAAGGGCCAGAACCTCTACGACGACTACAGCCTCCAGAACCACAGCCTGTTCCACACCTCATACCAGAATGTGGTGCAGCAGGAGCTTGGCGAGGCAGCACTCGCACTCAAGATGTTCCAGCTCGGCGTGAAGGGCGAGGAGACATGGAAGAGCAACGCGCTCATGCACCACAACCAGGAGGTGCAGGACTCCGTCCTCAACTGGCTCGCGCTTGCCGACGGCGAACTGGCAATGCCTAACGGCAACGACTGGTCACTCTTCCTCTACGACCAGATTACCTCATACTCAACGCTCGCTTGCTTCCTCCGCGACCCTAACGCACTTATGCTCGAGAACCTCGCGTACAAGTACATTAAGGCTCGCCAGAAGACCACATCCGACGGCTCATGGCTCCTGAACGCCGACGTAGGCGCACGACGCATGGGCGTGGAGGCACACCGAGTGATGATGACCTACCTCATGCACGAGATGCTTCCTACAGCCGACCTCGCTCCGACGAAGTGGAACGACTTCAACGCCAAGCATTCCGAGGCACGCATGATTCGCTGCCAGAACATCGTACGCGCCTCTACCGACTACCGCTTCACATGCTTCTCATGGAGCAGGGGACTGAGTAGCTATACCGGATACTTCGCAGCCAACTCGGCCGACAAGAACAAGATAGTAGTGCCTTACCGTGCCAACAACACCGGCAACCTCATCGGATGGTACGAAGTGAGCGGAAAGGCTACCAATGCCACCGCTGTCGTATCGGGCATCTACCAGCTCAAGGGCAACGGCTATGTCATGAACGGCGAACTCAACACCAACGGCAATGCGCTCAACAACCGCTTCGCCATATACTCAACACCGTCCAACGCCATCATCTACCTCGACTACGTGACAGCCAACAGCGCTGCAACAATCACGGCAGAGAAGGGTGGTCTGCTTGCCATTTCTACCGATGCATTCATGAAGCAGAAGCGCACGCTCTACTATGGTGAGAAGAACGAGGACGAGACAACCGCGATAACCCACAAGCAGCTCGACGGCTCAACACTCACGTCGTTCAACTCCAACTGGGTTAACATCGACAACGAACTCGGAGTCATCGGCAACAACGGCAAGAAGATAGCCTTCGGCGACCGCCACACAGACAACTCAATCTCGACATCGAAGCTCTATCCGATGTACGGCAACACCAGCCGCAGCGTGGCAAGCGGTGCCGTAGTTGACGCACGCAACCTCGTTTACTACAGCCTCGTCAATGCCGAGAAGACAGCTGACTACGCCGACAAGCTCGTTACGCTCCGCAGCAGCCTTCCTGAAGGCTGGAACGGTGTCATAGCACCTGATGCCGACGCACCTTACTTCCTCGTCAGCAACTTCAAGGGCGAGAAGACCGCAACCATCAAGGACCTTTCCTACGATGATGCCGCACCAGTATTCTACGAGCAGACAACCATCAAGGACGATGCTTCTACGGTAACATTCTCAGCCTACCAGAACAACTCCGTGGCTCAGCCGCTCCGCGTGTTCATCAACGGCTCAGACGTCGTTGCACAGCTCGAGAACGACACGACGGTCAATATCTATGGCAAGGCAAACACAACCGTAAAGGTGACCATCCTCACTTCTAAAGGCCCTAAGTCAGAAAGCTTTAGCGTGTATGAGAATGGAACGCTGAAAGTAAGTTGTGGTGCTGAAAGCCTGAATTGGCGTTATGGAGAAACACAAGAGACATCCAATTCTTACACTGGTTATATCGTAAACCCATCGTTCGACGGTAACAGCGCCTACGGATGGACGGGTAATCCACAAGTGGACTATAACTGTGCCGAGAGATGGAATGCAGACTTCAATATCTATCAGACTATTACGGGACTGCCGGAAGGCGACTATCTGCTTTCTTGCAACGGCTTCTACCGCTCCGGCTCAAGCGACAATGCTGCTTCGACCCACACTAACGGCACAGAGGCTATGAATGCTGTGCTGTATGCCAACGATGCCAGCGTACCGCTTGTAAGCATCCTCAGCGACGCAGGCAAGGCCGGTGCCGTTGGAGTAAACATCTCCGGCTACGGCTATGTTCCTAACACTATGGAACAGACAAGCGTGTACTTCTCAAAGGGACTGTATGTCAACACTCTGCCTTGTCGTGTCGGTAAGGACGGCAAGCTTACCATCGGCGTGAGAAAGTCAACAACTATCGGCGACGACTGGGCAATATTCGACAACTTCACCCTGACCCGCACAGGCATCACGGTATCATTGAAGGACGGCGAGGCATACACTCGTGACACAGACGACAAAAATGCCAACGTCACCTACACTCGTACCTTCAATAACAACAACTGGCAGTCGCTTTACGTGCCTTTCGACATGGCATACAGCGACTGGGCAGACGACTTTGAAGTATGTGCGTTCAGTAATATTCTTGTTCACGACGATGACAACGACGGCAAGGCAGACTATACCGAAATGGAGTTTGAAAAGCTTAAGGAGGGACAGAAGGTGCATGCCAATACGCCTTACCTCATCAGGGCGAAATCTACGGGCGCAAAGTCAATTGTCGTTAACTCTACAAGCCTCTATGCCGCAAAGACAGAGCCTTTCGAATACGGTTCAAACGGACTCAAAGCCGTATTCAAGGGAACATATACAGGCATCGACGGCCAGACCATGTACGACGAGAAATACTACGGTATGAGTTCCGGCGCTCTTTGCTATGCAGCCAACAACACCGTTACTCTGTCATCTTACCGCTGGTATCTGACTATCGAGGACGAGCAAGGCTCACTTGCACGCCGTAACGCTTCTTTTGAGGTTAGAGTCAGGGTGACAGGCAACGACTGGAATGTTGACGGTATCAGCAGCACACCAGCATCGTGCGATGCATCCAATGATGTATATACCCTTGACGGCCGCCGTGTCACAGATGCTTCACGTCTCAAGGGAGGCATCTACATCAAGAACGGCAAGAAGTTAGTAAAGTAATCCGACATTTACATATTAACTGATATGAATAAAAAATGATGTGTCAACATTGGCACATCATTTTTTGTATCTATATTCCACATCCTTAATGATAATATCTTACATCAATTATGTCTATATATCACATCCTTTACGTTAATATCTTACATCAATTATGTCCATATCTCACATCCTTAATGTCTATATCCCGCATCCTTTACGTCAATATCCCGCTTCACGCATGCGTCCAGCAAATGAATACCGTGCAGGTTCTGCGTGATGGCATCGTGGCAAGTCCGCTCTTCCATGCCGAAGCGACGTAAGCCTGTGGCTACGCAGACGAAACTTCCGACGGTTAGAAGCAGTACTTTTTCACACCTTCGTAAGTGTTGATGCTAATCTCCACCGAATCGAAGTCCTTATATTCGTCTAAGAAAAACTCCTTACCGAGCGGAAGACTGAGATAATTCTTTTGAGTGTAAGCCTCAATCTCCTCAGGACGGCGCCAGTGAGTGAGGTGGATGTGCAGCATGCGGCAACCGTTGCGATAGGAAATGCTGTCGCACATGAAGTCGAGCGCATGCTCAAGACTTGCCTCAACCATGGTGTTGACGATGAGGTTGATGTATGAACGCGCCTTGTAGATAGCTACCACCTTCACAGGATATTGCTCAGTCGGCATGTGGCGTTTCTTGTACTCTTCAGCCGTGTGTGCCATTCCGCTCGTAATGCTCTGCACGGAATAGATAGTCACCATCGTGCTGTCGGCCGAAATCTCAAGTGTGCCGTGGCACCTTATTATCGTGTCGTTCGTCATGGCGTGAAGGCTCCGCACGTTGCTGATGGCATACGTCTTGCCGTCGTCGAGCGTGGCATGAGTCACCATGCTGTCCTTGTCCACGAGAACGTCGAAGAAGTCGGAACGTATGCGCGGATAGTTGCTGTCCTCGTCCTTGTCTGAACACGAAGCGAGACACGATAGTACGATTGCCGCAACTACGGCCACCACGGCGTGAATGCCGCTGCGAGTGAATGTAGCTTTCATAATCATGGAAAGTTATGTATATGGCAGATACGGAATCCCGTTCCCGCATCTGCCATGTGTGTGAAACTTAGTTCTTGAAACTGTGTATAGGAGCAGGAATGCGTCCTGTGCGGTTCACGAAGCGTGTGCTTGCAAACGTGTTGACAGGCATGATAGGAGCATATCCCAGCAGACCGCCGAACTCCACCGTGTCGCCCAGAGTCTTGCCCACCACAGGGATGATGCGCACCGCCGTCGTCTTCTGGTTCACCATGCCTATTGCACTCTCGTCGGCAATGATTCCCGCTATTGTCGTGGCAGGAGTGTCGCCCGGAATGGCAATCATGTCGAGACCAACGGAGCATACGCACGTCATAGCCTCGAGCTTCTCTATGGTCAGCGCGCCAGCCTCCACGGCGTCAATCATGCCCTGGTCTTCGCTCACAGGAATGAAGGCACCCGACAGACCGCCCACGTATGAGCTTGCCATCACGCCGCCCTTCTTCACCTGGTCGTTGAGCAGGGCGAGGGCTGCCGTCGTGCCCGGTGCACCCGGATGCTCAACACCGATGCACTTGAGAATGTCAGCCACCGAGTCGCCTATTGCAGGTGTAGGAGCCAGCGAGAGGTCGATGATGCCGAAAGGCACGCCGAGGCGTGCGCTTGCCTCCTGAGCCACGAGCTGTCCCACGCGCGTAATCTTGAAAGCCGTCTTCTTTATCGTCTCGCACAGCACCTCGAATGTAGCGTCGCTGCCGTTCTTGCCGTCGTTGCTGCGGGCATTAATGTCCATCTGCTCCAAGGCATGCTTCACAACACCCGGACCGCTTACGCCCACGTTGATTATGGCATCTGCCTCGCTCACTCCGTGGAAGGCACCCGCCATGAACGGGTTGTCGTCAGGAGCGTTGCAGAGCACGACGAGCTTTGCACATCCGAGCGAGTCGCAGTCCTTAGTCTGCTCAGCCGTCTCCTTGATGATGTCGCCCATCAGACGCACGGCATCCATGTTGATGCCCGTCTTAGTGCTGCCCACGTTCACGCTTGAGCAGATGCGCTCCGTGCATGCGAGAGCCATAGGAATGGAACGTATGAGCAGTTCGTCGCTGCGTGTCATTCCCTTGCTCACCACGGCGCTGTAGCCTCCTATGAAGTTCACGCCTACGGTCTTTGCTGCCTTGTCGAGCGTCTTTGCAATCTGAACGTAGTCGCCCGGAATCTTGCAGCACGCACCTCCCACGAGCGAGATAGGCGTGATGCTTATGCGCTTGTTGACGATAGGAATACCGAACTCCTTGGAGATGTTCTCGCCCGTCTTGACAAGGTCCTTGGCAAGAGTCGTTATCTTGTCATATATCTTCTTACACGTTGTGTCGAGATTGTTGTCGGCACAGTCGAGAAGGCTGATGCCCATTGTTATTGTTCGGACGTCAAGATTCTCCTGCTCGATCATCTTGTTCGTCTCGAACACCTCATTCATATTTATCATACTACTGGTTGTTGGATTTGTGAGTGAATGGATTGGTCGGTTCTGACGCACGCTTTTCCCTCGGGGAAGCATGCCGCGGCATCAGATGCGGTGCATCTTGTCGAAGATGTCCTCAAGCTGACACTTCACCTGCACGCCTATTTCCACTCCAATCTTCGACAGTTCCTCGCTGATGGTGTCGAAAGGCTTTACCGACTTCTTCATGTCCACAATCATCATCATGTTGAAGAAATCCTGCACGATGGTCTGTGATATGTCGAGTATGTTTATTTGATTGTCCGCAAGATAAGTGCAGACCTTGGCAATGATGCCCACAGTGTCCTTTCCGACAACGGTAATAATCGCTCTTGTCATAATCTATTTTCTTGAATTGTTTTGCTGACATGTTCCTCGTGCGCACGGCATTCCGATGCGGCGGAACGTGCCCTAGGGTTTCTGCTGCACAAAGTTAAGTATTTTTTATTACCCTGTCCGTCTCGCACCCTTGTTTTTTGCATATTGCAGCCACTTCTTCCCTTATTTCGCCCTGAGCCGTATGCTGTCGGCTTACGAACCGCCTGCGGCATTGCATGCTTTGCGCTTTCGGTGCCGCACTAATGCAACGAAGCGGAAAGGCAGTCTTGCCCTTCCGCTTCGTTATGTCCGTCGAGTGACTAAAGCCTTACCTTCACACCGCCCATGAAGGTGGCGCGTGGCATCCAGAAGCCCTCGTATGTCTGGTAGTGCTGCGACAGTAGGTTGTCGCCCTTCATGAAGAGCGTCACGGCATCCGATGCCTTGATGTTGGCAGTCAGTCCTGCGAGAACATATTTCTCCACCTTTTCAGCCTTGCCGGTAGAGATGTACAGGCTGTTGATGTACTGCACGTCGGCAATGAGCGAGAGTATGCCCGTGCTGTACTTGCCCTGTACGAAGAGCTTGTGCTCCGGCGCACCCGTCACGTGCTTGCTCATGTGCAGGAACGAGTAGTTGGCGTTCATCGCCCAGTGGAAATTGAAGCGGTAGTCGCCGTTCAGCTCGAAACCCCAGTTGTGGAACGTGCCGATGTTCTGCTGCAACATTCCTGCGCCCGAAGGGTTGGCGGCACGCTCAATCATGTTGTCGCCGTCGATGTAGAATACGTTTGCCCCGATATTGCCTTGTGTGAAACGATGCGTGAATGACACCTCGTAGTTCATCATGCGCTCAGGTTCCAACTCCGTGTTGGCGGCGAACATATACATTTCCGAGATTACCGGGTTGCGGAAACCTTTGCTGACGAGCATCTTGATGTCTGTGCTGCCGTCGGCGTGGAACGACAATCCGGCTTGTGGAATCCACTCTGTGCCCGTCTGCGAATGATGGTCGTAGCGCAGGCCGGCGTCGATGGTGAGCCATGAGAAGATGTTCTGTCGCACGTCGGCATATCCTGCCACCTCATTCTGGTTCTTCACCTTGTCGTAGTATTTGTTGCTGCCGGCAATGGAGTCGTTCCATGCCTCGCCGCCAAAGTGCTGCCAGTCGAAGCCCAGCGTCACTCTGCCGCCTTCCCACATCGCCGCGCTCTGATATATGCTCACTCCGCCTATGAAGTCGTCGTGCTTGTACAGATATTTGCGCGGAGCAGCCGTGGCGGTGTGGCCGTCGTTAATCTTGTGGTGTCCCCAGTCGTAGTAGGCGCGTATCGAACCGTTCGTGAAACCATAGTTGTTGAGCAGCGACACGCTTGTCAGTCCTCGCGTAATCTTAGCATCCGGGTCGAACAGCGGAGCCGACTCAGGTCCCGGATTTGCGAAGCTGAGGTGGGTCACGTTGAGGTCGTAGGCTGCGCGCCATTTGTCCGTGAGCTGATAGGCGAGTTTCAGGAAACCGCTTGCCTGCTCAAAGTCGCTGTTGTCCCTGTGGCCGTCGGTCTTGGAGTAGTTGCCGCCCACGAAACTGCTGAAGCGGCCGTCGTTGTATGAGTTTGCCGCCTCGGCCTGCCATGTTCCGTACGAACCAGCCTGAAGGCTGATGTCGGTGTGGCATCCTGTCTGCGGTGTGCGTGTTATGATGTTCATAACGCCTCCCATGGCATTGCTGCCGTAGTAGAGCGATGCAGGTCCCCTGACCACTTCCACACGCTCTGCCATCATGCTCTGGTATGCGTCGGGAATAGGGTGTCCGAGCAGACCGGCATACTGAGGCTGTCCGTCGATGAGCACCAGCATGTCGGCACCGCTGCCCACGCCTCGTATCTTCATTGCTCCGGCGGAGTTTGTACTCACTCCGTAGCCCGCCATGCCGCGCGTAGTGGTGAACAAGCCGGGCGTGTGCTGTGTGACTGTAGGCAGGACAGAACTCTCGTGTGCCTCTTCCAGCTGTGTGCGTGTGATTGCTGTGACGCTGAGCGGCAGGTGGCGCACATCCGTTGCGCTACGTGTGCCTGTCACTACTATGTGTTGCAGAGTGTCTGTGCGTTGTGCCCACACGTTTACAGCCGCAGCTCCTGCTACGGCTGTAAGAATTATGTTGTGAAGAATCCTCATAGTTCGATGAGCTTGTATTTCGTGGTACCCATGCCAATCTTTTCACCCCACTCGATGATGTGGTAGCCGTGCTGCTTCTCTATGCGCTTGCGGAGCGGCTCGGGATTGTTCTTTTCATCTTTCTTTATCTTGTAGATAAGGTCGTAGGCAGCCTGGTCGCAGGCAATAGGGTCGGTCGAAGCCACAATGCCTATGTCCTCAATCTCGGGTGCGTGCGGATGTGCATCGCAGTCGCAGTCAATTGA
The DNA here is from genome assembly GCA_017450985.1 of Bacteroidaceae bacterium. Classification (GTDB taxonomy): domain Bacteria; phylum Bacteroidota; class Bacteroidia; order Bacteroidales; family Bacteroidaceae; genus Minthosoma. The sequence goes on from JAFSSN010000052.1 coordinate 13,127, forward strand.
GATGTTGTTCAGTACGTTGATATATACTATGTTGCCCTCGCCGAAGTATTCAGCGATAGCCTGTGCAGCCGCAGCCATGCTCTCGAGGAACGCATCTTGTGGCTGGGTGTACTGCCATGCGTCGGGCACCTTGCTCGTCACTCCGTGTGAGTGGATGTAGCCCTTTCCTGCTGTTGAGGCGAAGCCGATGGACTGGTTCTTCAGCACGCCTCCGAAACCGCCCATGGCGTGTCCCTTGAAATGTGCGAGGTTGATGCAGAAGTTGTAGTTAGGCAGGTGGTCGCCCACGATGTCGTACTTAATCCATTTCTTGTCTTTCACCGGTATGCGCAGGTCGCCGTGTTCGTCCATGATATCGACGGCGAAGATTGAGTCGAAGCCGTGCTCATGTATCGTCTCCCAGTGTTTGCTCACATCTTGACGGCTGCCGCCGTATGCCGTGCAACATTCAATTATGGTACCGTTCACCTTGTCCACGAGGTTGCGTATGAGTGTAGGCTTCAGATAGTTGTTGCCTCCGAGTTCGCCGGTACTGATTTTCACTCCTACGTGGCCGTGAGCCTTTACGCCGAGAGCGTCGTAAATTCTTACCAGACTCTCAGGTGTAATCTCCTTAGTGAAAAACACCTTGGCTTGCTTCTGTGCATTGACGCACAAAGCCGATGCCATGATAAATACTGATAATAGTAATTTCTTCATAAATGTATTGTTGTTTTGATTGGTTGTGTTTGAAATATTTTATTGCATTCAGTCCCATTCTATCTCATATTACAAATATAGAAAAAAGTTTCTGAATGTGCAAAATTTGGAAAAAGAACAGCGGTTAATGGTTGTTTGTCGTGGAAAAAGAAATATATGACGGCAGGTTTGCATGCCGTGCGGATATGCCTCAGACGAATATGGTTTGACGTTGTTTCGTGTTTTTTACGGTAATCCTTCGGGTTTTCTATGGATTGGCTACGGGTTTTCTACGGCTGCAATCCGTAGAAATGCGTAGAAGACCCGTAGAGAATGCGTAGAATTTGCGTAGAAGACCCGTTGCAATGTCGGTTCTGTCTCGTAAAAATACATTTAATGAGGCCTGACGGCAACGCATTTGTCATGTTGCAAAGTAAAGGAAAAGTATGGAGATAAGTGTTGCGTCCGCCATGACATTTAACATAGTTTAACAACGTCGCTGGATGGCGATGCGTAGAATTGTATAGTCGGGATTGCAATGTGTGGCGAATGGGTGCTTTGCCCGCTCGCCACACATCGTATGTTGCTACATCACAATTCCGTTGAGTATTCGTCCGCTCTTTATGCCGAGTCGGCGTGCGGAGAAGAAATCGTCTGACTGCGAGTAGGTGCAGATGCCGGAAAGGTGTATGTTTGCCTCGGACAGTCCGCACTCCATGAGCTGCTGTTTGTTGCAGAGCGGCAGGTCGATGTGCCAGCGCTGGCCGTCGTCGGAGCTTGTGGCGTGGAGGGCAGGGAAGCGCTTGGCTATGGTCGTCATGTCGAAACCTTCCTTGCGGAATGTCTCGTACACCTCGTCGCCCACTTCGAAGGCTGTGAGGGAGATGCCCGGACCGATGACGGCGCGGCAGTCGGACGGCACGGTGCCGTAGGTGTCGGCAAGTACTTCGATGTTCTTTTCCACGATGCGTTTCACCGTGCCGCGCCAGCCGGCATGTACGGCGGACACTACGTTGTGTTTCGGGTCGTGGATGAGTACGGGTATGCAGTCGGCGGTAGATACGCACACGCATACTCCCTTCAGGTCGGTACACACGGCGTCGATGCCTTCGAGCATGGCTGTCTGTACGTCGTGCGGCAGGAGCAGGAAGTTGCGGTTGATGACCATTGTGCGCGTGTCGTGCGTTTGGTGCGGCACGATGAGACTTGACTGCTCCACGGCGAGGCGTTCGCAGAGAAGCGTGCGGTTTTGGGCAACGTCCTCAGGGCGGTCGCCGCAGTAGTGGTTGGCGTTGAATGTGGCGTATGCTCCTTGCGACACGCCGCCGTGGCGTGTAGTGGAGAAAGCTGTGACACCAGTTAATTGTTTGTATATATGTAGCATGAATGATAAATTTGTATCAGCCTTGTCAGTTTTTTGCAAAGGTACGAAGAAATTTGATTTTTTTGCCTTACATTTGTAGGCAAATCAAATGTGAATTAAATACTAAACCACTTGAATTTATGAAAAAACTTGGAACAGTGTTGGCAGCAATGGCTATGGCCACGGGCGTGTATGCCCAGAACCACGTGTTCGACGTGAACACGTCGAAGGTGGGCGGCTCCATTCCGTCAACAATGTACGGTATCTTCTTCGAGGATATCAACTATGCTGCTGACGGCGGTCTGTACGGTGAACTGGTCAAGAACCGTTCGTTTGAGTTTCCTCAGAACCTGATGGGCTGGAAGGCGTTCGGCAAGTATGAACTGAAGAACGACGGTCCGTTCAAGAAGAATCCGCACTATGTGCGTCTGCACGACTCTGGTCACAGAGATAAGTTTACGGGACTTGAGAACGAGGGTTTCTTCGGCATAGGCTACCAGAAGAATGCTGAGTACCGCTTCACGGTGTGGGCTCGCAATCCGAAGGACGACGGCGACGTGACGGTGCGTGTGTTGCTGTGCGACCCTAACACCATGTCTGAGCGTCAGCAGTTCACTGAGGGCAAGATTGTCGTTTCGGGCAAGGACTGGAAGAAATACGAGATTGTGCTGAAGGCCGGCAAGACGGTTGACAAGGGTACTCTCCGCCTCATGCTTACGAGAAACTCAAAGACTGTTGACCTTGAGCACGTGAGTCTCTTCCCTGTGGATGTGTACAAGGGCGATGCTAACGGTCTGCGCAAGGATTTGGCTCAGGCTCTCGAGGACCTTCACCCGGGTGTGTTCCGCTTCCCAGGCGGATGTATCGTGGAAGGTACCGACCTCGCCACACGCTATCAGTGGAAAAACTCCGTGGGACCTGTGGAGAATCGTCCGCTCAACGAGAACCGTTGGCACTATACTTTCGACTATCGTTTCTTCCCTGACTATTATCAGTCTTACGGACTTGGATTCTATGAGTATTTCCGTCTGTCGGAGCAGATAGGCGCAGAGCCGCTGCCTGTGCTCAGCGTGGGTCTCTCATGCGAGTTCCAGAACGGCGACAAGCGCGGCGACATGCACGTGGATGTTGACCAGTTGCAGCCTTACATCGACGACGTGCTCGACCTCATCGAGTTTGCTAACGGCGACCCAGCCAAGAATTCTTGGGCTAAGCTGCGTGCCGACATGGGTCATCCTGCTCCTTTCAACCTCAAGTATGTGGCTATCGGCAACGAGCAGTGGGGTGCTATCTATCCAGAAAACTTGAAGCCGTTCATTGAGCAGGTGCGCAAGAAATATCCTAATATTAAGATTATTGGTACTTCAGGTCCTGACTCTGAGGGCGGCAAGTTCGACTACTTGTGGCCGGAGATGCGCAAGCTCGGCGTTGACCTCGTGGACGAGCATTTCTACCGCAACGAGGAGTGGTTCTTGAAGTCGGGCAACCGCTACGACAACTACAAGCGTGGCAAGGGTCAGCCTAAGGTGTTTGCCGGCGAGTATGCCTGCCACGGCAAGGGCAAGAAGTGGAACCACTTCAACGCTGCACTTATGGAGGCTGCCTTCATGACCGACCTCGAGCGCAATGCCGACGTGGTGGAGATGGCTACATACGCTCCTCTCTTCGCTCACGTTGACGGCTGGCAGTGGCGTCCTGATGCTATCTGGTATGATAACCTCCGCTCATTCAACTCATGCTCATACTACGTTCAGCAGCTGTACTCGCTCAACAAGGGTACGAACATGCTGTCGCTCACTATGAACGGCAAGCCTGTTGCTGGCAACGATGGTCAGGACGGCTTGTTCGCATCAGCCGTGTTCGACAAGAATACGTCTGAGGTAATCATCAAGGTCATCAACACCGGCGACAAGGCGCAGGGCGTGACATTCAACCTCAAGGGCATGAAGAAGGGCGACTATTCTGCTCAGCTCGTTACGTTACACTCTGACAACCTCACGGCAGAGAACACTCTTGATGCTCCAAAGGCCATCGTTCCACAGACTAAGACTGTGAGCGTTGCTGCCCCAACAACCGACATCAGTGTTCCTGCACGTACCTTTGCAATCTATAAGATTAAGAAATAAATAACGCTTAGGTCCTCCGATTCTTCTAAAGGGTCGGAGGATTCTTTTTTGGTGCTTCATCACGAAATGAGGTGCAAGATCTAAAACAACTACTATAACAATAACTACGGGAAAGTATGGGACTGCGGTCTCTGAGTGTACGGTCCAATATCCTTGCGTACTCTTATGCTAAAAAGATTATGAAAAAGAAAACAATCATCACCATGCTGCTTGCCATGGCGGCATTTTCTGTGAAAGCACAGGGCTGTGCCGACATTATTGACAGTTCTATCTATAAGATTGAAAAACTGCCTAAATTTGTGTTTAATAATAGCGTCTCGTTTCAGACAACGGGCTCGCGATTGACAAAACTGGTCAGCGTACGCCCTATTGCTATCAGTAATATGTATCAGTATAATTCTGGAACATTCAATCTGGATAATGGTTTACAATATCGTTTTATTGCGGATGCAGACACAACAAATGGTTTTATCATGCAGACGACAACAGATGAACGTACTCTGGAGCTAATAAGTATGGGAGGACATATATATTCGGATGTTTGCGTCATGCAACCATATAAGTTGACTGTTGATTTCAAGAAGATAAAAAAGATATATCCTTATGATATTAACAGCGCACTTTACAAGCAATATACGTCAGAGCAGTTGCCCGATATTGCCATTAACAATGCTGACGCCATGGCTGCTGCAGATTATTTTTGGAAAAAGAGTAAGGGAGATGTGTTGAAGTATGCACGTATGTGCTATGAAGAGGTGGCTCAGAAACTGACGTGGTCAGATGACTTCGATATGCTTCCATATGAAGAAGTTCTTAGAAAGGGAGGTGGCAACTGTGGTAGTTTTACGTCTGTTTATGTCACGCTGTTGCGCATCAAGGGCATTCCTGCACGTCATGTATTTGCCTTGCTTCAGAATCGCAATTATCACATCTGGGCAGAGTTCTATCTGGAACGCTATGGCTGGATTCCTGTTGACCCGACATGGAAGAATGGCGCCTTGAAGAAAGGCGACATGAAAAGTGATTATTTCGGATATTATGATGGCTCGGCTATAATAGTGAGCAGAGGCATGTATATTCCTTTTTATCTTGACGATGGCTCAAGACATGCTCAAAGGTGCATGCAGCATGGATGGTATAATGCATGGTGGAATGGTCCAAAGCCTGAAGTCCATGATGCTTATGGCCATACTACATGGCCGTTGGAATGATGCTACCGGGGGAAAGGAGAAAGGAAGGCGTATTCTTTCTTCGCTTTAATTGCATTCTTACTCATAGGAGAATAAGTTGCCTTTTAGGCAGCGTAGTTATATGTTCAAGGGGACAATCGGCACTGATACCGATTGTCCCCTTGAAGTGTGTATGCACTTGTTCTGCCATGTGTGCAGGGCGTACCGTTATTTCTCGATGAAGCCGTCCATGATGGCCGTAGGCTTGCCGTGGCTGTCGAATGCCCCTAACTTATAGCTGCGCGGCTGGCACTGAGGCTCCCAGTAGAACACTCCGCGGCAGTGGCCGTCTGTCTGTGTACGCGCTTCGCGGATGACGCGTGCGAGCTGTCGCCGTCCTTCCTCCATCTTCTCAGGGTGCGCCTCGTCCACCTCGTAGCCCGTTTCCACTATCATGACGTCGCAGCCGTATTTCTTGCTTACATAGCGTATGTTCTCGATGCAGTCGGTAATGACCTTGTTGTCCTGCTCGGCAGTACCTCCGTTTGTCGCCCAGTAGGGATAGAGCGACATGCCTATCATGTCGAACTTGCCTCCGTACTTCAATACCGTATCGAGGTTGTAGTCATAGATGGTCCTCTGGTGTCCGCGGTCAAGGTGTATGATGACCGTGGCATTAGGAAACACTTCTTTTACGGCGTCGTAGCCAGTGCGTATGAAGCCGGCATAGTGCTGAGGCTCAGTCTTTATGTGCCCCATGCTGTGGGTTATGAATGTGTTGCCGAGCGAGTCCTTCAGTTCCCAGCCGTCTTTGCCCGTCTTCACACTCCACAGCATGCCGTTGGTCGTCTCGTTGCCCACCTGCACCCATCGAGGTTCTATGCCGTTGTCCTTCAGCAGCGACAGCACTTCAACAGTGTGGTTGCGCAGGTCCTTCTTCATCTCTTCGTACGAGTGTCCGAGCCATGCCTTCGGTATAGGCTGCTTGCCCGGGTCGGCCCACCAGTCGCTGTAGTGGAAGTCCACCATGAGGTCCATGCCTAAGGCCTTCACTCGCTTTGCCATTGCCAGCAGTTCGTTCTTGTCGCATGAGCCGCCGCGCGGGTTCACCCACACGCGCATGCGTATTGCAGACAACTGGTAGTCGTTCTTCAGCAGTTCAAGACATTCGCGCTCGTTTCCCTTGACGTCGTAGAATTTCTGTCCCTGTCGTTCCTGGCCTGTGAGGAATCCTACGTCGGCTCCCTTTACGAAGTCTTTGCTGCTTTGCGCCCATGTTGTTGTGATGGCTGCGAAAAGGCATGCCAGTAGTAAAGTTTTCTTCATATTTGTTGCGGTTGTATGGTTAGACGGTTTTACGGTTTTGTGGTTGTATGGTTAGACGGTTTTACGGTTGTACGGTCGCTTCGCTTGCCGTTTTTTCGGTTGTACG
>JAFSSN010000053.1 GCA_017450985.1 Bacteroidaceae bacterium
AATGAAGAATGAAGAATGAAGAATGCGAACCACGGAGTGAAGGGAAAAACGACAACTTGGACAACAACGGACAACCTTTTTTCAACTGCGTTGAAGGACAACAAGGACAACAGAATTGCCATAGCATGGCAATAAAAGATTAAGATAATGAGCTGTATATATATATATTGTTTCGTCTATGGTAAAATGGATTCTTCATTCTCTTCTCCGTGGTCTCCCCTCTCGCCATAGAGGGAGAGAGGGGCGTAGGGGGTGAGAGGGTCTAAAAAAAAAGGAGGCTTTTGCCTCCTTTCTCCCAGTTATTATTATTTACTGAAGTTTCGTAAGTAGTAAACAGGAGTTAACTTCGTGAAGTAAAAAGGAGTAACCGCTTCGCTCAAGACGATACTCTTTCGCTTAAAAACGCATCCGTAAACAGTCAAACGTCCGTTTTACTCCATGGAGCGTAGCGAAATTAACTCCGCTTAACTCCTTTTTTACTCCAAGCAAGTAAAGCGTTAGCGATACTTGCGAAAGTTGAGTTATTTACAAATCGCAGGTAACGATTACGCAGCGATTTTTGTCGTTCTGTGTGAATGGCTGAACGGTGTCACCGTAAGCCTTGATGTTAATCTGGCTGTCGAGCACTCCCTTCTCCTTGAGAAGCTCAGCAACCTTGTTTGCACGTTCCTCAGAGTACTTCATGTTAAGTTCAGGATTACCAGTGTCCTTGTCGGCATAACCCTCAACAGTGACTGTCTTGTCCTTGTGGTGCTTGAGCCAGAGGATGATGTTGTTGAGTGACTCTGCATGGTGTGCGTCTGATGCGCTAATCTCATAGAAGAAGATTTCGCGGAGTGGACGACGCCATATAGGACCTCTTGTGTTGCGTACATCTTCTGCTTCCTTGAGCTTGCCAGCCTTCTTGAAACCGAACTTGTATGTTCCTGTTACCTGTGCTGTCATCATCCAGTCGTCAGAGTTGTTGTACTTGGAGTTGAAGCGGTCGTCGAGTGAGTTGAGGTCGATTTCGAGACCTATGCCGAAGTGCTTAGAGATGTTGTACTCTCCGAGAACGCCAAATCGTATGTTGTGGCTGAGGAGACTGTGACGTGTGTTTTCGTTGTCGCCCCATGCGTTTGTAACGTCGTAGTCGTTAGTGAGTCCGTCAGCCTTGAGAAGTTCGAACTCGTTGTTGTTCCATGCGTAGTTGAGTCCGATACCGCCAATGAGGAAAACGTTGAATTTGCTGTAGTTTTTGTCGGTAAAGAGATTCATGACATTAACCATCAAGTCAGCGTTGGTATTGATGTAGTTGTAGCCGTATTTGTATATTGTTCCCTGGTCAAATGCGCTTCCAGCTCTCCAACCGTTGAAGTGGATACGTGCACCTACAGACGGTGTGAACATTCCACCGGCTGCTACGCTGAATGTAGGACGCAATGTCTGGAAGAGTTTTACATCAGTGAATTGTGTTGATGCTCCGGCTTGTACTTGTATGAAGTAGTAAGGCTGTGGTTTGTAACCAAGTTCTTTTTCTTCGTTCTGTGCTGCTGTCTGAGCAGAAGCATTTATTCCGCATAATGCAAGGAATGATGCTGTAATTGCTGTCTTTAGATTAAGCATAGTTTTTAGTTATTATTTTTAAGTGTTTCCATTATTTTGGGGGTAAAATTAGTTAATATTAAGTAACTGAACAAACTAAAAAGTGAAAAAGTTGTATATTTGCGCAAATTTAGTCGAAAACAATGGTGACGATAAAGAAAGTTGAAACGAAGAAAGAACTAAAACTGTTTATCAGATATAATTACGAGTTATACAAGAATTGCCCTTTTTCGGTGCCTGATTTGTACGAGGATATGCTTAATACGTTCAGCGACAAGAATCCTGCGATGGATTTTTGTGATGCCGTTTATTTCCTTGCATATGATGAGGATGGAAAGGTGGTAGGTCGTGTGGCTGGTATCATCAACAGGCGTGCCAATGAGAAGTGGAATCGCCGGTCTGTTCGTTTCGGCTGGATTGACTTTGTGGATGACGAGAAGGTGTCGCGTGCACTGATGGATGCTGTGGAAGAGTGGGGAAGGGAGAATGGCATGACGGAGATTGAGGGTCCTCTCGGCTTTACGGATTTCGATGCCGAGGGTATGCTCATTGAGGGCTATGATGAGTTGAGCACGATGGCTACCATCTACAACTATCCGTATTACAGCCGTCACATTGAGGCTATGGGTTTCGAGAAGGCTGTTGACTGGATTGAGATGAGCATGAAGGTGCCTGATTGTGTGCCTGAGCGTTTGGAGCGCATTGCCAAGCTGGTCATGGATAAGTATGACTTGAGGATTGTGAAGTACAGTTCGCGCAGCAAGGTGAAGAGGGACTACGGTCAGGCTATGTTCAGGTGTATCAACGAGGCTTACGGCGGCTTGTACGGGTACAGTGAGCTGACGCCTCGACAGATTGACCATTATGTGGATATGTACCTTCCTGTGCTTGACCTCGACCTGTTGTCGATAATTACCGATGCTAACGGCAAGCTGGTGGGTGTGGGCATTTCGATGCCGTCGCTCTCGAGGTCTTTGCAGAAGGCGAAGGGTAAGTTGTTTCCGATGGGGTGGTGGCACTTGTTGAAGGCTCTGAAATATAAACATTCGGACACGCTTGACTTGTTGCTTGTGGCGGTGCTGCCTGAGTATCAGAATAAGGGTGTGAATGCGTTGTTTTTCTACGACCTCATTCCGCTGTTCAAGAAGAAGGGCTTCAAGTATGTGGAGTCGAATCCTGAGCTTGAGTGCAACGAGAAGGTGCAGCAGCAATGGGTGTACTTCGACCGCCGACAGCATAAGAGGAGGAGATGCTTTAAGAAATTAATAATTAATAATTAATTCAACTTTCGCAAGTATCGCTAACGCTTTACTTGCTTGGAGTAAAAAGGAGTTAAGCGGAGTTAATTCCGCTACGCTCCATGGAGTAAACGGACGAATGATGTGAATACAAATGAGAATTAGCAAATAGAGTAACTTTCATTCTTCATTCTTCACTCTTCACTCCGCCGTAGGCGAAATAGTACCGTCCAGAGCGAGGCGGTTACTCCTTTTTGCTCAAAACAAATAACTCCAATAAACTGATTATGGACGAACAAAATAATAATATTAATCAGGCAGCTGAACAGGTTGCATATACTGACGATAACATCCGACACTTGTCCGATATGGACCATGTGCGTACTCGTCCGGGTATGTATATCGGTCGTCTGGGCGACGGTAGTCACGCCGAGGACGGTATTTATGTGCTGCTGAAGGAGATTGTGGATAACTCTATCGATGAGTTTAAGATGAATGCCGGCAAGCGCATCGAGATTGATGTGCATGACGACTTGCGTGTGTCGGTTCGCGACTACGGACGTGGCATTCCGCAGGGTAAGATGATTGAGGCTGTGTCGATGCTTAACACCGGTGGTAAGTATGACTCTAAGGCTTTTAAGAAGTCGGTGGGTCTGAACGGTGTGGGTACGAAGGCGGTAAATGCCTTGTCGAGCCATTTCGAGGTGCGAAGCTATCGCGACGGGGTGGTGCGTAAGGCTACTTTCGAGAAGGGTGTGCTTACTTCCGACTCTACGGAGAAGACGGAGGAGGAGAACGGTACGTATATCTTCTTCGAGCCTGACAATACGCTGTTCCTGAACTATAAGTTCCAGCCTGAGTTTGTGGAGACTATGCTCCGCAACTATACTTACCTGAATACGGGGCTTGAGATTTTCTACAACCAGAGGAAGATTTCGTCACGCAACGGTTTGAAGGACTTGCTCATCGACACGATGGACACTCAGCCGTTGTATGACATCATTCACCTGAAGGGTGAGGATATTGAGATTGCCTTTACGCATACCAACCAGCAGTATGGCGAGGAGTATCATTCGTTTGTGAACGGTCAGCATACCATTCAGGGTGGTACTCACCAGAGTGCTTTCAAGGAGCATATTGCCCGTACCATAAAGGAGTATTTCAACAAGAACTATGAGTACGGCGACATAAGAAGCGGCATCGTGGCTGCCATTGCCATCAATGTGCAGGAGCCTCAGTTTGAGTCGCAGACGAAGATTAAGCTTGGTTCGCTGACGATGGAGCCGGGTGGCGGCGTGAGCGTGAATAAGTTCGTGGGTGACTTCATCAAGGAGGAGGTGGATAACTATCTGCACAAGAACCTTGACGTGGCTGAGATTATTGAGCAGAAAATCAAGGATAATGAGCGCGACAGAAAGGCTATTGCCGGTGTGACGAAGCTGGCGAGGGAGCGTGCGAAGAAGGCTAACCTGCACAACAGGAAGCTGAGAGACTGTCGTGTTCACCTCAACGATGCCAAGGGCGACTTGAAGGAGGACAGCTGTATCTTCATTACCGAGGGTGACTCTGCCAGCGGTAGTATCACTAAGAGCCGCGACGTGAATACGCAGGCGGTGTTCTCGCTGCGTGGTAAGCCGCTGAACTCGTTTGGATTGACGAAGAAGGTGGTGTATGAGAATGAGGAATTTAACCTCTTGCAGGCTGCTCTCAACATTGAGGACGGCATTGAGGGTTTGAGATACAATAAGGTCATCGTGGCAACTGATGCCGATGTGGACGGTATGCACATCCGTCTGCTGATGATTACTTTCTTCCTGCAGTTCTTCCCTGAGCTTATACGCAAGGGGCATGTGTATATTTTACAGACGCCGTTGTTCCGTGTGCGTCAGCGCAGGAAGCGTATCAAGAAGGAGTTTCTGGAGCAGGTGACGAAGGGTAAGGATGACAAGGGTGACTTTGTTACTATCTACTGTTACACTGACGAGGAGCGCAGAAATGCTATCAAGATGCTGTCGCCTGACCCTGAGATTACTCGATTCAAAGGTCTTGGTGAGATTTCGCCTGACGAGTTCAAGAACTTCATCGGTGAGGATATGCGACTTGAGGAGGTGACTCTGCGCAAGACTGACCAGGTGAAGGAACTGCTTGAGTATTACATGGGTAAGAATACGATGGACCGTCAGAACTTCATCATCAATAACTTGGTGATTGAGGAGGATGTGCCGGAGGAAGAAACGGAGTTAATTGATAATGAATAATTAATTACTGAGTCCACTTTAGAAAGTGGCATTTTTGAAATTCGGTCTGACCATTATGGCCATTCCGGGTGATTCACAGCAAAAGGCTCTGGAAGGGAAAAGATTCGTAAAAATCATCACCAGCCAACCTGATGCCTCTCTGAGAGGCCCGAAAAGGGCAAAAATTGGTCTTTGAAATGCTGATAACTGGAATATTACCACCCTTCGGAGGTTCATCCACATGGCACGGGCAT
>JAFSSN010000006.1 GCA_017450985.1 Bacteroidaceae bacterium
TGCCCTTCTTATATACTCCGAGAACGACCTCGTCGCCGTCGAAAATCTTCTTGCCCTGGAAGAGCTCCTGGAACCACTGCTCCTTGATGCGGGCACCGAGACCTGCTGTCTCAGACTCGTGGTTGAAGAATGTGCCGAACACAGTCTGACCGTCCTTGTTGATGGCTACATAGCCCCAGAGTGGACCCCAGAGACCAGCACCCTTGACAGGAACGACGAGCTTCTCCTCACCGTCGATGAGGGCAATCTTTGTGCCGTCCTCGTTCTCGCCCTTAATTACTTCCTCATATTTTGCGTCAACATCAGCAACCTCACGAATGTTGAGTGATGCAAGAATCTGTGACTTCGTGTCGCGAAGCACGTTTGCATCCTGAGTCTCCTTCAATGAAGATGCCACGAAAGCAAGGAGGAATGCCACGATGATTACCATGACGCTTGCATATATAATAGTATATGCGTTGCTGTTTGTATTCAATTTTGCCATTGCTTATTTCCTCCCATTATTTAGCTGCACGCTTTGCGCGCTTGTTGATATTTGACTGTACGAAGCAGTAGTCGATGAGTGGTGCAAATACGTTCATCAAGAGAATTGCGAGCATCATACCTTCTGGGAAACCAGGGTTGAGCACACGGATGATGATTGCCATGACTCCGATGAGGAAGCCGTAGATGTACTTGCCACATTCTGTACGTGCTGCTGTAACAGGGTCTGTTGCCATGAACACTGCACCGAATGCGAAACCGCCGACTGTCAACTGCTCCCACCACTCGAAGTTCTGCGCACCGTCATAACGGAGGAGGTAAGCCATGAGGGCACCGCCCACGAATGTAGATACGATAATCTTCCAGCTTGCAATGCCTGCCCAGATAAGGATGAGGGCACCGATACCGATGGCAATGACTGAAGTCTCACCTATAGAACCAGGAATAGTACCAATGATAGTGTCCATTGGGCTGCAAGTGACAGCCTCGCCGGCGCCGAGCTGACCGAGTGGGGTAGCAGCAGAGTAGCCGTCAATAGTACCATTGATGCAGTCCATGTAGTTCTCGTTGACCCATACCTTGTCACCAGACATCATGGATGGGTAGGCGAAGAACAGGAATGCACGTGTAACGAGTGCTGGGTTGAAGATGTTCATACCAGTACCGCCGAACACTTCCTTAGCAAATACCACAGCGAAAGCTGTTGCTACGGCAAGAATCCAGAGCGGACAGTTTACAGGAACAATCATCGGAATGAGAATACCAGTAACGAAGAAACCTTCGTGAACCTCTTCTTTCTTACACTGTGCGATAGCAACCTCGATGCCGAGACCTACGGCGTATGACACTACAATCTTTGGCAGCATGGCTGCAAGACCGTAGAGGAAACAACCGAGTACGTCGTCAGTACAGCAGCCCACAGCGATGTTGTGCTGAAGACCGATGTTATACATACCGAAGACGAGGGCTGGGAGAAGTGCTATTACAACAAAAAATATAGAACGCTTAGAGTCGATAGCGTCGTGAATCTGAGCGCCATGCACTTTGGCTGTCTCGTTTGGCACATAGAAGAATGTTTCTGCTGCGTCAAAAAGTGAGCCGAAGGCACTCAACTTGCCTCCTTCTTGGAAGGCAGGCTTCATGTTGTCAAGAATTTTCTTTAGTCCCATAATCTTTTATTCGTTTTCTTTACGCAGCATGTCGAGACCTTCTCTGACTATGCGCTGAAGTTCAACCTTAGAACTATCCACGAACTCTGCCACGGTGAAGTCCTCTGGAGCAACCTCGTAGATACCGAGAGCCTCCATGCGGTCGATGTCGCCGGCAATGATTGCCTTGACGAGCTGCTCAGGATAGATGTCCATTGGGAATACTGAGTCGTACTCTCCGCTGAATATCATGTGGCGATGTCCGCCCTTGACACGAGCGTCGAGAACATACTCTTTCTTGCTTGACTGAAGCCATGTGAAGTATGAACGGCTGACAGAGAACTCGTTGACACGTGGAGAAATCCAGCCGAAGAGCTCGTCTGCATCGTCACCCTCAGGAATAGCAGTAACCTCTGTTGTGTGAGCATAGAGGAAAGCATCCTCGCTTGTCTTCATACCTGTGAGAGGGTTACCGTCGATGAGACGTACCTTCTTGTCGGTTGCAACGTTGCCAGCCACGATGTCAGCCACCTTGGCACCTACGAGAACCTTCTTGTACTCAGGAGCCTTGATTTCTGAACCTGCCACGGCAATAGTGCGAGTGAAGTCAGCCTTGCCCTCGTTGAAGAGACGGCCGATGAAGATAACCTCCTCAGCACCGATAGTCCAAACAACCTCGCCCTTGTTGATAGGGTTCACGTGGTTAATCTGTACACCCACGTTACCAGCAGGACACTTACCGTCGAACACTGTTACCACAGCATCCTTAGTCTGCACCAGCTTGCTGCCTGGCTGAACGCCGAGGTAAACCTTTGCAATCTTGCTCAAAGCAGTGATACCTGTCTGGAAGTCTGCTTCCTGACCGTTAAGAACAACACCCTCGAAGTCGGCTGCAAGCGGCATGTCGCTGAAGGCAGAAACGAAGATAGCCTTTGGAGTCTCGTCGGGATTAGGTACAACTGCGTATGGACGCTGAACGAGTAAACCAAAGAGACCGCTCTCCAAAAGGGCTGACTTAACCTGCTCGCCTCCAAGACTGCTTGGATCCTGCTTGCCAAAGTCAACGTACTCCTGACTTGATGCGGCTTCTACCTGAACGCTTAATACTTTACGACGCTCGCCTCTCTCCACCAAGGTAACCTTACCTGACACAGGAGAGACGAACTTCATTTCTGGATGCAGTTTGTTGACAAACAATGCATCGCCTGCCTTAACTTCATCCCCTTCTTTAACTACCACCTTCGGCTTCATACCGTAGAAAGCATCTGGAACAAGGCCATAGACCTTAGATGCAGGCACAGCAGAAACCTGAGCAGCAGCCTTTCCTTTGAGGTTGATGTTCAAGCCTTTTCGTAATTTAATTACATTCGCCATATTTTTGTTAATATTAACTGTGTTTTGGATTTTTCAAAACGAGATAATACCGGCCGTAGGCCTCTTTCAAAGCTCCCGGCCAGCAAAAAGTGGTACAAAGTTAACGCTTTTTAATGAAATGTGAGATAAAATGGTGTTGATATTTTCATAATGACGCTCATTTTGTTCTACAACCCTTTGCGCAGCACGTGTTTTTGCCCCTTCTGCGCCACACTTGTGTAGTTTTCCCGCGCCCGCATCACTCGCCAGTCCGTAGCGGCATAAAAAATCTTTCCAGCACAGTTTGCAGGTCAAGAATAATTCGTTATATTTGCATCATGAAAACCGTCTTGCAAGCAGCGGGGCAGAAGCGGCATAAATATGGTTTTTCAACGTGTATTCTACGGTAATCCTACGTATTTTCTCCGCATTTCTACGGATTGTACCCGTAGCATACCCGTAGCCGACCCGTAGGAAATCCGTAGCGCATCCGTAACTTATCCGTAGCAGTCTCGTTCGTGTCTCGGAAAACACGGCAGTAAAACACGTTTCTTGCATGGAAAACGATTTCGCTTTTGTATGTCTGCTCACGTCTCAATTCCGAATGACAAACTCTTGTTTCATATTAAAGTTTTACTTACTATATATGCTTTTAAGTGATTGTAAGTTTGAATGTTATTAATGTTAAATATTTATAAATTTACAAATGTAAAACATATAATCTGTATGGATGATGTGTTGGAATATTCTGATGGTGGCAAAACCGTTCGTGGCGTTAAAGATAAGTCTGTTAAAACTATTGTGATTCCCTAAGGAGTTACGAAGATTGGAGAAAGTGCTTTCCGAGGTTGTTCTTTGAAAGAAATTCATGTGAGGATAACAGATTTGGATAAGGCAACAATTGACGAACATATTTTTTCTTACAGGAAAGGGAAAGATACTATGGACTATGATAATTGTGTGTTGTATGTTCCTGCTGGTACAAGGTGGAAATACAGACATCATTCTGTGTTTGGACGCTTCAAGAATATAAAGATTGAAAGTGTGAAGATGTGAGGGCGAGACGTCGGGAATTTGTTACTGCCAACAAGCTTGACTTGAAGTGAGTTGCTAAGTGAAACAGGGGCAAAGGCACTGCGATAAAGTGCTTTTGCCCCTGCGATATTGTAGAATTAACAGTATTGGTAATTAGCGCGTTATTAGTAATTACTTCTTCCGTTACTTTATGTTGCCTTTCTTGGATTTCTTGAAAATCATGAAGTCGTAGCAAGCGACAGAGGAGATAGCGTTGTCTTCGATTTCTATGCCGTCCAGCACAATCATTACTGAGTCGTTGTGGTAGTTGAGCAGCAGTTCGGGATTGCGTTGCATGGCAGGATTCTTACTCATGACTTCGTCTATCGGGTATTCGAGGATGGTCTTGTCATTGTGGGTGACGGTGACTTTGTTGTCGAAATAAGAGCATTCGTATTTATCGTTTGGCACGAACACGTTGTAGGCACCGAGTTCAACGGGCTTTTTCTTGTGAATCCACGTTTTGTATGTGTTGTTTGTGCTTGAATAGTGGAATATGTATTCGTAGTGTGACCATTCGCCATACAGCTTTTTAAATTCCTCTCGTCCGATTTCTTTGCGTACATATTGTATGACGTTGCATACCTCCTTGTATTTCTCGCACATAAGGCTGTCTTTATTGATGTGCTTTACGTCGATGTTGTCGTTAAGCTTGCCTGTACGTGTGTTGTTGAGCTTCATTTCCGTGATGAGTTCGTCGAGTCGGTGCTGCTGGCATCTCAGTCCTATGCTCTTGGCTGATATGCCCGGTATGTAGGTGAAGAGTATTATGGTGGCGCCTACGATGAGTGCCATGAACTGGTAGCGGCGCGTGCGGGCGCTGAAGAGCATGAAGACGAACAGCGTCATCAGTATGCCTGCCAGCATGAGGTAGAAGCGGCTCTCGGTGAAGCTGTAGAGGCTGATGCGGTAGGTGGAGCCTATCCAGTACATGATGAGCGGTGGAATGGCTATGAACGTGAAGTGGCGGTAGAAGAATTCGTAGTAGCGCTGGCTGAGTACCGACTGTGCCATGCGCCCTGCAAGTGCCACGGTTATGAACGCCATGACCATCCATGCCACGCCGCCTTTGGGCAGGTCCCATTCTACTGCTATCTTGATGAAGTATAGGTAGAGTATAACGGTGTAAATGATTATGCCTGGGGAGAGTATGTAGTTGAGGATGTGTTTGAGTACCTTAGGCTCGTTCATCCTGTCCTCGTCCTGGCTGGCAAAGGTGCATACTACCTGTGGGGTTAAGACGAACCATATAAATCGTGTGGTGTCCATGAGGATGTCGATTGGCTTGTCGATGCTGAAGATGTAGATGAATGATGCTATGATTGCCATAACTGCCAGGTAGAATATGCCGGCTACTGTCATGCCTATGAACGTTTGGCTGATGACGTGCAGGGCATGTGAGGAGAAGGAACGGTTGTCCAGCTTTCTGTTGCCCACGATGAGTAGTAAGCCTGCGAGGACGTATGTGAACGCGAAGCTGATGCTGCCGACGAAGGACTCAAGGTCGAGTGCCATGAGTGGGAGGAAGAGGAAGTAGGAGGCGTAATATGCCTTGCGGTTGATGCTTTGGAGCCAGAACGACAGAGCTGTCAGCGGTATGAAGAAGAAGAGTATGTCGTCATTTATGGTTGTTGACGCGCATGTGGTTGGGTTGAAACGGGTGGAGTTTTTGCATAATTGTGCGATGATGAAGAATGTGATTCCCAGGGCTGCTTCGACGGGGAAGCGGCGGGGACTTTGCAGCAGTTGCTGCATCATAGTTTTCAGTTTTGCTTTCATTGTGTTTTGTTTTATTATAGCGGAGGCATGGCATGTGGCCGTTGCCTTCAGGGGTTGTTTTCTTTGTCTTGGGGAGTGTGGAGCAAGATGTTTCCGTGTGGTACGTCTTTTTATTGGTCTTCAATCGCGTGGAGTCGGTTGTGGTTCCATCGGTTGTTTCGGAGACTTGGAATTGGGGCGGTAGGTCGGCAGGGGCCGTCGGCTTGTATGGCTGTCCGGCATGGGCGCAGCGATATGTCGTGCGCGTAGGCGGACTTGGCTTTGACGGGGAAGCGGCTGCTACCTCAGTATGGTTGCATCGTACAGCATTGCTGCTATGGTTGACTCTATGTCGAACTTGGAGCGTTGGAGTGCCTGTTCGAAGGCATCGTGGAATGTAGGCTTGTCGGCATCAGTGCTGTTTGCCCATTGTTGCCATGAGGTCTTCAGCATCTCGTGTGCGCTGACGTAGTTTTCCTCGCAGATGAAGATGAGTGCTGCGAGGATGGTGTCGGCATAGTGGTCGGAGGCTATGGTGAACTCTACAACTTTCTCGGTGTCTCCGTTCTCCAGCAGGCAGTCTATGAGCAGGTTCCTGTCGGAAGGGTATTCGGCATCGAGGTAATACACCTTGTAGGCGTATTCGAGCGCTTCCTTGCTGTTGCCGCACAGGTGGTGTGCCGTGGCGAGCGAGAAGGTGTGCTTTATGTTTTCCGGCTCCAGGTCGGCAAGCTGTGCGTATGCCTCGACGGCCGTGCGGTAGTCATGCTCCTGCATGCTGAGGGCGGCGAGGTGGGTGAGTGTCCACTTGGAGTTGGAACGTATGATGTTGGCTGTCTGGTAGAAATTGATGGCTTCGGTGTTGTTGCCCATTTTCTCGTTGCAGAATCCGCGCTTTTGGTAGTAGTCGGCCGATTGTCCCATGCGGTCGATGTGCTGCTGCAGTATGTCGTCGGCTGCCTCGTACCATCCGTTGCGCATGAGGAAGTCGGCAAGTGTCAGCATCTCGTCGGCATGGTCGTACATGAAGTGCAGCTGCTGGTATTCTGATGGCAGCATGTACTTTGACGTGATGTGTGTGTCGCTGCCTTGCGACGGTTTGAAAGGGCTGTTGAACTGCTCCTTGTAGGGGTGGAGCGTGAAGAAGCGGTAGAGGTCGAAGATGTAGAAGCGTATGATGTTTTTGTTCGATTGCTTCGTGTTCTCGCTCTTTGCCTTGAGGTTTTCCTTGTCTATTCCTGCGTCGCGCAGCTGTTCGTCGATGGTTTCGTTGAACGTGTTCTGCATTGCGAGTCCGAGCGATGCTAACGACTGACAGAACGTGTAGCGGTCGGTGTCGCATAATGCCGATGAATTGACCATTAGTTTAATAAAACGTCCGTTAGGGCTGTTTATCAGTGACTTTGTACTCTTATCGGATATGCTGTCGATGCTGAA
>JAFSSN010000054.1 GCA_017450985.1 Bacteroidaceae bacterium
TATCGCTAACGCTTTACTTGCTTGGAGTAAAAAAGGAGTTATCGGGAGATATCGGGAGTAAAGAGACGAATGTCTGTTTACGGATATGTCTGCTGCGATAGAGTATTCTTCATTCTTCACTCTTCACTCCGCCGTAGGCGATTCTTCATTCTTCATTCTTCATTCTCCACTCCGCAGGTTACTCCTTTTAACTTCACGAAGTTAACTCCAGTTTACTACTTGCGAAAATTCAGTAATTAAGAATAAAAAAATAAGATTGCAAACCACGAATGAGTTTGCAATCTTATTTTTTATTATCCAAGGCAGAGCGACAGACTGCAGCCTGTCATGAATATCCTTTGTGAGTCCTAATTATTTATCCCGATTTTTTAAGCTAACAAAAAAAATTTTCTTAACTTTGCAGTATAGAAATCAATACAGAGGAAGACTGCACAACGGGAATGACACATGGAAAAGACGGGGACACGCAACGTACCACACACGATACTTCTACGAATAATTTACGGATTCCCTACGGGTATCTTACGGATATTCTACGAGTATTCTACGGGTACAATCCGTAGAAATGCGGAGAAAACCCATAGAGAATGCGTAGAAAACCCACGTCAGCCACGGCTCAGACGCGGGTTTACCGTTTCAAGTCCCCATCCACGAAAGAGGATGCTTTTCCCTTTCCCTCACGGAGGGATATACGGCTAAAATCTTCCTACATTCAAATAATTTATCACAAAGAGTTGTAACTCGTGATATTTAATTATATTTGCAAACATTTACATTCACGACATGAACAAATTAGAAGTACTCAGCAATACAATCAAGGCGCGTGACTGGGAAAAACTGGACAGCTACATCAAAGGATTAAACTCCAACGGCTTCAAAAGTCTTCAGACCGAAGTACGCACTAAGATTCTGCCACAATATGACAATGAGATGTTCTGGAACTCCTTGTCGCACCTGATAATATTCAAGAAACAGGCTTTCCTCGCCTGCTCTGTGGCTGTGGAGGGACTGGCCAAGAACGGCACTCTCGACTTCAACAACGAGCACGTGAAAGCATTGTCAGACTACTTGCATGCCAACTATCCCGATGCCATAATACGCATAATGAATCTGATGATGCCGTTCCTGACGAACGAGAAGCAGGTGCGTGATATGTTCGCAGCATTCGACCTCGACAACCGCACGCGAATAGCCGTGCTGCTGACCCAGCACACGCCTACCAACTACTACCTGCTGTTCGAGGCACTCGCCCACCAGCACGAGGACAAGGTGCTAATAAAGAAATGCTGCATGTTGCTTGCCAACCGCGGCGACGACATGTCGCTCAACATGGCTTGCATACTAAAGGAGTATTTCGACATCAGCGATGTCAATATCCCTAAGTCCATTCACATAGAGCAGTATGAACTGAGTCATCTCGAACGTAACAAAGAAAACTTCATAAATGCCTTACATGGCAAAAGACCAAAGATATGAAAATATTATTAGCACTTATAGTCACTCTGATGACATACACAAGCGTTGCAGCACAGGATGCCGACACGCTTACCTTGTTTCGCTACCGCGTGAGTCTGCGAGACAAGGCTAACAGCAAGTTCTCATTAGCCAAGCCTGAGCAATATCTGTCGCGCAAGGCGATAGAGCGCAGGAAACGCCAGGGAATAAGCATCGACAGCACCGACCTCCCTGTGAACGAGGCGTATGTCAAGGGTGTGAAGAAATGCGGAGTGAAGGTACTGAACCGCAGCAAATGGAACAACACGCTCCTCGTGTCGGCTAACGACAGTACGACTATCGACGCTGTGCGCAAACTGGACTATGTCACAGGCGTGCGACTTGTAGGCACACGCTATGCCACGACTCCTATGAGGGAGAACAGGACCGTGTGGACGGACACCGAGAAAGAAGTGCCAGAGAGTGAATACGGCAAGGGACTGAGCCAGATTAAGCAACTCAACGGCATAGAGGTTCACAAGCGCGGCTACCGCGGCAAAGGCATGACGATAGCCGTGATTGACGGCGGTTTCCAGAACGTGGACATCATTCCGGCTTTCAAGAATCTGAAGATTGCAGGCACACACGACTTCGTGAGTCCTGAGAACAGAATATACCATGCACACAAGCACGGAATGCAGGTGCTGTCGTGCATGGCTACCAACATCAAGAACGTATTTATAGGTACTGCGCCCGAAGCAACATTCTGGCTGCTGAGAAGCGAGGAGACCATAGGCGAGCAGATGGCGGAGGAAGACAACTGGGCGGCAGCCGTTGAGTTTGCCGACAGCGTAGGAGTGGACGTCATCAACTCATCACTCGGCTACACTGCATTCGACGACACGACGACAGGCGTAATGTATCACGAACTGAACGGACGCACGCACCTCGTGTCACGCTCGGCTTCGATGCTGGCTTCGAAGGGAATCGTGCTGTGCAACAGCGCGGGCAACGAAGGCAACGACACATGGAAGAAAATTGGCGTGCCAGCCGATGCTTCCGACATTCTCGCCGTGGGTGCGGTGGAGTACAACGGCAAGAACGCGAATTTCTCGTCTTTGGGCAACACCGCAGACGGACGCATCAAGCCTGACGTATGCGCCATGGGTAGAATGGCATGCGTCATGGACATCAAGGGACACACGACGAGAGCGAACGGCACTTCATTCGCATCGCCTATCCTCGCCGGAATGGTGGCTTGTCTATGGCAGGCTCTGCCTGACCTGACTGCATACGAAATCATAGACCTTGTGCGCGGAAGCGGCAACAACACCGCACATCCTGACAACGTATTCGGCTTCGGAATCCCTGACTTTACCAAGGCTCTGGATGCCGGCAAGAAGATTGAAGCAGAAAGAGGCAAGTAAATGGAACAGGCACTGTCACTATACGAGCTTAACAACCTCGTTCACCGCGTCATAGAGCTGAACATGGGTGATGAGTATTGGATTCACGCAGAAATCAGCGAACTGAGGGTGAACAGGCATTGCTATTTGGAGTTTGCCCAAAAGAATGCCGACGGCAACGGACTTACAGCCAAGGCACGCGGCCAGATATGGGCAAGCAGCTGGCCGATGATTAAGCTTTTCTTCGAGAAGACCACCGGACAGGCTCTGTCGGTGGGCATGGAAGTGCTCGTGAAGGTGCAAGTGACATTCCACGAACTGTACGGCTATTCACTCAACGTCATCGACATTGACCCCACATACACGCTCGGCGACATAACGCGCAAGCGCAAGGAGATTATCGACCAGCTGCGCGCCGAGGGAGTGGAAAACATGAACAAGGAGCTTCAACTGCCACGGCTGTTGCAGCGCATAGCAATAATATCGGCGGCAGGAGCAGCCGGCTACGGTGACTTCTGCAACCAATTGACGAACAACCGTCGCGGGCTGGTATTCTCCCCCAAGCTGTTTCCTGCCACGATGCAGGGCAACGACGTGGAGCGCACGGTAATAGCCGCCCTCAACAAGATTGCGCAAGAAGCAGACAACTGGGATGCGGTGGTCATCATACGAGGCGGAGGAGCGACAACCGACCTTTCGGGATTCGACACCCTGGCACTTGCCGAGAACGTGGCACAGTTTCCACTGCCTGTAATAACGGGTATCGGCCACGAACGAGACGACACCATCATCGACATGATTTCGCATACGAGGGTCAAGACTCCAACGGCGGCGGCTGAATTCATCATCCGTCATCAGGAGGAGGAACTCGACCACGTGGAGGACCTTGCCGACAGGCTCAGCAAGGCTACCGGCAACATACTCACGACGGAGAAGACACGCCTGCAGATGGCTGCCACAAGGCTGCCGTCGCTATATGCTAACTTCAAACTGAGGGAAGAGGCAAGGCTGGAGCGCACACTTACCCACATCAGCCATGCCATAGAGCAGCAAATCAGAGACGAAGGCGGAAAAACCGACATACTGGAGCGACGGCTGGCACTCTATGCCCAGACGCTCATAAGCCGCAACAGCAACCGGCTTGAGGTGTTGGAGAACAAGATTAAGAATGCCGACCCGGAGCGCATACTGCAAATGGGCTTCACGCTGACACGCAGCAACGGCAAGGTAGTGAAGGACGCCAGCAAGCTGAAGCCTGGCGACAGAATCGACACTACATTTATTAACGGCACATTAACATCTATCGTACAATGAAGGAAAAAGACAAGATCACATACGAACAGGCCATACGCCGAATAGAGGAAATAACACGCAAAGTGGAGAGCGGAGAACTGGACATTGACTCCCTTGCCGACAACCTGAAAGAGGCTAAGGAGCTCATAAATCTCTGCAAGACAAAACTCACGAAAGTTGAAACCGACATCCAGAAAATCCTCGATTTATAGGCGGACATTCTTGGCTAAAATCATGGTAAAATGTAAAAATACCATAAATTTTAGCTCAGTTATTTGTTTTTTAATTATTAAAAACATATCTTTGCAACCGGATAAACAAATTCATGTATGATCTATGACATAGATTCATATACATGGGTACATCCTAATATTATCGACAACCACAACCTTTTCAACGGTTTACGTCCGAAGAATTGAATAAGAGAATAATAGCTATAATGGAAAAAACACTTGTTATATTGAAACCGTGCGCAGTTCAGCGTGCCATAGTTGGTGAAGTGACGTCTCGTTTCGAGCGCAAAGGATTACGCCTCGCAGGAATGAAGATGATGCAACTGACAGATAAGATTTTGGATGAGCACTATGCGCACCTCGCAAATAAGCCATTCTTCCAGAGAATTAAAAACTCTATGATGGCATCGCCAGTAATATGTTGTTGTTACGAAGGCGTGGACGCTGTAGAGACAGTACGCAATATGACAGGTAGCACTAACAGCCGTAAGGCAGCTCCGGGTACCATACGTGGTGACTTTGGTATGAGCTTCCAAGAAAATATTATTCACACTTCCGACTCGCCGGAGAATGCGGTTATCGAGCTAAAAAGATTCTTCAAGCCGGAAGAGATATTTGACTACACGCCTGGTGTGTTCCAGTATCTCTACGCAAACGACGAGTACTAAGGGCATACAATATGCCATGTAGAAAGTCTGGAGAGAACTGAATGAATGAATATATACTGAACAACAATTTAAAGAGTATTTTAGAGAAGAAACAGATGGAATTAAGAAGAACAAGAAGAATTTTAAGTATTGCTTTACTTTCAATGGTGTCGGTTGGCAGTTTTGCTCAGGACCTCATTGCAAGTCAAGCACCATCCGACAAAAGACTTAGAGAAATCAGAGACATCAAGGTGACACGTACCTTGAAGACTGACCTTCAGAACCCTGCAAGCGACATCTACACTGACTGGAGAAACGACTACGTATCAGCAGTTACTGGACATGTTCCTGCAAACTTCAAGGTAGATTTGCGCGGCTTCTGCATGCCAACGCCAAGTCGTATCGTGACATCTAAATTCGGTCCTCGCTGGCATCGCCTGCACGCAGGACTTGACATTAAAGTATATATCGGTGATACTATCCGTGCAGCATTCGACGGCAAAGTCCGTTTAACAAAGCACGAGAGACGCGGCTACGGATATCACATCGTGATTCGCCATCCAAACGGACTTGAGACACTCTACGGACACTTGAGCAAAATTCTCGTTTCACCAGACCAGATTGTCAAGGCTGGCGACATCATCGGCCTCGGCGGTAACACAGGACGTTCATACGGAGCACATCTCCACTTCGAGACTCGTCTCCTCGGACAGCCTATCAACCCAGCCTTCATGTTTGACTTTGAGAAGCAAGATGTAACAGCAGACTTCTACGTATGCAAGAATCAGGCTATGACAAAGGGAGAGAAGGACGAGATGGACATCATACAGATGGAGCGGGAAGTTTCACTTCGTGAGGGTTCTATCCTCGTTTCAACTGGTATTCCAGAGGTTGCTGCCAACAACGAGAGCGAGGAGAATGCCGATGCAAAGGCTACTGCTGCCAGCAGCAAAAACGGCAAGAGTTCAAGCAAGAACAGAGCTACGGCTTCTGTACACAAAGTGAAGAGCGGCGACACTCTTTCAGGCATCGCTCAGAAGTATGGTACAACAGTGCGGAAACTCTGCAAGGCTAACAACATCAAGAAGGACGCTATTCTAAGCCTCGGACAGAAGATTAAGATTTCATAATCCTGTCCGCGCAACAAATAGAACGATGACGCTTCGGCTTGTCATCAAGCAAGGAAACGAAAAAGCCGCGTAAGATTGCTTACGCGGCTTTTTCGTTTTTGCATCATAAGCCTCCCCTGCCCTCCCCACGTTCCTCCGTCAGCCTTTCGGTCGTCTTTCGCCAGCCTTCCGTTTGTTCCTTGTCGGTTCTTCACCTGTCATTTGCGGCAACTTGCCACGGCGTTCCGGCATTTCCTCAGCCTCAGCACCATGTATATGGAAACGGGACGTCGTAGCCACGTACAGACCATAAAAAGCGGGTATCACGGAGGCGCAGCAAACCTACACGGGCGCAGTCACGTTAAAACTCGTTATAATTCACGCCACTTCAATAAAAAATTACTATCTTTGCACCACTTCTAAGTTTTTTCTATCAAATTATTGCTTCAAGCATAATGAGTACTCAAGAACAATTCAAGGCAGCAATGGAAGGCTGTCGGAACATTTTCTCTAAAAAACTGAAAGATTATGGTGCGGCATGGCGCATTATGCGTCCATCGTCGGTTACAGACCAGATATTCATCAAGGCTAACCGTATCCGCAGCCTTGAGATAAAAGGCGTGTCACTTGTCGGCGAAGGCATATATCCCGAATTTCAAGCAATTGTAAACTACGGAATAGTAGGACTTATCCAATTGGAACTTGGACATGCAGAGACCGAGGACATGACTGCAGAGCAGGCACTTGCACAATATGACAAGTATGCGAACATGGCTCTTGAGCTTATGATTAAGAAGAATCATGACTACGACGAGGCGTGGCGAAGCATGAGAATAAGTTCATATACCGACTTGATTCTCATGAAGCTGTTCCGCACAAAGCAGATTGAAGGCAACAACGGCAGCACGCTCATTTCGGAGGGTATCGACGCCAACTACCTCGACATGATAAACTATTCTGTCTTTGGCCTAATCAAACTGGCAGAAGCAAATGAAGGCAAATAACAGCAAAGTGCTGATGAAAGTGGCGGTCAACGCCTGTCGTCTGCTTCTTGCAGTCACATTCCTGGCATCGGGCTTCCTCAAGGCCGACGACCCGCTGGGAACGGTGTACAAGATGCAGGACTACATAGCTTCGCTCAGTATCGGCCACATACCGGGGCTAATACTTCTGGTGGCTTCTGTGGCTTTGTCGCTCACTGAGTTTTCCATCGGCATCTCGCTGCTGTTCGGCATCAGCCGACGCCCTACAGCACGCCTCACGGCGGTGTTCATGACCGCAATGACGCTGCTGTCAATCTACATCTACATCTTCAATCCCGTTGAGGACTGCGGATGTTTCGGCGACGCCATCGTGCTGAGCAACGGAATGACTCTTGTCAAAAACATCATACTGCTCTCGGCAGCATTGATAATAACCAAGTATCACTTCCTGCAGATAGAGTTTGTGAGCGACAACTCTAAGTGGCTTGTTTCGACCATCAGCATGCTCTACCTGCCTGCATTCGCAATATATTGCATCATCAACCTGCCGATGTTCGACTTCCGCCCATACAAGATAGGCACCGACCTTAAGGAAGTGTACGACTCGTACAACGACGGCGAGCAGATGGCGGATGTGAAAATTATTTACGAGAAGGACGGCAAGACATTAGAGCTAAACGCCGATGATGACGATCCTGACAGTACATGGCACTACGTGGAGACACGACGAGGCGACATCGACACTCAAAGCGTCAAGGCATCGTCACTGTTCGTCACAAATGCCGACGGCGACGACATAACCGAGGACATCATCTACAACGACGGCTACACATTCCTGTTAGTCATTCCGAACTTGAGGAGGGCAGACGAAGGATGTATAGACCTCGTAAATGAGATATACGAATATGCCACCGACCATGCCTACGACTTCTACTGCCTCACGGCATCGGAGGACACGCTGTCGCAGCAGTATTGGAACGAGCATACGGGAGCAGAATATCCATTCTACTTCGCCGACGAGCGCGAACTGAAGACTATGGTCAGAGCCACTCCGGGACTCATTCTTCTCCACGACGGAAAGATAATTCAGAAATGGAGCAACCACGCCCTGCCTGACGAGTACACGCTCACCGACTCGCTGGAGAATCTGCCTATCGGCAAGATTACGGAAGACAGCAACAACAAGAAGATTGGCAACATCATCATGATGTTCATCATTCCGCTGCTCCTCCTGACCATCATCGACCGACTGCTCACGGGATGGAAGTTCTACCGTAAAATGAAGCAAAAGACTACGGAGCTGAACCTTGACGGACTTGACAAGCGTCTGAATCTCGAGAATTTCGAACGCAAGATATCAAGTAGCTTCGAAGATGACAAAAAAGAAAAAGATAACAATTAACTATATCGTTTAACAATTAAAAATAAAAAACAATGGCAAAGAAAATTGTTGCAGGAAACTGGAAGATGAATAAGAATCTTCAGGAAGGTCTTGAACTTGCAAACGGTCTTAACGATGCTCTCGCAGCAGACAAGCCAAACTGCGAAGTAATCATCTGTACTCCATTCATTCACCTTGCAAAGGTTTCAGAGCTTGTAAACCACGACAACATCAAGGTTGGTGCTGAGAACTGTGCTGACAAGGTATCAGGTGCTTTCACTGGTGAGGTATCTGCTGAGATGGTTAAGTCAACAGGTTGCGAGTACGTTATCCTCGGTCACTCTGAGCGTCGTGAGTACTACCACGAGACTCCAGAGATTCTTAAGGAGAAGGTTGACCTCGCACTTGCTAACGGTCTTAAGATTCTCTTCTGCATCGGTGAGTCACTCGCTGAGCGTGAGGCTAACAAGCAGAACGAGGTTGTTAAGGCTGAGCTCGAGGGTTCTGTATTCCACCTCACAGCTGAGCAGTTCGCTAACGTAGTTATCGCTTACGAGCCAATCTGGGCTATCGGTACAGGTAAGACTGCTACTGCTGACCAGGCTGAGGAGATTCACGCTTACATCCGTTCTGTCGTAGCTGAGAAGTACGGCAAGGCTGTTGCTGACAACACTTCTATCCTCTACGGTGGTTCTTGCAAGGCTTCTAACGCTCCTGAGCTCTTCGCTAAGCCTGACATCGACGGTGGTCTCATCGGTGGTGCTTCACTCAAGGTTGCAGACTTCAAGGGTATCATCGACGCTTGGAAGAAGTAATCATCTTTTAATCACACAACCCGAGGAAACGGCAGGCTTGACCTCGCCGTCCCTCGGGATTTAATTCAACAATTCCTACAACGGAACATAAACATAGACTGTTATTTTATGCGTACACTTTTAATTCTCTCATTTCTTGCAATACAAGCAACATTCTCTATTCTCGGTGCACAGACTTTCACCCAGAAACTCACAACTCCAACTAAGGGCACTGTGACGCTTCACCAAGACCAGAGACTGACAAAAATCGTCGACGGCACAAACTATACATCTGTGACAGGCGATGACGGACAGCCGTTAGTCAAGACAGGGAAGAAGACAAAAGTCAGAGGCTACAGAATACAAGTGTTCTTTGGAGACTCAAGCAAGGCTGACAGAGACAAGGCTAAGAAAGTAGGTAACGCCGTTACCAATGCCTTCAGCGAACTGGAAGCATACGTCGATTACGAGTCACCACACTACCGCTGCCGCGTAGGCGACTTCGCTACGCGCGAGGAGGCAAAGGAATATCTTGAGAAAATTAAGGAGGCTGGCCTCGGCAAGGACGCCATGATTATCCGTTCTGAGATATTCGTATATCTGCCAGAATAATATTTAACACATCATAGTAAGACACTTGTTATTGTACGTACACGCACTGCAACAAGTGGCTGCTCCTCAAAAACATCTTTCCATTGATTCCACAAGCAACCATAGAACGTATCATCGACTCTGCCAACATCGTTGATGTCGTGTCAGAGTACGTTACTTTGCGCCGCGCCGGTGCAAACTATAAGGGGCTTTGTCCGTTCCACGACGACAAGACGCCTTCGTTCTACGTGTCGCCAGCCAAGGGACTGTGTAAGTGCTTCAGCTGCGGTAAGGGCGGCAACGCCGTACACTTCATCATGGAATTGGAGCAGATGACCTACTACGAGGCACTGAAATTCCTCGCCAAGAAATACGGCATAGAAATTGAGGAGCGCGAGCTTACCAACGAAGAACGACAGTCACGCAGTGAGCGAGAGAGTATGTTTGCCATCAACGACTGGGCAAGCAGCTACTACACCGACATATTAAAGAACGATGTTGACGGACGCGCCATAGGTATGGCGTACTTCCGCAGTCGTGGATTCAGAGACGACATCATAGAGAAGTTCCGCCTCGGATTTGCCCTCGACAAGTGGGAGGAACTGTCGCATCAGGCAGCGCTCAAAGGCTACAACACAGATTATCTTGTAAAGACAGGACTGTGCTACCGCAAGGATGACGGCAAGATTATAGACCGTTTCCGCGGAAGAGTAATGTTCCCGTGGCTTAACGTCAGCGGCAAGGTCGTAGCATTCGGCGGACGAGTGCTCGACTCACGCACCAAGGGCGTGGCACAGAAGTACGTCAACTCGCCTGAGTCGGACATATACAGCAAGTCACGCGAGCTGTACGGCATCTATCAGGCGAAGAAGCAGATTGCCAAGGAAGACCGCGTATTCATGGTCGAAGGCTACACCGACGTCATATCCATGCACCAATGCGGCATCGAGAACGTGGTAGCCAACTCTGGTACTGCCCTCACAAGTGAGCAGATACGTCTGCTGCACCGTTACACAAACAACATCGTACTGCTCTACGACGGCGACGCAGCAGGCATACACGCCGCACAGCGAGGAACAGACATGCTTCTCGCCGAAGGCATGAACGTAAAGATATTGCTTCTGCCAAACGGCGACGACCCAGACAGCTTTGCGCGAAAGCACAACGCCACGGAGTTCAAGGCATACATTGAGGAGCATCAGACCGACTTCATCATCTTCAAGACCAATCTGCTGCTTCAGGACGCCAATCGCGACCCTATCAAGCGCGCCACACTTACAAAGGAAATAGTTAAGAGTATTTCCGTCATACCTGAGGAAATAGTTCGTTCAACATACATACACGAATGCGCAGAGCTACTCAACATCAAGGAGGAAGTGCTGCTGCGCGAGACACAGAAAGACCGCGCACAAGCTCTCGAAGAGCTGAAAAAAGCAGAGGAGCGTGAACGCGAACGTGCAAAATACCTTGCACAAAAGGAACAGGATGAGCAGGCAAAAGGCGCACAGGCCACACAGACCGCTGCACCAGCCACATCACAACAGAACGTGACCTCCGAACCACAGCAACAAGCGCAACAGCCGTCACAGGCAGGCGAAGACCACTCTCCGATACCTTCAGACGAAGAGGACGACTATTATCAAGCCATGTTCGTCACACAGGCGCAATCTCACCCAGATGAGCAGACAAGCCAACAAACGCTGGTTAAGGACGTACTCGACATACGACGTGAGACTGCCGAAGACAGGCGCTTCTACGGGCTGGAAAGAATGATAATGCGTCTTATTGTACGCTTCGGCGAAAAGACCATAGAAGGCGAGGACGAAGAGGGACAGCCCGTGACCATGACTCTCATCGAATTTGTAAACAACGAACTGAACATCGACCAGCTGTCATTCCACACACAGATTTACAGCACGATGCTTCAGGAAGCCGTGGCTCACATCCACGAAGAGGGATTCACACCGTCACGCTTCTTTACATACAGTCCTAACCTCGACATCAGCCGTGAAGCTGCAAACCTCATGAGCGACAAGTATCAAATAAGTGTCGATACGCAAATAGCTTCACCAGAAGAATTGGCACCTGAGCAGGTCGTGCACCTCATGCTCGACTATAAGTTTGCCGTCATCGACTCAGAACTGAACAACTGCCGCATGCAACTCACGCTGCCACAGGTTACGCAAAACCCAGAAGAAAGCACGAAAGTGTTGCAACGCTTCATGACACTCAGTCAGGTGCAGCGACTGCTTGCCAAGCGACTGGGCGACAGAATATACAGATAGAACAAGCCTGGGCACACGCTCCTGCCATTTCCAATGCAGCAGCGCAACAGGCAATAACGATAATCCAAAACCGCCAGCTTATCATTAACTTAAGCCAAGACATAAAGTATCTGCAAGGTGTAGGACCGCAAAAGGCCGCACTTCTCGACAAGGAACTCGGAATAAAGACTCTGAGCGACCTGCTCGTATATTACCCTTACCGCTACATCGACAAGAGCCAGATACATAAGATAAGCGATATCGACGGCAACATGCCATACGTGCAACTCGTCGGTCAAATACTCTCAACAGAAGAATACGGCACAGGCAGAAGCAAACGCCTCGTATCACACTTTTCCGACGGCACAGGAGTCATCGACCTCGTATGGTTCCAAGGACTCAAATACGTGGCTAAGACCATCGAGGCACACAAGATAATACTCATCTTCGGCAAGCCGTCCATCTTCAACGGGCACTTGCAGATTCCGCATCCCGAGATAGAGGATGCGCCCCCACACCTCAAAGAAATAGTACACAGTTCAAACAACTTGTTTGAACAGAACCAACAGCATACAACCATGACTGCGCAGCCTTCCTTCGCCTTCAAGCCGTTGTACAACACTACGGATAAGATGAAGAAAGGATTCCTGTCAAGCAGCGTCATGGCTAAGATTACAGCCAACCTCTTCAAGTTGCTGTCAGCGCCATTTGCTGAGACAATGCCTCAATACATCGTAGAGCGGCACAAGCTCATTTCCTACGACGAAGCCATTCGCAACATACACTTCCCCACTACGCCGGAAATGCTGCGTAAGGCACAGCTGCGTCTCAAATTCGAAGAACTATTCTACGTACAGCTCAACATCCTGCGCTATGCAAAGGACCGTCAGCTGCGCTACAAGGGACATGTATTCAACATCGTTGGCGACATCTTCAACAATTTCTACAGCAACTACCTGCCCTTCCAACTTACAGGCGCACAGAA
Source organism: Bacteroidaceae bacterium (assembly GCA_017450985.1). Classification (GTDB taxonomy): domain Bacteria; phylum Bacteroidota; class Bacteroidia; order Bacteroidales; family Bacteroidaceae; genus Minthosoma. Next base: position 13,121 of record JAFSSN010000054.1, read on the forward strand.
GCGCGTCATCAAGGAAGTACGTGCCGACATGAAGAGCGGCCGACAGATGAACCGTCTCGTACAAGGCGATGTAGGAAGCGGCAAGACGCTCGTTGCACTAATGTGTGCACTCATAGCACTCGACAACGGGTATCAAGCGTGCATCATGGCACCGACGGAAATACTTGCTGAGCAACACCTTGAAACACTAAAGGCTTTTCTGCGAGACATGCCCGTCAACGTGCAGCTGCTCACAGGCTCGGTCAAAGGCAAGAAACGCACAGAACTGCTGCAGTCGCTGCTCAACGGCGACATCAACATACTCGTTGGCACACACGCCGTCATTGAAGACAACGTAGTGTTCCACCGCCTTGGACTTGTGGTCATCGACGAACAGCACCGCTTCGGCGTGGCACAGCGTGCCAAACTGTGGCAGAAAAACGAGATTCCGCCACACGTACTCGTCATGACCGCCACGCCTATTCCACGCACCCTCGCCATGACACTCTACGGCGACCTTGACGTGAGCATCATCGACGAGCTGCCGCCTGGAAGAAAGCCTATCAAGACCATACACCGCTTCGATGCTCACCGCGAGCAGATATACTCCATGATGCGCCATGAGCTCGAACTCGGCAGACAGATATACATTGTCTATCCGCTCATACAAGAAAAGGAGAAATACACGCCTGTTTCCGACGGCGACTATTCCTTCGAGAGTCGCGACGGCGCAAACATTCTGTCAGCCTCTGCACGCAAGAAGCAGGAGACGCTTGACATGAAGAATCTGGAAGACGGTTACAAACAGATTTGCACCGCCTTTCCCGAATATAGAGTAAGCAAGGTACACGGCAAGCTGAAGCCTGCAGAAAAGGACATCGAGATGGACGCCTTCGCAAGCGGCAGAACACAGATACTCGTAGCCACTACCGTCATCGAAGTGGGCGTGAATGTGCCTAATGCCTCAGTCATGATTATCGAGAACGCAGAGCGCTTCGGCCTCAGTCAGCTTCACCAGCTGCGCGGACGCGTTGGACGAGGCGCCGACCAGTCATATTGCGTACTGGTTACCAACTACAAGATTTCAGACACCACACGCAAGCGAATACAAATCATGGTTGACTCTACCGACGGATTCCAAATCGCCGAGGAAGACCTCAAGCTGCGCGGTCCGGGCGATCTTGAAGGCACGCAGCAGTCTGGCATGGCATTCGACCTCAAGATAGCCAACCTTGCACGCGACGGACAGATACTATCCTTCGCCCGCATGACTGCACAAGAAGTCATTGACAATGACCCCGACGAAACAAACCCGCAGAACGCCGTCCTATGGCGCCGACTGCGCGAAATAAGAAAAAGCAATATAAACTGGGGAGCGATAAGCTGAAAAATAACTTTTCAAGCACTTACGCTCCCCTATTTTTATGACTGTCCGCCATACTAAACACCGTATGGTAATATCATAAAGTTATGCAATTCTCACAAGTTCAGCAGACAGCAATTATTATCAGTAACTCTTAAATCTCATCATGCCAAACACTCGGCTACCTTCATGTCATAAGGCGTGGTAATCTTGATGTTCTCACGATTACCAGGAACAAGCGTCACAGCATGACCGAAACGTTCCACAACACTGGCATCGTCGGTAAAGAAATCCGTGTACTGCTGACCATAGGCACTGCGAAGCAAACCCGCCTCAAACACCTGTGGAGTCTGAACAAGACGATACTCGCCTCGAGGCACAGTAACCGAACCCGCCTCCTGCAAATGACGAACTGTCTCCACCACTTCGACCACCGGCACCACAGCCCCCGAACGCCGAGCCTCATCATAGCACGAAGCAATAGTATCGATGCTCACAAATGGACGCACGCCATCGTGAACACCCACCAACTGCACGTCAGCAGCCACCTTTGCCAGACCGTTCTTCACAGAATGGAAACGAGTCTCACCACCATTCGCCAACGTGTAAGGCACAGAAAAACGATACTGCTCGCACAACTGCTTCCAATACTCCTGCTGCGCCTCAGGCAGCACAAGCACAATCTGCATGTCGTTGTCAAAATCATGAAACCTCTGCAACGTACGCATCAAAATAGGCAATCCCTTCACCGGAAGAAACTGCTTAGGTATGTCGCCCCCCATTCTCAGCCCCTTGCCGCCTGCAACTATGACTATAGCTTTATCCATCGTTCTAATAAATATTTAATACCTCCCTCCATCTTTCCACAAAGGCAAGATGAAGAGAGGCTCTTCCATTACTTTCAAAGGCAGACACGCCTTAACTTGCGACGCTAAACGCCATCCACAAATTACAACAGCCTGCTACCCCTGATAAATCATTCCATTTCTCAAAGTGTCAGCCACCTCCTTGCCACAGAAATGCTCAACAATCATGTAGCCGAGAGCGAGAGCCGCACCAGGCCCCTTGCCCGTCATGAACTGGCCATCCTTCTCCACGAGCGCACCCGTCACCGTTGCTCCCGTCAGTTTGTTCTCAAAGCCAGGATAGCATGTAGCCTTACGACCGTCGAGAATACCGAGGTTACCATACACAAACGGAGCAGCACAGATGGCAGCAAGCGCCTTGCCAGCCTTAAACTGCGTCATGATGACACTGCGCACACCTGCATGCGAATCGAGATTGGCAGCCCCGGGCATGCCTCCCGGAAGAAACACAAGGTCAGCATCAGAATAGTCGTTGTCGGCAAAGAGAGAGTCGGCAACCACCGTTATGCCATGAGCACCCACTACGGCAGCCTCATCCTGAATGCTAACCATATTGACCTCAAGTCCAGCCCTGCGACACACATCTACGACGCCAAGCGCTTCAACCTCCTCGAAGCCAGTGGCAAGAAAAGTGTAAATCATATATCAATCGTTATTTAAGCTTAAACTTATACGTTATCGTTCCGTTCTCCAGCTCTGTGCCCGGCGAGAAAGACGACTGTCGAGCAGCAGCCACGGCAGCGTTGCGAAGTGCAGCAGACGTAGTAGTACTACTCTTGACCGTAGCACTCTCCACCTTGCCCTGCGAGTTCACCACAATAGCCACGATGACCGTACCCTCGCTCGAAGCATCGGTATATGTAGGCTTGGCAAGATACTTTGCCGTGCGTGAGCCTACGGCATACGAAGTACCCGTGCCTCCAACGCCCGACGTAGCGCCGAAGTTGGCATTACCCGTAGGCGAGCCCTGTGCACCGTTACCCGTCGTATTGCCGCTGCTGCCCTTGTTCTTTGAGTTGCCGAACGCTCCCGCCACCTTATTGTTGACGGCAGCCTTTGCAGCAGCCTCAGCCTCCGCTTTTTTCCTTGCAGCCTCTTCCTCGGCAGCCTTGCGCTTTGCTTCCTCCTCGGCAGCCTTACGCTTCGCCTCAGCCTCAGCCTTCGCCTTAGCCTCGTTCACGCTGATGCTCGGCTCCTCGTTCTGAGTGACGAGAGGCTCTTCCGTAGCCTCAGGCACGGAAGGGGCAGGCGCAGTCTCCACCCTGGCCTCAGGCATAGGGAATCCTCCCATGTCCATGCCGCCGGCATCCTCCAGCTCACCCAGCATCACCGGCACACCGTCCTCAATCCGCTCCTCGTCCTTCTTCGTCGTCTTGAGCGTGAGGAAGAAGAGAAGCATAAACAGCAGACAGTGATAGATAATCGTAACGGACGCTGATATTATCTTTTGGTTTTTATTACTTTTATTCATGCTCAGGTGGTCTTGTAGCCAACACCATCTTGAAGTGGTGTTCATTAGCTAAACTCAACACTTCTACAATATTCTTATAAGGCACCATCTCGTCGGCATAGAGCGACACATAGAGGTCGGTCGTGTCGGTGACAGCCTCCTGCAACACCGCCGGCAGTTCCTCGAGAGTCACCTTGCGCTCATCCTCGTTGCCGTTGGCAGCATAGATGTTAAGCTCCTTGTCGATGATGACGCGCGAGATAGCCTTAGTGGTTGTTTGTTTCTTGCCCTGCGGCAAAAGCACCTTGATGGCGTTAGGAGCCACCATTGTACTTGTTATCATGAAGAATATAAGCAAAAGGAAGATGATGTCGGTCATTGACGACATACTGAACGTTGCTGATATTCTATTTCTTCTCTTTAACATATTACTTCTCGTTCAAAAGGTCCATAAACGCCATTGACTTAGCCTCCATCTCGTTCACCACTCCATCGACCTTGGCAACGAGGTAGTTGTAGCCGAAGAGTGCGATAATACCGACCACGAGTCCACCAACGGTAGTAATCATAGCCTGATAGATACCGCTTGACAAAAGGCTGATGTCAATGTTACCGCCGGCGTTAGACATCTCCCAGAATGCCTCAACCATACCGATAACCGTACCGAGGAATCCGATCATAGGAGCACCACCGGCAATGGTAGCAAGTACAGGCAGACGACGTTCCATCTCAGCCACCTCAAGGTTACCTGAATTCTCGATAGCAGACTGTACCTCAGCCACAGGACGGCCCATGCGCTTGATGCCGCGCTCGATGATACGTGCGTATGCCGTATTGGTATTGCGGCAGAAATTGAGAGCTGAAGTAACGTCGCCGTTCTTCACGTAGTCGCGAATGCGGTCCATGAACAACTTGTCGCCCTTACCAGCGTTATGAATAACTATGAAACGTTCTGTAAAGATGTAAATGGCAACAACAGATAGAATTGCCAATACAACCATAATCCACCCACCCTTCTCGGCGAGTTCGAGTACACTAAGCTCTTTCATAAGACTTTTTAAAGATATATATAAATGTTTAGATTGAATATTCAGTTTCTTTCGCTGTCACATCCCGTAATGGCCCTATTGCCCGTTCAGATTCCTCTCCTTTGCAGCGAATACGAAATAAAGGAACATACGTTTGTACCGATTCCAGTATTTTTATCTATATTTGCACTAAGAAAACTATGTGCAAAAGTAAGAATATTTTATTGAATTATGTTTACCAAACACATATTTTCTATATCAGAAACAATAATTCTATAGATTTCTATGAATAAGAAATTGAAATTTGCCCTCTTCGGGAATATCTATCAGGAACGCAAAAGCGCGGCTGTACAGAAATTCTTTGCCACAGCTTCTGAGCGCAAAGCCGAAATCATCATACCGGAGCAGTTCTTCCTCTTTCTACGCGACAATCTGAAAATCAACATACCACCATGCGAGGTCATCAAGGACGACGACTTCACAGCCGACTTCGTCGTGTGCATGGGCGGCGACGGAACATTCCTCGACGTGGCAAGCAAGGTGGGAAACAAGGGCATACCTATCATCGGCATCAACACGGGCCGACTCGGTTTCCTCGCATCGTTCACGCCGGAACAGATCGAAGCTACCATCGAAGACATATACCAGGGCAACTACACCGTGGAGAAGCGAAGCGCACTCCATCTCTCATGCGACGAGATGGAACTCAAGGGCTATCCATACGCCCTCAACGAAGTGGCAATATCAAAGCACGACATATCATCGATGATAAGCATCCATACAAGCATCAACGACGAGTACCTGACCACCTACCAGGCTGACGGACTCATCATAGGCACGCCGACAGGCTCCACGGCCTATTCGCTCAGCGTGGGCGGACCTATCATCGTTCCACAGTCGAACACCATTTCTCTCACGCCGGTAGCACCCCACAGCCTCAACATGCGCCCTATAGTGCTGTGCGACAACTCCGAGATAACGCTCCGAGTCGAAAGCCGCAGCCGACGCTTCCTCATATCACTCGACGGACGAAGCGAAAGCTACCCCGAGAACATACACCTGCGCATACGCAAGGCACCGTACATGGTCAACGTCGTTGTGCGACCAGAACAGAACTTCTTCTCCACACTCCGCAAAAAAATGATGTGGGGAGCAGACAAGAGAATATAAGACATTTGAGAATTGACAATTGATAATTAAGATTTGAGAGTTAAGAATTAAAATTTAAGAGTTAAGATTGCGAACCAATGGTAGGCACCTTTGGTAACTTTCATTCTTCATTCTTCACTCTTCATTCTTCATTCTTCATTCTTCACTCCGCCGCAGGCGATTCTTCACCCCCAAAATTCATGCGAATAAACAAAACAAAATACACTACAAGGCACATACTCAAATGGCTGTGGAGCCACCATGCCCCATGCCGCTCACGTGCCGTCATCAACATGAGCATAGGCTTAGCACAGGTGGGCATAAGCCTTGCCTTCGTAGAGGCCATGCGACAGCTTACCGACATTGCCGTGCACAACATATCAGGCTCACTGGCAATAGCACTCGCCGTCATCATCGCACTCTACATCATCGACCTCATACTCAGCATCACATACACATGGACATCCGCCATACTCGGCGTGAAGGTGCAGAACATGATGCAGCAGAAATTCTTTGCACGCATCCTCAACAGCCGTTGGAGCGGAATAGGACGCTTCCACAGCGGCGACGTGCTCAACCGTCTCTTCGGCGACGTGAGTGACATCGTGCGACTCATGACCGAAGTGGTGCCAAACACGCTGGTCATCATCGTACAGTTCATAGCATCGTTCTGCTACCTCTACATCATGGACCGCAGCCTCGCAATCATCATCATCTGCGTGACACCGGTATTCCTGCTCCTCGCACGTTTCTACCTCCGCCGAATGCGCCGCATAGTGCGCAAAATCAAGGACAGCAACAGTGCCCTGCAGGCAATCATACAGGAAAGCATACAACACAAGATGGTCATCAAGGTGCTCGGACAGAGTGCAGCCATGGTAACCAACCTTGACAAGCGCCAGCGACTGCTGCGCGCACAGACCAAGGGAAGGGCACGCTTCACCGTGCTGTCGTCCATAGTACGCTTCACAGGATTCTCAGGAGCCTACCTCATCGCACTCTCATGGGCAATATACGAACTCTACGACGGCATCATCACCATAGGTATGTTCATGGCATTCCAGCAACTCATCTTCCGCATCCAGCGACCTATGGAAAGCATGACACACCTGCTGCCGGTGTTCGTCAACAGCCTCACCTCATCCGAGCGACTCATCGAGCTGGAAGAACTGGAACAGGAGGACATCGACAACCCTACCATGTTCGACGAGCCTATGGGCATACGATTCGAGAACGTGGACTACCGCTACAACGAGAAGAGCCGACTCGTGCTGGAGCAATTCTCCCACGACTTCAAGCCAGGCTCTTTCACCGCCATACTCGGTGCCACGGGAGCAGGAAAGACCACACTCATACGTCTCATGCTCTCGCTCATCAATCCTACCTCAGGCAACGTCAAAGCTTATTCTGCCACGAAGAACCACATTGCAACACCTAACCTGCGCTGCAACTTCTCATACGTGCCGCAGGGCAACTCGCTCTTCTCGGGCACTATACGCGACAACCTGCGCATGAGCAACCCTGAAGCCACCACCGAGGACATGAACAAGGCACTCCGCATAGCTCTTGCCGACTTCGTGTTCGACCTGCCCGACGGACTCGACACCGTATGCGGCGAAAGCGGAGGCGGACTGTCGGAAGGACAGGCACAGCGCATTTCCATTGCACGTGCCATCATACACCCGTGCCACGTACTGCTGCTCGACGAAGCCACATCGGCACTCGACATCGAGACAGAGCGCAAAGTGCTTGAGAACATCAAGACGCACTATGCCGACACAACCATCATCTTCGTCACCCACCGCCTTGCCGTAGTCGATTTCACCACCGACTCCATAACGGTCAAAAAGCACGAAGACAAAAAGGACAGTACAGACAACTTACGCAAGTAGTTAACAGGAGTAAACCACGTGAAGCAAAAACAAGTGGGTGCAAAGTCACAAACGACTTTACACCCACTTATTCATTCTCATCACCCCACAACCTTACAACCGCCCCCTAATAACCGTAAAACCTTAAAACCGTCCAAAACAACCGCAAAACCTAATAACCCAATAACCGTACAACCGTATAACCGACCAAAATAACCGTACAACCCAATAACCTTAAAACCGTACAACCTTACAACCGTACAAAACAACCGTACAACCTAATAACCTTAAAACCGTATAACCGCCCAAAACAACCGTATAACCTAACAACCGTACAACCTAATAACCGTATAACCTTATAACCGTATAACCTTATAACCTTATAACCTTAAAACCGTATAACCGCCCCCCTAATAACCGTACAACCGTACAAAACAACCTTACAACCTCAAAAAAGAGACAGAGCAAACATTTGCTCTGTCTCTTTTTGAAGTTGCAAGGGGGAATATTAGTCAAGTGAAGAAACACCGGCTCTCGATTTCGCACCAGCCTCAATCGGTGCAGAACCGCTGCCACTGACTCCAGTGTTATCCACACCTACTGACGAGCCAGACAAAAGCGATGCTCTGATTCTCATATTCGTATTCTTGACCTCCGGGTTTACATAAGTTGCTTTCATTGTCATGATTTTTTAATAGTATTCTTTTTTTGGAAGAGTCAAAGAAGAACAGGCATCATCAGCCCATCTTCTTTGACCCATTATTATCTCCGGTCCTTAAAACATACGCTGACCGTTAGCATTGTACTTCACGCCGTTCTTAACGATGACGAGACGTCCATTCTCTACATACTTGCCGTCAGCCTTCTTGACGTCATCAGTATCGAGAGTAACGATACCAGTTGACTCGTCATACTCCGTACCGATTACAAGACGGCGGGATGCCTCATAAACCACTTCAGCAGCAGTCTCACAGATGTCGTCCATAGAGCTGACGTAGCACTTGAAAGCACCGATGTTGACGTATGAATAGCCATCGCCAGAATCAGCAGCCTTACTGAACTCCTGCTTGCCCTCTGGCTTGTTGTAGAGGAAGTAGTCGCCTACAGGAAGCATGAATGACTTGTACGTACCTGTAAAGCCTTCTGTTCCAGCCTTAGGAGCCACCTTGCCAGCCTTGTCGCCAGTCTTAGTGAATGTCTGCACGTCGGCAGTAGCACGATAGACATAAGGCGCGCCAGCCTCAACAGTATTTGACTTGTCAGCCGTCTCACCTACAAGCATGAAATCGAGTGAGCTGACGCTACCATTCTTCACCGTCTTTCCCTCAAGGGCATAAACCATAGCACCCTCGACTACAGCGTCGTATGGCAGACAGATTGTAGAAATCTTACCAGTAGCGACAGAACGTGTATATGTATCAGCCGTCCAGGCAGCCGCACCATCCTCGGCACCAACAGTAGGAACGGTAACGATAACGTCCTTACCGTAAATAGTCACCTTACCAATTCCGACATTACCAGCCTCCTTCTTTGTGTAGAGGAACTTCACGAAACGTGATGCTGACTTGAGGCTTGCAGTCTCAGTTGCAGCATCGCCGTATGAAGAGAAAGACTTCACTACAGTATATGTCTTGTTGTCGGCAGACTCAAGAACCTCGAACGTACCGTTTGTAAAGCCGTTACCCTTGATGGCGAAAGAAATAGTAGAAGGCTCGTCCTTGAATGCAATGACCATGTAGTCGCCCGTACCATCAAACTTCAGTTTAGTGTCGGCACTGTAATCTGTACCGAGACCACTCTGCATCATGTTCTCCGCATTCTCCACATTGCTTCTGCCGCCCTTGAAAGTAAAATCAAGGTCTGCAGGCACGAGCGCAGCAGAAACATTCACAGTATAAGTCTTGCTGCCAGTCTCATAGTGGTCGGTCGCAGCAGTCTTGAAAACGATTTGTGCCGTACCAGCACCCAGAGCAGTTACCGTTACCACGTTGCCCTCAAAGCCTGAATCATGCAGATCGAGCGTTATATTTTCAAGCTTGAAGTTTTCCGCCGCAAACGAGTTTAACGAAAACTCAAAAAGCTTTATGTTATCGGTCTTGAACCATATCTCTCCTCCCGTGGGAAGCACCTCCTTGTACCTGTCCAAAAACCGCTTATGCGTGAGCCGCCGTTTTGCCTGCTTGCTCTTTTTCCACGGGTCGGAAAAGTTAAGATATATCCGTACGATCTCGCCCTTTTCAAAAAAGTCCTCTATCCGCTCCGCGTCAATGTCGATGAACCGCACGTTTTTAAGCTCCGCCGCCTGCGCCTTTTCCATAGCCATAACGATAACATCCTCTACCTTTTCTATGGCGATAAAGTTTATCTCCGGCTCTCTTGCCGCCATGCCGGTCACAAACGCGCCCTTGCCGCA